>CAZDOZ010000171.1:0-4955 GCA_964507175.1 uncultured Anaerolineae bacterium
CACAGTTTTCGTTACAATGTGTTCAACCTGACGAGACAACTGTCGGGGAGTGCAGATACATCGGCTACGCTGCAGGACTTACAATGCTCCCTGCCAACTGCCCGTACCACGGGCTTAACAGTCCGTGCTACAGGCAGGGGAGGTCATAAGGAATGAGGATAGCTTTGGATGCCATGGGGGGCGATTACGCCCCCGAAGAGGTCGTGGCGGGGGGCGTAATGGCCGCCCGCGAGCTCGGCGTGACGGTCATGATGGTCGGCAAGCGGGACGTGGTCGAGGCAGAACTGGCAAACCACGACACCGAAGGCCTCCCGTTGGAGGTGGTGCATGCCTCCGAGGTAATCGAAATGGAGGATTCTCCGGCGATAGCCGCCAAGACCAAGCGTGATAGTTCCATGCACGTGGGAATGTCCATGCTAAAGGATGGTCGGGCGGATGCTTTCGTCACCATGGGGAACTCCGGCGGCGCACTGGCGGCGGCGCTCTTTACCCTGGGGCGTTTGCCCGGCATCCGGCGGCCAGCCTTTGCTACCATTTTCCCCACGGTGAAAGGGTTTACGTTACTGCTGGACGTCGGGGCAAATGCCGACTGCAAACCGGAGTACCTGCTTCAATTCGCCATGATGGGGAACGTGTACTCCCGGGATGTGTTGGGCGTCGAGAACCCGCGGGTGGGCATCGTTTCCACCGGCGAAGAACGGGGAAAAGGGAATCAACTGGTTCTGGACGCCGTGCCATTGCTGGAGCAAGCTCCGGGGCTGAATTTCGTCGGAAATGTGGAAGGAAAGGACATTTTCATGGCTGCTGCCGACGTGGTGGTGACCGACGGATTTACCGGCAATGTCATCGTCAAGGGGACGGAAGGATTTGCCTGGATGCTCTTGGAGCTCAGCAAGCGAGAGATAAAGCGATCCCCTCCGGCCCTGGTTGGCGCTTTCCTGATGAAAGGAGCGCTGAGGCACATCTTGAAGCGCGTCGACTACACCGAGTACGGCGGCGCACCGCTGCTGGGGGTGAACGGGAATGTGGTGGTAGGGCATGGCAGATCCAACAGGAAGGCCGTGCGCGCAGCCGTGAAAGTGGCAAAGCAGATGGTGGAGAAGGACATGCTCGGCACCATCCGGAAGGACGTCGAATCTATGGGGGGGAGATGAAGCTAAACGTCAATGAAGGTCTTGTGAAGAAACGAGCACGAATCGCCCAGTATGCCTCCTGGGGCGGGATGCTGGCGTTGGTTCTGGCACTGGTGGCCAGCTTCCGAGTCAAGCCTGGCAATCCGCAATACAGGGACTGGCTGCTCTTTTCGTTCGTTATGCTGATGATAGGGATGCTGGCCGCGAATGTCGGCGCATACAACATGCGCAGGTTCGTTCGAAAGCCCAGGCCGGAGCAAGTCATAGCCAACGCGCTCAAGACCCTGGACGCCAGGTACCAGCTTTTCGCGTGGTACCTGCCCTCGCCCTACGTTCTCCTGACGCCGGCGGGGCTGCACGTTTTCGTGGTGCGGGACGTGGATGGAGAGGTCAGATACCGTGATGGGAAGTGGAAACGCCCCTTCAAATGGACGCGCCTTCTGAACATATTCGGCTCTGAGTCCTTGGGCAAGCCCGACAAGGATGCGCTGGAAGAGAAAGAAACAATGGAAAAATTCCTGGCGGAAAAGCTGCCGGGTGAGGAGATACCGGTCAGGCCGGTGATCCTGTTCACCCACCCGCGCGTTGTTCTCAGCGCAGGGGAGTCTTCCATACCGGCCATCACGACCAGGAAGCTCAAGTCCTTCATCAGAAGCGAGATCAAATCGCAGAAACTGCTTCCTCAATCGCTCCAGAAACGATTGCGGGATGTGCTGGAGCTGGAGGAAGCGTCATAGGGCGCAACGTGCTGTGTCAGGAAGCTATCCGCTGATTCGCCCATTCGCCGATTTCAATGTGGAGGTACTTCGTTAAATGGCATTGTCGTTTCAAGAGGTCATCATGCGCCTGGAGAAATTCTGGGCGGAGACCGGGGCACTGATCTGGCAGCCCTACAGCGAAAAAGTCGGCGCCGGAACCATGAACGTGGCGACAATCCTGCGCGTCCTGGGCCCGGAGCCGTGGAATGTGGCATACGTTGAGCCTTCTTTCCGCCCCGACGATGGGCGCTACGGCGAGAACCCCAACCGGATGCAGATGCACACCCAGTACCAGGTCATCCTCAAGCCGGACCCCGGCAACCCTCAGGAACTTTATCTGCGGAGCCTGGAGGCCCTGGGAATCCGCCGGGAGGAGCACGACATCCGTTTCGTGGAAGACAACTGGGAATCCCCCGCGCTGGGCGCGTGGGGTCTGGGCTGGGAGGTGTGGCTGGACGGCCTGGAGATCACCCAGTTCACGTACTTCCAGCAGGCCGGAGGTCAGACTTTGCGCCCCGTGTCGGTGGAGATCACCTACGGGCTGGAGCGCATCGTGATGTTCCTGCAGGGCGTGAGCCGGGTGTGGGACATCGATTGGGATGGCCTGCACACCTACGGCGACATCTACCTCGACCAGGAGGTGGATTACTGTCGGTACAACTTCGACTACGCCGACATAGGCCGCCTGCGGGAGATGTACCGCCTCTTCGAGGAAGAAGCCAGACTTGCCATCGAGCGGAAGCTGCCCGTCCCGGCCCACGATTACATCCTGCGTTGTTCCCACACTTTCAACATCCTGGACACCAGGGGCGCTGTGGGCGTGACGGAGCGAGCGACTTTCTTCCGCCGGATGCGGGGTCTGGCCCGACAGGTCGCCGATCTCTACGTGAAACAGCGCGAGGAGCAAGGCCTCCCCTGGCTCGCCAAAGGGAGCACGGTGCCAGCGGTAAAGTCCCAGCCGGAGACCGAGCTGGGGACCCCGCCAGATGCTCCGGCGCCGCTTCTGCTGGAAATCGGCACCGAGGAACTTCCTGCTGCCGATCTGGATTCAGCGTTGGCCCAGCTTCGCGATCTGGTGTCCGAGAAACTGGGTGATCTGCGGCTCGATCACGGTGCAGTGAAGGTCACGGGAACTCCTCGGAGGCTGGCGGTGTACGTGGAGAACCTGGCGCCGCGGCAGAGGGATGTGGAAGAACTGGTGAAAGGACCTCCGGCGAAAGCCGCATTCAAGCCGGACGGCACGCCGACCAAAGCCGCTACTGGATTCGCCAGGAGCATGGGCGTGTCGGTGGAGGAGCTGGAGGTGCGTGAGACGGAGAAAGGCCCCAGGGTCTTCGCCGTGCGGAAGGTGCAGGGGCGTCCCGCCGTGGAGGTGCTTTCGGAGGCGATCCCCGGCCTGGTGGCGGCGATCCGGTTCGAGAAGAGCATGAGGTGGAATGCCAGCGACGTCGCTTTCTCCCGTCCCATCCGCTGGTTCGTGGCGCTCCTGGGGAAGGCGGTGGTGCCTTTCACCTACGCCGACGTTCCCGCCGGCAGGTACAGCCGCGGTACCCGCCCCGACGGTTCCCCGACGCTGCCCATCCCCTCGGCCGAGGCGTACTGGGACGTGATGGCAGAGCAGAAAATCGTGGTGGACAGGGATGCCCGGCGCAAGGAGATCGCCCGGCAGGTGCGATCATTGGCAGAGAGCGTCGGCGGTGTGGTGCCGGACGACCCGGCGCTGCTGGACGAGGTGACGAACCTGGTGGAACGCCCCCACGCCATCCTGGGGACTTTCGATCCGGAGCACCTGAGGATACCCCAGGACGTGCTGATAACCGTCATGCGGAAGCATCAGCGGTACTTCCCGGTGGTGGACGCCGATGGAAAGCTGATGCCATATTTCGTGGCGGTGCGAAACGGCGACGGACGCCACGTGGATGTGGTCCGCCGGGGGTACGAGGCAGTGCTGCGGGCCCGCTACGCCGACGCAGATTTCTTCTTCAAGTCGGACACGAAGCACCACCTGGAGGACTTCCTCCCACGGCTCGGCACGCTGACATTCCAGGAGCAGCTTGGCTCCATGCTGGACAAAGTCCATCGGCTGGAGGAACTGGCCCCGTGGGTGGCGGAGCGGCTGGGCTACGGCGGCGAGGACGTGGAGAGGACCCGGAGGGCGGCGCACCTTTGCAAAGCAGATCTGGCGACCCAGATGGTGGTCGAGTTCACCAGCCTCCAGGGGGTCATGGGGCGTGAGTACGCCCTCCGCTCCGGCGAGGAGCCGGAGGTGGCTCAGGCGATCTTCGAGCACTACCTGCCCCGGTTCTCCGGTGATATCCTGCCGAAGACGAGGCCGGGCATCGCCGTCAACCTGGCGGACAGGCTCGACAGCCTGACGGGGTTGTTCTCCGTGGGGCTGGCACCCACCGGTTCCGCCGACCCATACCACATGCGCCGGGATGCCTTGGGCATCGTGCAGGTTCTGGTGGGGCGTGGTGTCTCGTTCTCCCTGCGGGAGGGCGTCGCCGAGGCCGCGAAGCATCTGCCGGTGGAATCCACGCCAGAGCGTCAGGCCGAGGCTCTGGAGTTCATCCGTGGCCGCCTGCGGGTCTGGCTGCGGGACCAGGGGTTCCAGTACGACGTGGTGGATGCGGTGCTGGCCGAACTTGGGGACAATCCCTACCGCGCCTACCTGACGGTGAAGTCCCTGGAGAAAGTGGTGAACGAGCCGGACTGGGAGGAGGTGTTCACAGCGTATTCCCGAAGCAAGCGGATAGTCCGGGCGATAGAGGAGCGGTACCCACTTCTCCCTGAGCGGCTGAAAGAACCCGCAGAGCAAGAGCTACTGGCCGCGTACAGGGAATGGGCACCGAAAGTGGAGGCATCCAAGACGCCGGAAGTGTTGATGGAAGCGCTGCGGGCGCTGAAAGACCCCATCAATCGGCTTTTCACCGAGGTGTTGGTGATGGCCGAGGATCGAGAGATCAGGGAGGCGCGTTTGGGGTTGGTGCAGCACGTAGCTGCGTTGCCCGACGGCATTGCTGACTTGAGCAGGCTGCAGGGGTTCTAAAGCTCAGATTCCGTG
>CAZDOZ010000172.1:0-4908 GCA_964507175.1 uncultured Anaerolineae bacterium
GGGTATGCCCGTTGGTACGGGCGCAGCATGCTGCGCCCGTCCATCCCACTGCTTTTGAGCGCCACCAATTTCTCCGGGTAGCGGAGGAAGCACTGCCTCCCGCTACGCGCCATATCCAAACTCTTGTCCGAACGTCAACTCAAATGAATTGACTGTGGACCGGATGCGGGATTTACAGGGGGAACGATGTGCTATCAGCCAGACATCCGTTTCAGATAGAACGCACCCAAATTGAACAAACTTGGAGGTTATTTGAGTCCATGCTTAGTGTAGAGCAAATCAAAGAGGTCTTGAAGAAAGTGGTAGATCCGGAACTGGGATACAACCTCGTCGATCTCGGCCTGATCTACGACATTGTGCCGGGGGATAGGTCGGTTTATATCAAGATGACACTGACTACTCCGGCCTGCCCGCTCGGCCCCGCGTTGGTCGCCGCCGTAAAACAAACGCTTCTCGATTACTTCCCCGACGACCTGGATGAGGTCAATGTCGATCTCGTCTGGCTGCCGATCTGGTCGCCGGACATGATGAGCGAAGAATTGAAAGAAGAACTAGGCTACAGGTGATCGTACCAGAGGATTTGACATGATTGTAGTTACAGGAGCCACCGGGCACATCGGAAATGTGCTCGTGAGGAGACTTGTCGAGGAGGGAGTAAGCGTCCGGGCGGTTGTGCCGCCATTCGAGGATGCGTCTCCCATTGAAGGATTGCCGGTGGAGATAGTTCCCGGTGACGTGAGAGATGTAGGGTCTCTGGTGATGGCTTTCCAGGGCGCCGATGCTGTCTTCCACCTGGCAGGTATGATTTCCATACTCCCGGGCATTGACGAGCGGCTGTACCAGGTCAACGTGGAAGGCACCAGGAATGTAATAGAGGCCTGTTTCAGAACCGGGGTAAAACGTCTGGTTTATGTTAGCTCCATACACGCCTTGCGTGAGCCGCCAAAAGGTACCATCATCGACGAAAGCGCCCCTTTCGACCCAGATAACGTCCTGGGTTACTATGCCAGAACCAAAGCGATGGCCACCCTGGAAGTTCTGGAGGCTGTGGAAGAAGGGCTGAATGCCGTAGTCGTCTGCCCGACCGGCGTCATAGGGCCCTATGACTACAAGCTGTCAGAGATGGGCACGATGATCCTGAGGTTCTTGAAGCGTAAGCTGGGAGCCTATGTGGACGGCGCTTATGACTTCGTAGACGTCAGAGACGTGGCGGACGGCATAATCCTGGCGTACCGGTACGGCAGGCGAGGCCAAAGCTACATCCTCTCCGGAGAACGCATCACCGTCCGGGAGATGCTTTCAGTCCTGGAGGAGGCAAGCGGTGTAAAGGCACCTTCGTTCAGGTTGCCGACATGGCTGTCTCGCCTGGCAGGGAAAATCGCCGTGTTGTACCACCGGCTGAGCGGGGCCACCCCCCTGTTCACGGATTACTCCATAAAGGTACTCTCGAGCAACTCGGAAGTAAGCAACGAAAAGGCACGCCGTGAGCTGGGATTTTCACCTCGTTCGGTCCGTCGATCCCTGGCCGACGCAGTCGCCTGGTTCTTGCATCGCGGGGACAAATCCGGCTTCAAAGTGGGCTCTGCATGAGGATTGTGTCACATCGCAAAGGCAGGCGGGCGTGTTCCCTGGGATATCGAGAAAACACGCAGGCCTGCCTTTGTGCGCCGGCAGGGGGAGTTACCCACTGACCATAGCACCCAGCGCTCGAAGCGTCTCTACGAAGCCTGGGTACGAATCCCCGATGCATTCCGCACCGAGCACCGTCGTTTCCCCTTCGGTCAGGAGTCCGGCCACCGCCAGAGCCATCGCCAGGCGGTGATCTCCGTGGCTGTCCAACGTCGTGCCCTTCAGGCATGTCGGTCCCTCGATCCGGAATCCGTCCGGCATTTCCTCGACTTGGGCCCCCAGCTTTCGCAACTCCAAAGCTACAGTCGCTATCCGATCCGTCTCCTTCACCCGAAGCTCCGCCGCATCCCGCACCTCCGTGACGCCGTCCGCCTGGGTCGCGGCGATGGCGAAAACCGGGAACTCGTCTATCATCCTGACCACCCGATCTCCCGCCACCTTCCCGGCGGACAGATGCGACCGCCGCACCAGTAAGTCGGCCACCGGCTCCCCGCCCACGACGCGTTCTTCCTGCAAAGACACGTCCGCCCCCATCTCCATCAAGACATCCAGCAGGCCGGTGCGTGTCGGGTTGACGCCCACGTGCCGGATCACCACCTCTGAACCGGGAACCAGCAGCGCTGCCACCAGCAGGAACGCCGCGGACGAGAAATCGCCGGGAACCGTCACATCGAACGGGCGCAGGTCGTCCGGCGGTGGCATGAGCCTCACATCGAGCCCTTCGGCCCGGATGTCCGCCCCCATGGCTTCCAGGAGACGCTCGGTGTGGTCCCTGGCGGGGCCGGGCTGGCGCACTATGGTCTCCCCGTCTGCAAACAGCCCTGCCAGAAGGACGGCGGACTTCACCTGAGCGCTGGCCACTGGCAGCGTGTACTCCATCGCGTGGAGGTTGCCCCCATGAATCGCCAGAGGAAGGAGTCTGCCGCCATCGCGGCCCCATATCCTGGCCCCCATAGCCGTCAGCGGGCGCACTATTCGGCCCATGGGCCGTTGCCGGAGCTGTGGGCTTCCGGTGAGCACGCTCAGGAAGTCCTGCCCGGCCAGAATGCCGGAGACGAGCCGTGCTGTGGTGCCGGAATTGACGCAGCTCAACACGTCCTCCGGCTCCTTCAAGCCGCGCAGGCCACGCCCGTGGATCACCAGCTCCGTTGAGCCGAGTTGCTCTATGTCCACCCCAAGCCCGCGTACCACGGACACCGTTGCCATGGGGTCACCCCCTGGAAGGAACCTCACCACGCGGGAGGCCCCTTTTGCCAGGGCGCCTAGCATCACAGCGCGATGGGATATGGACTTATCCCCCGGGACGGTTGTTTCGCCCCGAAGGGCATTTCCGGGTCTGATTCTCAATTCCATGATCCCTCCTGCACTTTTCTCTCCTCCCACGATATCCGGGCCTGGCGTATTCGTTCCAGCGCGTCGGCGAGGCGGCCTTCGTCCCCCGAGGCCAGCGCATCCGACAGGGCGTCCAGGTGCTCCCGGTATGACCCCACCATCTTCAGCACAGCGTCTCGGTTGGTCGTCAGGATGTCCAGCATCATGGTGACATTGCTGGCAGCCAACCGAGATGTATCCCGAAAGCCCCCGGCCGCCAGATCCAGCGCGGCATCGTCGTCATGGGCCAGGGTGTCCACGGTGCTCATCAGCGCAGCCGAGGCCAGGTAGGGCAGGTGGCTTATGGCAGCCACCAGGGAATCGTGCCTGCCCGCTTCCATCTCCACAGGGTTGGCGCCCAGCGCGCGGGCCAGGCTGCGTACCCAATCCACAGCGTCCGGCGTGCTCCGACGCGTCGGGACCACCACGAAACGGCACCCCTGGTAAAGCTCCGGATCTGCAGCATCTATGCCGGATGTCTCCTTGCCACACATGGGGTGTCCACCCACGGCCAGCGTGCCTTTTGGCAGGGCATCCATAGCCCGGACGATCTCCCGCTTGGTGCTCCCCAGATCCACGACCAGCCGCGGGCGTCGGGGGGCCGTGGACAGGGAGCGTATCTGCTCCACGATGACGCGAACTGGCGTCGCCAGCACCATCACGTCGGCAGGGAGTGCATCTTCCCAGGAGACGACGGCGTCCACAATGCCGCGTTCTAGCGCCTTGCGGCCGGTCTCCTGCCTGTGGGCGACACCCCACACCCGCCCCGCGGCCTCATCAGCGCGTAGCTTCCACGCCATGGAAGAACCCATCAGGCCCAGTCCGACTACCGCTATGGTGCTCTTTGCAAGAGGCTTCATTGCCAGGTGCTCCGCCCAATTGCTTCAGCTATCGTCCGGACTTCGCTCACAAGTTGGGCGAACTTCTCCGGCTTGAGGGACTGTGCTCCGTCGGAGAGGGCCTCGGCAGGATGTGGATGCACCTCCACGATGATCCCGTCGGCACCGGCAGCTATGGCAGCCCTGGCGATGGGGGCCACCAGTTCCCATTTCCCCGTGCCGTGGCTGGGGTCGGCGATGATGGGGAGGTGGGTCATCTGTTTCAATGCCGGGATGGCGTTGATATCGAAAGTGTTCCTGGTGTACTGTTCGAAAGTGCGTATCCCCCGCTCGCACAGCATCACCCGGCGGTTCCCCTGAGAAAGGATGTACTCGGCGGACATGAGGAGCTCGTGCATTGTCGCCATCATCCCCCGCTTGAGCATGACTGGCTTGTTCGTCCTCCCAGCCGCTTCCAGAAGAGCGAAGTTCTGCATGTTCCTGGCACCGATCTGGAGGATGTCGGCGTACTCTGACACCAGGGAGACTTTGTCTGCCGAAAGGACCTCGGTGATGACGTAAAGCCCGGTTTCCTCCCTTGCCTCCGCCAGCAGTTCCAGCCCCTTGAGTCCGAGGCCCCTGAATGAATACGGAGATGTTCGAGGTTTGAACGCCCCACCACGGAGTATGACAGCGCCTGCCTCTTTGACCGCGTGGGCAGTTTCCAGGAGTTGTTCTCTGCTCTCGACGGAGCAAGGCCCTGCTATGATGACCACTTCGGGCCCACCGATTTTCACCCCGTTCAGCTTGATGATTGTGTTCTCCTGCTGGAAGTCCCTGCTGGCGATCTTGAAAGGCGCCAGGATCGGCACGGTTTTCTCGACACCGCTCATCATCTCGAATCCGTACCGATCCACCGGCTGTGTTCTCCCCACGACGCCGATGATGGTGCGTTCCTCGCCGTTGGAGAGATGTGCTTGCATCCCCAGTTTCTCGATCCGTCTCACGACTGAATCTATTTCCTCCTGAGAAGCGTTCTGTTTCATCACGACTATCATTGTTCCCTCCTTTTTGCTCTCAATCTCCATTT
>CAZDOZ010000173.1:0-1921 GCA_964507175.1 uncultured Anaerolineae bacterium
CCGTCTCCGTGGGCAAATTCACCGCCTCCGGAGCGTACACCAGTGCCATGTACAGCGCCGCCAGCACCAGCAACGCTGCCAGCACGTCCAGAAAAATGGTTGTCGAGCGTTTCAAATCTTCCTCCAATGACGGATCAAACGAATCAGCGAACCAGCGAATCAGCGGTAGTTGAGCGTCGGCTTTCAATAATTTCGTTGTCTCATTGGCCCTCACCCATCACCCCGGCCGCCTGCGGCGGCTTTCCCCTCTTCCCTCTCCCGTTCGAACAGGAGAGGGAAGAGGGGCGCCACAGCAAGCTTGCGCCTCAAAGTTTGCAAATTGCGTCATGTCCACGCCCTTTGGTCTGTCCTTGACGTCAGAAAGCAGAGCAAACTCCCCGGCGCTGCCCCTCCCTCTCCCAGCGCTGGGAGAGGGAGGGGTTGGGATGGGTGGGGGCCATTCGTTGATTCGCTCATTCGCTTATTCGCTCATTCTTCTATCACGAAATCGAACGCCAGCACTGACAGGATGGCGAAAAACGCATCGTAGGCCAGCAAAATCCGCCACCAGTTCGCCAGCTCTGCCGCCGAGAGCCCATCCAGCGTCCCGGCCGTCAGCCGCACTGCGGAGATCAGCACCGGCAACACCGCCGGAAAGAGCAGCACAGGCAGCATCACCTCCCGTGCCCTGGTGTTCACCGCCATCGCTGATATCAGCGTCCCGACGACCACGAACCCGAAAGTCCCCGCCAGCACTACCAGCAACACCGCCGGGCTAATCAGGTTTACGTCGAAAAGAGCCATCATCATGGGCAGCAGGAACGCTTCCGAAACCAGCATGAACAGCAGGTTCCCCAGCGCTTTCGCCAGGTAGATGGCGCTGCGGTCTCCCGGGGAGAGCAGAAGCCCGGCAATGCACCCCTTTTCCTTCTCCAGTGCGAAAGACCTGCTCAGCCCCAACTCTCCGGCAAATGAGAATGCCACCCACATCACGCCCGGAGCCACGGCCTTACCGTTCTCGATGCGAAGCTCGAAAGCGAAATTGAACACGAGAACCACCAGCGCGGCGAAAACGAACATCGCGCTGAAGAACTCCTTGCTCCGCCACTCGGAGCGGATGTCCTTCCAGAGGATCGCCCAGATGCGCCGGATCAAGATTCGCCCCCGGTGTGCTCTCTGTAAATGGATCGCAGATCGCTGGGAGAGAGCCCCGTCGAGTTCCCGCTGTGCACGATCCGCCCCCCGTAGAGTATCGCAAAACGGTGTGCCCACGCAAGCCCCAGGTCGAGATGATGGGTGGTCATCACCACCGTCCTCCGTTTTTCTCCGGATTCCCAGAGCATCGGGAAGAGCTCCTCCGCCGCCTGAGGATCCAGCCCCGTGTCCGGCTCGTCCAGGAGCAGGATTGCCGGATCGTGCATCAGTGCCCTGGCAATGGCGAGCCGCTGCACCATGCCGCGGGAAAAAGTGCGCACCAGGTCGCGCCTGCGCCGGTACAGCCTCACCATCTGCAGGAGGTGATCGGCGCGGGCTGGAGCATCCAGCACGGAGTAAAGCCCACCGTAGAAAATCAGGTTCTCCCGCGCCGTCAGGGAATCATACAGAAGCGGCTGGTGCGTGACGAACCCGATGTGCCTGCGGGCGGAGTCTGCGGCTCTGGCGAGGTCGTGGCTCGCCAGCAACACCTGCCCCGACGTTGGGCGGCTCAGGGTTGCCATGATCCGGAGAAGAGTCGTCTTGCCGGCGCCGTTGGGTCCGAAAATCACCACCCGCTCCCCAGCGGCCACGTCCAGGTCCACGCCCTTGAGCGCGTACACCCTGCCGAACCGCTTGGTCAGCCCGCGAACCTGTATCAGCGGATCGTCTGCGGTTGATGTGGGTGCGGTCGGCGGAGATGCTGTTGACGAGGAGGCGGCCGATCGGGGCATGGTTGGTTGCGACG
>CAZDOZ010000173.1:2021-4866 GCA_964507175.1 uncultured Anaerolineae bacterium
GTTGGTTGCGACGCAAACGATAGGAATGCCGTTGGTACGGACGCAGCATGCTGCGCCCCTACCAACGGCCCTACGTCAAATTTCCGTCCAAATCCCCTATGCACCCGCGTCAACTCCTCAACCGGCCACGCGTGACGAATGCCGCACCAATGCCCAGCGCGCTCCCAAAGATCAACATCCCGGCATACGCCCACCACGGTAGCGGCTTCTCTGGTAGCCCCGGCAACTTCCGTAGCTCCAACCGCACTTCCTCCCCTTTGGGTACGGTGTCAGAGGTGAAGGCTATGTAATCGGCACCCTGGAGAGTTTTCCGGCTTCCCTTCGTCGGAATGTCGAGCCACGCGCTCTCGCCGATATCCTCCACCATCACGTCCAGGCTATCGACAGGGTACAGGATGGGATGGGAAAGGGAAGCTTTCCTCCCTGTGTATGGCATCGTGTATTTCAGCGTAACCTCCCTGGAGAACTTCCCCGGCACAAGCGGAAGTGTATCGGCATAAGTCTCGGCGTCCAACTTCCGGAACCGTTTTCCGATCTTTCCTTCCCGGAATTTCACACCTGACGCGCCCGCCGGCAGCCTGAACAGCAGGACTGCCTTGCCTCTGCTATTGCCGATATACGTCCTGTTGGTCGTGTTGGAGAAAATGTACATCTCCCCAATCACGAGATCCTGTCGGCCAAAATTCACTGTCCAGATTGCCTGGGAGACTTCTACGCTGCTCGGATCCGTGGTCGGATCGAAAACCCTAAACGGTAACGATAGTCGGTTCGTACTTGAAAAGACGCCCGCGTTGCTGTAATACACCACATTCTCGTACTTCGCCACAGCAACGTATTTCGCCTGGGGCACGATTCTCACGCTGTCGAACAGGAAACTACCGTCGGCGTCAGTGGTGGCAGTGTAGACATCTCCGCGCATCCCGCTGACCGGATCGAAGGATAACAGGTTGACCTCCAACCCTGCGGCCGAGCGCCCTGTGGTGCTATTGATAACGCGGCCATCCACAGAGCCAACGCCGTCCCCAGCCCCGAATGCAAGCACTGCCGTCACAGAAATCGCGATGCAGACCAGGACAGGGATCAAAATCTTTTTCGCTTGACTCATCACCACCTCACATCCCGTCGCTCCCGCCTATTATCCCCCTAACGCCTTCCTAAACGCAAAAACGGAGCGGGCAAGGCCTGATCTCTTCCAGACCATCGCCCGTTCCGCAAGACATCAACCTGAGTAGGGATGATCGGCCAGTCGTCCCTACGCCTTTTCCGGTTCGTTGTACTCTTTTTCCTCTACAGCGTCTGCCTCCGCGGCGTCGTCCTCGATGTCCCTGCCTTTCAGCGGCGCAGAGAGGAATTCCTTGTAGAACTCGTGCTGGATCACCAGGTTCATGATCTCGTTGGTGCCGGTCCAGATGGTGATGAGCCGCACATCCCGTAGCATCCGTTCCACCGGGAATACGTTGGTGTACCCAATCCCGCCGAGGACCTGCATAGCGTGGTTCACCACATCCCATGCTGCCTCCGTCGAGAACTTTTTCGCCTCGGAGACGAGCCGCCTCACCTTGCCTGGAGGTACGGTGCCGCTGTCTATCGCCACGCCGACGGCATGGTTCAGCGCCCTGGCAGCGTCCAGCAGCGCAAGGCTGTCGGCAATCTTGAAGCTAACCGCCTCGAACCGGCGGATCTTCCTCCCGAAAGCGTAGCGGCGATCGGCGTACTTTGCGGCCACCTCGAGCGCCGCACGCCCCATCCCCACGGCGCCACCCGCTGAGGTCATCCGCTCCGGGATCATCATCTGGTGGAATACCCTCGTGCCGTTGCCGATGCCCGCCTCGCCGCCCAGAACGTTGGAGATGGGAACTGGTGCATTCTTGAAGACGATTCTGCCAGTGCCGCCGCCACGCGTGCCCATCAGCCCATAAACATGGTGGACTTCCACCCCAGGTCCCCGCTCGATCAAGAATGCCGTCATCGCTTTTTTTGGATCCTCGATCCCCTCGACCTTGCCGTAGATCAGGAAGAGGTCGGCGCCCTCCGCCCCTACTATGAACCGCTTCTGGCCGCTGACGTAGAACACATCTCCTTCTCGGCGGGCCCTGGTGGTGGCGGCGAAGAAATCCGATCCACCTCGGGGCTCCGTTAGTCCTTCCGCCACAGTGAGCTCCCCGGCAGTCATCGGCTTCAGGTACTTTTCTTTTTGCTCGTCGGTGCCAAAGACGTGGATTGCTTCGCCTACGATGGAAACCAGCGAGTAGAGGCACGCCAGCGCTGTCCCCAGCACGCCTGCCTCCTCCAGCGCCACCAGTTCCGAAGTCCACGACATTCCCCCACCGCCCCATTTCGGGTCGAAACGCAGACCCAGCAGGCCGCGCCTGCCCGCTTCCTCCAGGAACTCCCGCGGGTACATCACTTTGTCGGCATCCATGTCGAGCAAGAGCTGCCTCGGCACGGACTTCACAAAATCCTGCATCCTTTCACGGAGTGCTTTCTCTTCCTCCGTCAACATTGCTTCGCTAGACATAATGGCCTCCTCGTGATTTTATTATGTGACTCCCTGACGGCATTGCGCCGGCACATCCTGGCGCTGCCGAATCAAACGATGCCCGAAGAATCGGTGAGTGGACGAGGGCCAAAAGCAGCCTTCCCAAGATCCAGATAGAGCCTCTCCGGACTCGAGGTACCACTCCAGCGGGCGTTGGAAAGGAATGGCGGCCACGTCGATGGTGAGGTCTTTCAGGATACCTGCTATCGCTGCTGGTGCTGGCATGGACTTCCTCCGGCGTGCGTTTATGAGGCTTGCTCGTATTTTATCGCAATTCGGCGGCGGCGACAAGCAGCCTTCGTGAGT
>CAZDOZ010000174.1:0-4863 GCA_964507175.1 uncultured Anaerolineae bacterium
CTCTGCGGTGAGAAAGGCTTGCATCAAAAGAGCCACACCGGCCTGAACAGTTACTCGCGAATTATGAAATCTCACAATACTACAGTAATTACCGCAAACCGTCGAGGCCGTTGAACTGCTCCGCCTGTTGCTTCTGGTTATGTATGGCGTGCAACCGCCAGAGGCAGCAATTGTTGACAAGGCTAAAAAGTTAAGCTATATTAGACCGCATCCAATCTGGGAGGTCATTGCTTGGGTGACATGGACGAGATTCTGAAAGGCCGGAGGTTTTCATGAGAGCAATCTTGGAAAGGCTTCTTAGAGGAGAGATTTCCATCGAGGATGCCGAAAAGCTGCTGCGGATAAGCACGATGGAGGAAATCGAGGATGCGACCCTGGACATTCGTAGGGAGATCCGGGCAGGGATCCCCGAGGTGATCTGGAGTGAGGACAAAGCTACTGCCAAAGTGGTGGAAATCGCTTCTGCTTTTTTAGAGCGCGAGGGGCGGGCCATCATAAGCAGAGTTTCCGAGGAGCAGATGGAAGCCTTGCAAGAGGCTTTCTCTGGCAAATACGAGCTCCGGGCGAACGAGAAAGCACGGTTAGTCGTGGTGCGGAGGCGAGACTTCCAACCTCCTAACCTAGGCCGAAAGATCGGCATCATGACTGCTGGCAACTCCGATGTCGCAGTGGCGGAGGAGGCCAGAGTCATTGCTGAGGAAATGGGTTGTGACGTCCTAACCTCCTATGACGTCGGGATCGCCAGCTTCCATAGGCACATAAAACCTCTCAAGAAAATGGTAGAGGAAAACGTGGACGCCATCGTGGTGGTAGCGGGGATGGAGGGCGCTCTCCCCTCGGTGATTGCCAGCCTGATTGATGTCCCCGTCATTGGTGTGCCGACCTCGGTAGGATATGGCCTCGGAGCGGGAGGCGTAGGAGCGCTGACGGCTATGCTCCAGAGTTGCTCACCGGGGCTTTGCGTGGTTAACATTGATAACGGCTTTGGCGCCGGAGCCTTCGCGGCCTTGATAGCCAGAAAGGTGTCCAGATCCCTGAGGGAGTGTGAGGAAAGGGCATAAGCAAGCTCGCCTTGATTGCTTTCTTAGCGTTTCTATGGGCAGGACTCTCGACCGGCAGAAAATGTTATGAGAGGACAAGGGAGCCAGGCATGGAGATGATACATGGGTAGGAGGAAGCCAAAGGATAGGGACTTCATCGAAACAAGGGAAGGTATGTTCTTCTGCGTTACTGGTTATTTGCACCCGCCGGACAAGTATACTGCCTACCTTAAGTACTCCCCTGCTCCGGTGGGCAAATGGAAAAGCAAAGGAACCTCATATCGCAGAGAACTAGAATATTATCACGTCAACAAGGTGGCTGATGGAATTGCTCACCTGGAACAAGACTACCCTCAATACGTTCACTACTGCCCAGTCAGAGGCATAAAATTCTCGATGATTCCCCGGGCTTATATCAAAAAATATTACCTCCCCGAGGAGCGGCTGAGAGAGATTCTTGAGGCACCGCGTGACTCCCTTGAGGAGGAAGTATGTGCTTTCGTGGACGAGGTAACAGCCTGCACTGGGCTTCAAAAGGAAGATTTCGGTATAACCGGCTCCATCCTCATTGGCATACATAGCCCTGAATTCTCAGACATCGACTTGCTCGTGTACGGCCTGGAGAATGCCATGAAAGTCAAGGCGGCGTTGAAAGAAAGAAAGTCGGCTAGAATTCGATCCGTGTCAGGGAAGACGCTTGAGGATTGGTGTACTTCTGTGTCTGGGCATTTCCCCTTGAGCTATCAAGAAGCCTGCTATCTCGCCAGCAGGAGGTGGAATTATGGCTTTTTTGAGGGCCGATACTTCTCCATACATTCCACGAGAAAAGATGAGGAGATACGAGAAAATTACGGGGATAGAGTGTACAGGGAAAGAGGAGAGGCAACGATAGAGGCTGTGACCACGGATGCCAGCGAATCAATATTCACACCGGCTATATACAAAGTGAAAAATGTGAGAGTAATTGAGGGCGGGGAGGAGGCGCATCAGGCCGCGCCTCTACTGAAGGAGATCGTCTCCTATGAAGGGCTCTTCCGCGACGTTGTGGATGACGGCGAGGAAATAGAAGCCAAAGGCAAGCTGGAAAGCGTCAATGACCAATACTACAGGCTGGTGATAGGTACGACCATGCTCCAGGGCAAAGGTTATGTGAAGCCAAGCTTTCCGAGCAAATCCTGGGGACCTGATAGTTCACCTGCCAGCGGGGAGGCCGATGACACGGTATGACGGTGGGAACGGTATCTGAGAGATAGATTGGACGGGCCTGGCGGTGAGCACCTGGGTAGTCAATGATTTCGTATGGGTAAGTGGACTACATCTGAATGCCACCCGGTTTGTCCCATCCAGGTCCGCAAAGAGGAAAAATGACCATTACAGAGGAAAAGGATAGGCCACAACTTGGACTCAATATGCACCCTAGATGGCTGGGAAATGGCACAGCCGAGGAGTTCCTGCTCCCTCTGAGGGAGGCCGGTTTGAGCGTTCTGGAATTCAGACTGGACCTTTCTTCCCCCGACTGGCCCAAGATAGAGCCTTTGATCGAGGAATGTCGTCGACTTGGGTTTCGGCTCACTTTCCACGCCCCTTTCAAGGGTCCCTATAAATCCGCTGGCTTCTCTGGGGCCAGGAGAGGCGAGATCGAACATATCTACCGCCCAGCTATCGATTATGCCGCCCGCCTCGCCAAAAAGGAAACAAGCCCTGCTATCCTGGTCGTCCACGGGGCGAAAGGAGATCGCCCTCGCGAGGATCTGCGTCGTGACACAGTGGCCTTTCTGACCTGGATCGCGGAAGAGTTTCCAAGTCTGCGTCCTTCCCTTGAGCTCTTGGTCAGGGATGAGAGCGTAAACAAAATCGGGGACAACAAAGCCGAACTGGTGGAAATCGTCTCTGCCGTGCGTGCGGCAGGTGTTGGCATCTGCTGGGATCTGGGCCATGACGCTCGTAATGGGGCGGAGGCTGTCCCGCCCGGCTTTATCCCTCTTGTGAAGCATGTCCACGTCCACGATATCTCTCCTGACGGTAGGGATCATTCGCCACTCGTCTTTGGCAACGTTCCCTACAAGCAGCGCCTGCGCCAGCTTATCGAGGCAGGCTACCGTGGGACAATCATCCTCGAGGTAAACGGCTATCTTGTCTCCCGCTTCGCTGCAGCGAAGGGCGTGCAGCCCTCACAAATCCTCTGGGACAACTTCAAGGAATTGGCCGATTTGACCTCATCCTGCTGAGTGCTTCTACTTTCCGGCTCTTCCGCAGGTTCCCGTGGTGATTGATATTTTCACGGAGAACCCATCATTCGCCCGCTCAGCGCTCCCCTCAGATTTCCCGAGGGGATGCCTCGTATATAAGCTAACGCTCACCATTTTTGCGCTGACTATGCCATGAGAGTACAATTGAATTGGATTCCATCATAGACAACCAGCACCTCGAGTGCCGGAAAGAGAGGATGCACGATGCAACTACTGGTCAGCGTTACAAGCGAAATGGAGGTCGAGGCTGCCGTCGAGGGTGGTGCAGACATCATTGATGTCAAAAACCCTCGCGAAGGGTCTTTGGGAGCTAATTTCCCTTACGTTATCCGACTTGTGAGAGAAAAAACCCCTGGTTCACTGCCGGTGAGCGCCGCCGTTGGTGACGTGCCCAACCTGCCGGGTACTGTGGCTCTGGCCAGTCTGGGTGTTGCCACCTGCGGGGTTGACTACGTGAAAATAGGCCTGTTTGGAGTAAGCCGCGAAACCGATGCTGTCTCTCTCCTGCAAGAAGCATGCCGGGCGGTACGAGCCTACGATCCACGAATCAAAGTGATCGCTACTGCTTATGCCGACGCCTACAAGGTTGGAGCGCTTCCGCCCCTGGTCTTGCCAGAAGTTGCCATAGAGTCTGGGGTGGATGGCTGCATGCTAGACACGGCCCGCAAGGGGGAAGGCAACCTCCTGACACTGCTGGACGAAAACCAACTGCGGGACTTCGTGCGGCGATGCCATGATGCTCACCTCCTCTGCGCCCTGGCTGGTTCCCTGAGCGAGGCGGAGATGCCAAAAGTGAGTAGATTAGGCGCTGACATCGTCGGCGTGCGAACAGCAGCCTGCCGAGGGGATCGTGTCAACGGCCGGGTAGACAGCAAAAAAGTAGAACGGCTGAAGGCGCTCATCGCCGCAGGTGCGTCCCCTTCGTATGCCCCACGCTCAGAAGCTCAAACAGCCGCTCTGGACATTCCCCATTGATGATCCAGACATCCAGCTCAATCTCTCTCAGGAGGCGAGCAAGATACCGATCAACCCCTTCACATTTGGACAGTTGCGACAAAGTAATTTCTTCCAAAAACATTGCATCACGCTCTGCTGCAGAGATTCGAGGATCGGTACTGTAGAGACCATCCACATCTTTGAGCAAAAGTAGCATAGGTGATGCAACTAGGTCTGCCACCCAGGCGGCGATAGAGTCGGAAGTCACTGCCCAACTATGAGGCAATGGGTCAGCCTGCCAAAGCAGGTTAGAAGGGATCAACACTGGCACTCGACCAGCAGCGACTGCCTGGCGCGCGAGCGTCAGACCGCTTGCGGGGACGCTACCAGGTATAAGGTCGGAGAGCATGTAGCCATATTGATCCATAGCCAGGATAGCCATCTGGTGTGCCGTCGTCTCGCCGAGGCGATAACGCTGATAGTGAACACGCACTGCGTCGGCGAAGTCGCCACCGCCGGGCACCACCAATAGATGATATTGTTGGCCCAGTTCCCCTATCTTTTTGCATAGTGGTTCCAGGGTTTTCCCTCGGCTTAAGCTCCCGCCGACTTTGATAACCGCATCCAAATCAATTCTC
>CAZDOZ010000175.1:0-4847 GCA_964507175.1 uncultured Anaerolineae bacterium
AGAGCAGACTGTCCCAAGGCAGTTCACCCTTCCCCGCTGTATGAGTTTCCGAGATTCAACACATGCTCCGCCCGTACCGGCCGAACGTTGCCTTGCTCACGGTGCACCGCTACTCACCATGTTCAAGCTCATGTCTGAATCCCAGGGACAGGTCCGTGTCTGTCCGGTGCCGCGGAGGATGAAATTGCGGCCTGCCACCCTGCATGAGGATAAAGCGATGCCGGCTTCCAGACACTCTCTAGTCAGAAAAACAGCACTTTCAATCGGGATGGACTTTTGACAAAGCGGAAACGGAGCTTTCTGGGCCTTCACGCCTGGTACATGACTGGGAGGAAAGGGTACATCTTGTGGTCGGACGAGGCCTGGCCACAAGATGTACCATTCTTTCTTTCCTGCCTTCAAGGCGAAGAACCCAGCCCAGCAGGGTAGCCTGATTGTCAAAAGTCCAAAATCGGATGTATGCTATGATAGAATGTCGAAAGCCACGACCCACCGGGCACTTAATCCTGCAGGCAGCCTGTTTCGCTGCATTTCTTGAGGAGGCATCGAGGGACAACGGTGAAAGCGTCTCTGTCGAAGAAACTCAAAGAACAGGCATTCTCTCTCGGGTTCGACCAGACGGCGATACTCGACCCTGCCCCGATGCTTTCTTCTGATCTCTTCGCCAGGTGGGTATCTTCTGGGTACGCTGGCGAGATGTCCTACCTGCCCAATCGTCAGCGGGAACGGGAGGATCTCCGCTCTCTCCTGCCTGACGTTCAGAGTATCGTGATAGTGACCATGAACTACTACCATCCCAGGAGGAGGGACACGCTTCAAGTGCCTCCAGATCGGGGGGTAATCAGCCGCTATGCCTGGGGCGACGACTACCACGAACTGATGAAAAAACGCTTGTTACGCCTCTTGCGCTGGTTGGGAGAGGAAGTAGGGGCCACACTGGCAGGCCGTGCCTATGTGGACACCGGCCCTATCCTGGAACGGGAACTCGCTGCCAGGGCTGGCCTCGGCTTCATTGGCAAGAACACATGCCTGATCAACCGACGCTTTGGCTCGTGGGTTTTTCTCGGAGAGCTTCTGCTCCCGATTCAACTAGAGCCGGATCCCGATATCGCTCTTGAAGGCGGCCTGGAAGCACTGGTAGATAACGATAACGGCACATGCGGAGGCTGCACCCGTTGCGTGGATGCATGTCCGACTGGAGCGCTGGTAGCCCCGTACGTCCTGGACGCCCGCCGTTGCATCTCTTACCTCACGATAGAACTGAGAGGACCCATCCCGAGAGAGATGCGCCCGCTCATCGGGAACCGGATATTTGGGTGTGACATCTGCCAGGAGGTATGTCCCTGGAACAGAAAGTTCGCAGCGGAGAGCAAAGAGAAAGCTTTTGCCCCGCGTCCAGGCCTGGAGGAGCCGGAACTTCTGGAGTTGATGCAAATGGATGAGGACGAATTCCGCAGGCGGTTCCGGAGGAGTCCGGTGAAGAGGGCAAAACGCCGTGGCTTCCTGCGGAACGTGGCTGTAGCGCTGGGCAACTGGGGATCGCCGGAGGCGGTCCCAGCGTTGGAGAAGGCTCTGAACGATGCCGAACCGCTGATCCGAGGGCATGCAGCATGGGCGCTCGGGCGTATAGGCAATGACGATGGATGTGAAGCACTGAAAAATCACCTCGACGCCGAGCGTGACCCCTGGGCCCGTGAGGAGATATCACTGGCGCTGGGAGAGTGTGGATAAAAGTTACTACTCAGCCTCCCCAGCAATAGAACGCTGATAGGTGCTGATCTTTTCTGGTTTATTTGCGGTATCTGCGCTCGATTTGTTCAGGGCTGAACAGCTACGGGTAGAATAGGGTGAAATTACCTCACCTACATTCCTACACCCCAAACTGCTCCATCACGACTGCGTTCCGGTAAAGGCGTATATCCTTCGCCCGGCCGTCGGGCCAGAGGCGAACGGCGACAAAATCTATCCGCCATGGCCCTTCCCACCTCTGTTGCTGCACGTACATCTGCCCGAGCAACAGGAGTTTTCTTTTCTTCGTCGGCCCAACCGACTCCTCCGGTGTCCCCAGCCGCTCGCCTCGCCTGGTGCGGACTTCCACCAGCACCAGCACTTCCCCTTCCGTAGCCACGATATCTATCTCGCCGTAGCGGGAGAGGTGGACATTGCGTTCCAGGATCCGGTATCCCAGCGCTTCCAGGTGCCGGGCCGCGGCGTCTTCACCCGCTGCGCCGAGCCTCTGCCTCTCCGTCGTCATGGCTTCGCCTCTCACACGTGGAACCGGATGTGCACGATGTCGCCATCCTGAACCACGTACTCCTTCCCCTCCAGCCGGAGCAGGCCTTTCTTCCGGGCTTCCGCCATGGAACCGTCGCATGACATCAGGTCGTCGTAGGAGATCACCTCAGCCCGGATGAAGCCACGGGCCAGATCGGTGTGGATAGCAGCGGCGGCTTCTACTGCCGTAGCTCCCTCCCGGATCGTCCACGCGCGCACCTCATCCTCCCCCACGGTGAAGAAAGATTGCAAACCCAGAAGTCCGTAGGATCGACGGATCACCCGGTTCAACCCTGGCTCCTGTATGCCGAATGCGTCCAGGAACTCCGCTGCCTCCTCCGGTTCCATCTGGGCCAGCTCCATTTCCACTTTCCCCTGGAGCACCATCACTGAGGTCTCCGGCTGCCGGTTCAGCGCTTCCAGTTCAGGAAGGAGCTGGTACCCATCTTCACCGGCATTGACCACCACCAGCAGGGGCTTCAGGGTCAGCAGGCCAAAAGCCCGGAGAAGCTTTTCCTCCTCCAGGGTCAAATCGATCCCACGCAGCGGCTTTTCCTCTTCCAGGACGCTCTGGAGCCGCTCCAGGAGATCGTGTTCCTCTTTGTAAGCAGCACGTTCTTTTGGATCGCCTCCCTTTTTCAGACGCTCCTCCACCCGTTTCAGCCGGTTCTCCACCAGTGCCATGTCCGAAAGGAGAAATTCCGTCTGGACGATCTCCACGTCGCGCACGGGGTCGACGCTCCCCTCCGGATGGGGAACCAGGTTGTCCTCGAAAGCCCTGACCACCAGGAGGAGTGCGTCGTTCTGGCTCATTCGGTTGAGAAGTTGGCCGCTCACGCCGCCGCTGGAACCGATCCCTTTGGCGACTCCTCCGATGTCGTTGTATTGCACCTTGGCGTAGATAGTGCGTTTTGGTTTGAATATCTCGGAAAGCCTATCCACCCTGGAATCGGGCACATTCACCACCGCCGTGTGGACTTCCATGGCACCCGATGCATATGCAGTGGTCTCCGCCTCACCCCTGGTGAGGGCATTGAATATGGTGGTCTTGCCGCTGTTGGGCAGGCCGACAATCCCTATCTGCATTATTCCATCCCTCCATGAACCCCTCTGTCCAGCACCAATGCCATCGCGCCCATCAGGCCGGCATCATCGCCCAGCGATGCCCGGACGATGTCCAGACCCTCCAGGTACGGTGCCTGTGCCCGGCTCCGGATGGTCTCCCACATGGTGTCGGCGAACAAGTCCCAGGACTTGGTCACGCTGCCGCCCAGGATGATGCGGCTGGGGTTGAACAGGTGCAGCAGATTGACGATGCCCACGCCCAGATAAAACCCAGCCTCCTGCATCACCTCCATGGCAACAGCGTCCCCATTCCTGGCGGCCTCAGCCACATCGCGCCCAGTGATAGTGTCCAGCCTTGCGAGGGGGGTCTCACGTCCAGTTCCGACCATCTCCCTGGCGCGGCGGGCTATGGCAGTGCCGGACGCGTAAGCTTCCACGCAACCGATATTGCCGCAGTTGCACCTCACCCCGTGGGCCTCCAGTGTCTGATGTCCAACCTCGGCGGCCAGGCCACGGCTCCCCAGGAGAAGCCTTCCGCCGGAGATAATGCCTCCGCCGATGCCTGTGCTGACAGTGATGTAGATCATGTCATCCACACCTTTGCCGGCCCCGAAAGCGTGCTCGCCCAATGCCGCCAGATTGGCATCGTTCCCCAGGAACGCGGGCACGCCGAGCATCCTGCCGATTTCGTCGGCCAGTGGCACGTTGCGCCAGCCTGGGAGGTTCGGCGCTTCCCGCACAATCCCTTTCCAGGGATCCAGCGGGCCGGGGGCGGCGATCCCGGCAGCCGCTATCTCTGCGAGGGGGGTATCTCCTGTCACGTGGCGCATCTGGGCCGCCAGCCGGGATATCACGCTGCGAGGGCCTTTATCGGCCATGGTGGGCACTACTGTACGTCGGACTATACCGTCCTCGGCGGAGCAAAGGGCCACACGTATCTGGGTTCCGCCGAGGTCAGCACACAAAATGTACTGCTTTTCCCTGTCATCCATGTCACGCTCCTTGCAGGAAAACGTTTGCTGGTCTCCTGCAAGAGTATAGCACGGCAAGCAGAGCGTCGGCAATCGCGGAAGTAGTGACTTGTTGGAACCAATGAAGCAGGGGCGCAGCACGCTGCGCCCGTGCTGTTGGCAACCCGACAGTTTACCCTACGGCCGGCCCAAGGGCGCTTTGCCTCACTTGCCCGATGTGTGGGAACGTTGCTTCTCGAACATGAATCTTATTGCTTCCTGGAGCGCTACATTGAAGGCAAAAATGTCTTCTTCAAAGATCATAATCCTGTGCCGTTCGAAAGAATCTCCCTTGTTTCTGGATTCGCTGATTTTCAGATACTTTGCACCTTCTGAAGACTCTTTCACGTCAAAGAAATAGGTGCGGCTGCCTGCCGCAACCTTCCTTGTGAACAGATCACCGGTAGTGTCCATCCGTTTCTCCTTTGAACTCGATACCTTACAGCCTTTCTCTCATTTCTCCACAAGCGGTAGCCAGAACCGATGACGGGGCACACG
>CAZDOZ010000176.1:0-4816 GCA_964507175.1 uncultured Anaerolineae bacterium
CCCCGCGGTACGAGTTTTTGAGACTTTGTCAAAGTGCAAGGGGTATGACTTTCCGGGATTCAATACATGCTGCACGCGTACCAACAAGGCAAGTCCATCCCACTGCCCTTGAGCACCAACAAAAATACCAAGAGATGCCGACCCGTTCCGGCGGAGAGATGATGTCCGAACTCATGCCCAAAGTTCAGACATCGCCCCTTGCACAGCCCCGAATGCTGATGTACAATGATCATCGGCGTGATACCTGCGAACTGCGGGCATCTGTGCGCGGCCCGGCCCAGCGTGGTTGGGCTGTTTTGTTATGGCATAGCCAGGAGAAAAACCTTCCATGAAAGTAATCCTGACCCACGAACATGCCGACTTCGACGCCGTAGCGTCCCAGCTAGGGGCATACAAAATCTACCCGGACGCCATACCGGTGCTCCCCAGGCAGGTAAATCGGAATGTGAGGGACTTTCTCTCCCTTTATGGCAGTTCGCTCCACTTCGTGAGCGTCCGGGACATTCCAAAACGGCGCGTGGAACTGGCGATATTAGTGGACACCCAGGGTGCCGTCTCGATCCGAGGCATGGATTCTCACACCAGGTTCCTGGTCATAGACCATCATGGGCCTGGCGAGGGAATGCCGAAAGAATGGGAATATATCGGCGACCGGGTCGGGGCGAACACCACATTGCTGGTGGAAAAGATCGCCGAAGCTCAGGTGCCAATAACCCCTCTGGAGGCCACATTCCTGCTTCTGGGAATCTACGAGGATACCGGATCGCTCCTCTATCCAACTACGACCCCGCGGGATGTACGAGCGGCCGCCTGGCTGTTGGAAAGAAACGCCAACCTGGAAGTTGCGCGAACCTACCTTTTCCACCCTCTGTCAGAAAGCCAGAAGGTGCTGTACCAGCAACTGGTGGAACGGAGCGATGCACGCGAAGTCAAAGGGTATCACATCCTCATATCCGTCGCCAGCGTGCATAAGTATGTGGAAGAAATATCTACGGTGGTGCACAAACTCCGCACCATCTACGAGCCAGATGCACTGTTCGTCCTCGTGGCCCAGGACGGAAACGTCCAAATCGTCGCCAGGAGCCGTACTGACAACATAGACGTTGGAGCCATCGCCAGGGAATTCGGCGGCGGCGGGCACCCCCGCGCCAGTGCCGCTCTCGTGAAGAACGCATCGCTGGATTCGGTGCGGAAACGCCTGACGAAACTGCTGGATAGGTACGTCAGGCCGGCGGTGACTGTCTCGGAGATAATGTCCAACGGGGTCCGGACCCTCTCTCCATCGGACACGGTGAAAGAAGCCGCCGAGAAAATGCGGAGATTCGGCCACGAAGGTTTCCCTGTAATCGACGATACCACGGGAGAGGTGGTGGGCATGGTGACCCGTCGGGAGATAGACAGAGCCATGAGCCATGGCCTCGGAGCAGACCCTGTGTCTCGGTACATGCGCGCCGGACGGATTTTCGTGACCCCGGGCGAGTCGGTTCAACGGGTTCGAGACCTGATGCTTGAGACAGATTGGGGGCAGATTCCAGTCGTGGAACCGGAAACCGGGAAGGTGCGGGGAATAGTGACCCGCACCGACCTGATAAAACTGTGGGGTGGCGTCGAGGGACGTCATTCCCTGGCGCCTCTCATGGAAGAACGGTGGCCGCCGCTGCTCCTGGCATTGCTCCGGCGCGCCGGAGAAGCAGCGCAGGAAATGGGAATATCCCTGTACGCTGTCGGCGGATCGGTACGCGATCTGATCCTGGGCCAGCCAAACTTTGACGTAGACCTGGTGGCCGAAGGGGACACAGTGGCACTGGCAAAACGTCTCCGGCAAGAATACGGCGGACGAGTCATCAGTCATGGAAGGTTCGGCACGGCCAAATGGTTCCCGCCAGACGAAGAAAAGCTGCAGAAGGCGCTCGGCGTGGGCGCCAGCGCTATCGGGCTGGAATCACTGGATTTTGCCACTGCCAGGGCGGAGTTCTACACACATCCGTCAGCGTTGCCTACAGTGGAGAGCGGTTCTATCAAGCTCGATCTGTTGCGCCGAGATTTCACCATCAACACCCTGGCCGTGCGCCTCAATCCGGATCGCTGGGGGGAGTTGCTGGATTTCTACGGCGGCATGAGAGACCTGGAACAAGGCGTCATCCGGGTGCTCCACAGCCTCAGCTTCATAGACGATCCAACCCGTATCTTGAGGGCAGTCAGATTCGAACAGCGGTTCGGATTCCACATAGAACCGCGGACGGAGGAACTCATCGGGAATGCCCTGGATTTGCTGGAAAGAGTGAGCGGAGCGCGGCTGCGGCACGAACTAGAGCTTATCCTCAGAGAACATGAGCCGGAGAAAGCTCTTCGGAGACTGGGCGAGCTTGGGGTACTGCCGTACCTCAATCCGGAGTTTCACTACGACTCCTGGGTCGAGGAGAAATTCCAGGCGCTGCGCGACCGCACAGAGCAAGTACCACCCCCCGGCGCTGTCGAATTGCTCTATTTTGGCGTGCTGGCCTACCGATTATCGCATGAAGCCCACACCCAGTTGTTCAACAGGTTCAAGCTCCGTCGGGAGACAGCACGCCTGATGGAAGGGCTGGAGCATTTGCGCAGCGCAGCTCAGGAACTGGAGGCTCCTGAGACCCCTCCGAGCCGGGCTTACGAACTGCTAAAAACCACCAACGCCGAAGCACGGTATGTCTTCGCTGCGGTGACCGATAGCCCTGTAGCTCGTACCCGCGTCGAGCGATACGAGCGAGAGTGGCAGTATGTCCACACAGAGATCACGGGAGAAGATCTGAAGGCAATGGGCTTGAAACCAGGCCCGTTATTCCGGGAGTTGCTCCGGCGACTGCTTTATGCCAGGCTCGACGGCCTGGTCCACAGCCAAGAGGACGAGGAAGCATTGCTCCGCAGTCTGCTGAAGGAGAAAGAGAATTGCTAATCCTGGCCGTGGATCAGGGAACCCACGCCACCCGCGCCCTGCTTTTCGATGAGGATGGGAGGCTAAAGGCATCCTCTTTCGTCGAGGTGTCACTCTGGAGGCACGCTCCGGAGATAGTGGAGCAAGACGCGGAGGAGATAGCTCGATCGGTCGAGCAAGTCATCCGAGGGGTATTGCCGGACAGCGCCGCAGGCGGCGAGAAAATATCGGCTGGGATAGCGACTCAGCGGTCCAGCGTAGTGGCATGGGACAAGGAAACTGGTACACCGCTGGCACCAATGCTGAGCTGGCAGGATCTACGCGCCGCCCGGTGGCTGGAAGGCCTGAAACAGTACAAGGGCAAAATCAAGGAGACCACTGGCCTGCCTCTATCGCCCCACTATGGGGCAAGCAAGCTCAGATGGCTCCTGGATCACGTTCCGGAAGTGACACAGGCGCAGTCGGAAGGGCGCCTGGCCCTTGGCCCCCTCGCGAGCTTTTTGCTGTTTCGCCTGCTCGACGGGAACGCTTTCGTGGTTGACCACGCCAATGCGTCTCGCACCCAGCTTTGGGACATCTCAAGACGCGATTGGTCGCCTTGGCTGCTGGAGGTTTTCAGCATACCAAGGGAGACACTTCCCGAGTGCAAGCCGATTTCCTGGGAGTACGGCACAATCGATGGGACTGAGATAAAGGTGACAGCGGTCAACGGGGATCAGAACGCCGCCGCGTACGCCTTGGGCCGTCCATCCCCAGGCACCGCCATAGTGAACCTGGGCACGGGCGCCTTCATACTGGTCCCCACAGGCGGGGATCTCATCCAGCACCCAAGGCTCCTGAGCAGCATCATCGGGAGCGGCCCTGATTGGAGTGAGTACACCGTCGAAGGGACGGTCAATGGCGCAGGAGCAGCCATCTCGTGGGCCGCAGAACGATGGGGCATCCCGGATGTGGTCCAGAACCTTCCGAAATGGTTCGAGAGCGAGGAAAACCCGCCGGTATTCATCAACACAGTCGGCGGCCTGGGATCGCCGTGGTGGAAATCCGGGCCGGAACCGACATTGGTCGGCGACGGTACGCGAGCGCAAATCGCCGTGGCCGTGGCGGAGAGCGTGCTGTTCATGCTCCAGGCAAACCTGGATGAGCTGAGAGATATCGGTGTGTCAGTAGAACGTATCCGCGTGGGCGGCGGCCTTTCACAACTGGATGGGTTGTGCCAGCGTCTGGCAGACCTTACCGGATTGCCGGTGCATCGCCCGCCGGAAGTAGAAGCAACCGGGCGCGGGGTCGCGTGGCTTGCAGCAGGGCGTCCCAAGAACTGGCCCAACCCAGACGCGGGCGACGTATTTGTCCCACGGGCAAATACGTCCCTCCGAACCCGATACGAGACATTTCTGAAGCACGTTGGCCCTCCCGGATAAGGTGCCCCATCGTTCTCCCAACACAGAGGGTTCCGAAGCAAATCGAAAGCCTGCAGCCGTTCCAAGGGCTTTCTCCGAACGCTTGGAGCAAATCACGACTTGCCAATGGGGTTGATGAAGGCCGACGACAGTTCAGGGGGCTCCTGGGGGCCCTGCAGGCCCTCAGGATTTGCTTCGCATTCCACGCAGGTTCACCAACTTGACACCCATACACCCCAATGGTAGATTTCTCGGCAGGTCAGGGGAGAAGAGGCTCTCGAGCGAAGGCACAGACGATCCTCTAGAATCAAGGATTCCGCGTTTTGCGGCTTCAGCGTGCGGAGTTGAAGTATCTCCTCAAAAAATGAGGATGAACCCTTGTGGGCGCCCGTCTGGACAGGTGCAAGTCTTGTCCCTTACTCAGGATATCAAAAAGACGATATTGTCGACAAATTACATGGCGATGCCGATAAGCTTGGACGCTGCCCTGGGATATCGAGAAAAC
>CAZDOZ010000177.1:0-4809 GCA_964507175.1 uncultured Anaerolineae bacterium
CCTTGCTCCAGTCGATAAGACACTTCCCCCGGGGTAGCCGACTCGGAGCAGAAGGAGTTTCCGAACGCTCTTATTCGAGTGAGATAAAGGAGGATAATTTGATGAAAAGGGCAGTGCGAGCCGTTGGTATCGATCCAGGCACTGTTAGTTTCGATGTGTGTGGATTGGAAAATGGGCAGGTATTCTTGGATACCTCTCTGCCCTCTCCGGAATTTGCCGCCAACCCCCAGACGCTGATAGATTTACTTCAGGATGCCAAGCCCCTGGACCTGATCGCTGCACCATCCGGCTACGGCTTGCCGTTGGTGCCAATTGAGAAGTTCGGCGATCGGGAACGCTTCCTCTTCACCCTGGTTGATGAGCGCGAACGGGGTCGCATCCCTGTGCTGGGTGGAATGGGGAAAATGATCTCTTTAATGAAAGACAGCGGACTGCCGTTTCTTTTCATCCCCGGAGTGATCCATCTGCCCACCGTGCCAGAATACCGCAAAGCCAACAAGGTGGACATGGGCACAGCCGACAAGCTATGCTGCCTGGCCCTGGGCATCTACGACCAGGCCCGGCACTTCGGCATCCCTTATGCGGAAACCTCCTTCATCTTTGTTGAGGTAGGGGGCGCATACACTGCGGTGATGGCCGTGGATGGAGGCAAGGTGGTGGATGGACTGGGAGGAACGGCGGGCGGGCCGGGCTATTACTCCCTGGGCAGCATGGATGGTGAGTTAGCTTATCTGCTTGGCAGGTTCCCTAAGGAACTCCTGTTCACCGGCGGCGCGGCTTACATGGCTGGCCACCCGGAACTCTCTCCTGAGCAGTTTGCCGACCTGGCCGAGCGGGATGAACGCGCTCAGATAGCCTGGGAGGCTCTGATGGAAGGCGTGACCAAGAGCGTGGCAGCTGAACTGGTGGTGGTGCCGCATCCGCGCGAAATCCTGATTTCTGGCCGGCTCTGTCGCACCGAGAAGATCCGTCAGGAACTGACCCGCCGGCTTGCGGAGTTTGGCCCTGTGCGTCGGGTAGAGGGCTTTGCCCAGGTGGCCAAGGAAGCAGCACAGGGGGCTGCATTGATCGCCGACGGGCTAGCCGGCGGCATGTACGAGGGGCTGATAGAGGTCATGAAGCTCAGTGAAGCCAGCGGTACAGTTCTGGATCATCTGTATGTCACTGGGGCTGAAACCCTGAGAGAGAAATATCTGTACTGAGGTTCCCTCCGCAGGTCGCTTTTCGGCACACCCGGATCATTCTTAGTTTGGAGAGTCAGTTGCTATGCAGCCAGGCCAAATGTCGCGGGAGTGTAACAACCTCCCGACCGCAGATGAGGTGGTACAGGCAGCGCAGATCGCTTGTCTTATTGAGGTTAGTGCTAACAAGCCGGGCAACGTCTCTCGCCTTTACGATTTCCGCGACATGCGCATGGAGGATTTTCTGCTCAGCGCGGTGGCTATAGGCCCAGCTATACGCCTGGCGGGCCGCTCCTCCGTGGGGGAGACTATACTGCGCGCCATCCGAGATACCAGGCGACTGGTGCGGGCTAATACTAACCTGGGCATGGTCTTACTGATAGCCCCCCTGGCGAGGGCGGCGATGACACCTGGCCCAGGAACATTGCGCCGACGAGTGGGTAATGTATTGGCCGGGCTAACGGAAGAAGATGCACGTTTGGTTTACCGCGCTATCCGCCTGGCATCGCCGGGAGGGCTGGGCAGGGTAGGCCAGGGCGATATTTCGGCAGAGCCGGATATGACGCTCCGACAGGCCATGGCCCTGGCCGCCGATCGCGATGCCGTGGCACGTGAGTACGTAACCGATTATGCCATCACCTTTCAACAGACATTACCCATCTTGCGCGATTGTCTGCGTGCATGTCCATCAATCACCGATGCCGTTGCTCAGACTGCCCTCACCCTTCTGGCTCAGGTTCCCGACACCCTCATTATCCGCAAACTGGGATGGAATGCGGCGAGCGAGGTTTCGCGGCGAGCCAGGGAGGTATTAGATCGAGGTGGAGTCCTCACTAAAGAAGGACGCACAGCGCTAGCCGATTTCGATGCCTCACTCCGTGATACGACCAACAAGTTGAACCCAGGCACTACCGCTGACCTGGTCACCGCTGCGCTGTTCGTACTGTTGCTGGAGAATGGTCCCTCTGTGCTTCTGCGGTAGAACCATGGTGCCAGGTGCGTCGGGAGAATGCTTATGGAAAACGAGAAAAAGCTTTTAGCCTGGTTCCTGGGGCCCAAGGCCGAGAATTCGACTTTTTTGGAGAAAGCCCTCTTGCTTGTGTTAAGGGATTACTCCCATTGGAGGAGAAGTTACTTTCCGAGTGACAGCACAGTGATTTCTAGACAGGTACAACGTGAGATCGAGCCCCAGTTTGATTTGATGCACCAGAACCTTCTTGGACTTCTGGCTGCACTGAGAAAGAATCTCCCTTTCTTCAGTCCGAGGTACATCGCGCATATGTCCTCTGATGCCACTCTTACATCCATCATAGGCTACATAGCCGGGCTCATGTATAACCCTAACAATGTAACGCCCGAATCAGCACCCATTACCGTCAATCTAGAGATCCGGGCGTGTAATGCGCTGCTCGAAATGATTGGTTTCAACCCACCACCGGAGGTCCCCGAAGAACTGAATGAAGCGACTGTCCGGAGCTACAGGGAAAAACTCAAGACCCAGTTTGGCTGGGGACATCTGACCTCCGGCGGTACGATAGCCAACTTGGAGGCTCTCTGGGTTGCCAGGGCTGTGAAGTATTCTCCGCTCGCTATATGGGATACCGCACGTCAGTATAACCTGGATATTGAGGTTAAACTTCCCAGTGGACGCTCCAAAGACATAAAGGAGCTTGCTGAGCGAGACCTGCTTCTCATCAGGCCTGACGAGGCTATATATCTCCTGGCCAGGTATGTCGACTCCTACAGGGCGAAGCATAATATTCCAATCCAGGATGCGAGCAAAGAAGCCTATGACCTGCTCAAAGCGTCTCCCTACCACCTGAGTAATGGGGTAGGGCAGCTTTTTTCAGAATTTCCTCCTGTCATTTTCGTTTCGGGCACAGGCCATTACAGCATTGAAAAAGCAGCGGACATCCTGGGCATTGGCAAAAGGAATATAGAATTTGTGCTTATGGATTCATCGTTCAGAATGGATATCTCGGATCTGGAGAAAAAGATGCGGCACGCGTTGTCGAAGAAGAAGATACCCTTGGCAGTCGTGCCTACAGTAGGCACAACAGGGGAAGGTGCGGTTGATCCCGTCCATAGGGTATTGAGCTTAAGGAAGAAACTCGAGAAGCAGGATGTAAGTTTCTGGGTCCATGTAGATGCAGCATGGGGTGGATACATACGCGCGCTGCTCAACCCTTCACCTGAGGATGAACTGCTTGCTATAGCAACCAAAATCTCACGACGCTTGGGCATGAAATTCACGACGATTCAGGATTGGCACAAGGCTTTCTTCGAGTATGTCGGGCGGCAATCGGAGCAATATGATCCCAGGCTATCTGAAGACATTCCTGGAACAAATCTGCCAGAAGGAAATGCTTTCACAGGACAAAAAGATAAGATCGGAAGCTGGGAAGCGCGGTTGAATAATCTTCTCCGAGAACGTCACTTCGGGGAATACGTGCGGGATTTGAGAGATTTCGTTCGTGAGCATGGCTATCTGGATCTGGATACAGACAACCTCGTAATGGGTTTCCAGGATAGGGTTGACCTGGTCAACGATTACGTTAGTGAAGTTGTCCTCTTTCAACACGGAAGGTACCGCAAAGAAATAGCTATAAGTTGGGGGTCAAAGGAGGTTTGTGCTGCTCTTAGCAAGATATCCGAAGCAGAATCTGTAACCATTGACCCTCACAAGATGGGATATGTCAATTATCCCTGCGGCATGATCGCTTTCAGGGATGATAGAGTGCGACACTTTGTTCTGCAAGAGGCTCCTTACATAGCACCCGCCAGACAGGATATCCTGATCCACATGCCGCCAGAGCATATAGAAAGGACAGAACAGAGCTTTAGAATCCAGACAGATGCCTTTGCTCCTTTCATCGTAGAAGGCTCGAGACCGGGAGCGGCTGCATCAGCTTTCTGGCTCACAATCCAAACTATACCACCAACGATGCGAGGGGCTGGATTGATAATCAGGTCTTCCATTCTTGCCGCGCGAGAACTCTATGAGTGGCTGGTCCACTGGGAGAAAATAATGTCTGAGAATCATATCAACACAGGTTACCTGTTTGTCCCTTTCACCCCTCATGCCCCTGACACAAACATTGTCATTTTTGGCGTGAAAAAGAAAGCGGACAATTCGCTATCCGACATGAACAGGGTGTCAGGGCTGGTATACAAGCATTTCACCGTTCAGGTCGAATCAGGCGGAGGAGAGCGCAGACGCGCTCAGCCTTTCTTTCTCTCAAAGACCAGGTTCGAAGAACCCAAGTATCCTTTTGAAACGCTAAAGCCCCTTTTTGCCCGCTATTTCAAGGAGTATGTGGGGAGAGCCCACGAGGAGTACAAAAGAGATGGATTAGTTGTGTTGAGGGCAACGGTGATGAATCCCTACCTGCGGCCGGCGAGGGACATGTCACATCAATATATGCTGAAAGAATTTGTGCAAGAACTGGCCAGTGCTGCTCAACTTGCACTTTCATCTGATGGAGACGCTGCGTTTCGGCAGCACAAGGAGAGAGCGAACCGCTAGCTTCTTCTCCCACGCAGCATGGTTAGGCTGGAACGCATCTCGCGAATGTAACTGTTCAGGTCATATTGACTGTGGCAAGATTTGGTCGAAGTGGGCTGCGGA
>CAZDOZ010000178.1:0-4772 GCA_964507175.1 uncultured Anaerolineae bacterium
AGCCACAGATTGCTCGATTGGTAAAACAGAGCTGCTGTAGCAAAGAGCAGGGCGGTTCTCATCGCCAGTTTTCGAAGGCCAGTGCGACGCAAGTTCGAGGGATTGAGCGCCCACTCCACCAGTACCGTAGCTACACCGGACCACACGGCGACGTACAGCCCCATGCCAGCAGCACCCCATGCCGCACGGTAGAACGCCCAGTGGCTCTGCCGATAGATGGCCTCTCTCAGTCCGATAACCCAGGAGCGATGCACGGAAGGGCGTTTTTCCTGGCGTCGGCTGATCCAAACGGCTGCGAGAAGCGCTAGCAGAAGCAATGTGCCCAGGCCCAAACCCTTGAACAGCCTTGGCAGCCAGAGCTCCACCGAAACCCCTAGCAACGCCGGAGACAGCCAGCCCAATGCCATGAGCATAAAGGGCGGGACCAGGAAGTACACAGCCTGCACCGCCTCTGCCAATACCAGCACCCCTGGCAGTGAGGTCGTCCTCTTCAGCCACGGCAACTTCCCGCGGCGGACCGCCTCGCCAGTCCAGGCCACCATGGCCAGCGCCGCTACGCTGGCGGCCACCCACAGAATTGGCGACTGGAGCCATAAATCACGATTCCACAAAAAGAGTCCGTCCACTGCCACCTCACTTTCCGCCGATGGGGAGCAAACCTTCCTCTCCGCTGTATGGAACAGGTTCTGGGAAGACCCCTCGGTACAACTGTCTGTAATACTCCTCCTGGGCTACCACCCGCTTCACATAATCTCTGGTTTCCTCGATCGGCATCGCTTCCACAAGCAGCGCCTCGTCGTTCCCATAGAGCGAGCGCCACCTGACAGCTCTACTGTACCCCGCGTTGTACGCCGCTAGAGCTTCTGTAGTCCCACCTTTGAAAAAATCCAGATTCATTTTGAGGAAGGCCATCCCCAGGTGTATGTTCAAATTTGGGAGCAACAATTTGTCCGATGGATCCGGCCCCCCGATCTTGGAAGCAACCCATCGGGCTGTGGCAGGCATGAGCTGCATCAGCCCTTGTGCGCCTGCGGAGGACCCTGCGTAAGTCGAGAAGTGACTTTCCTGCCAGATGAGGGCCAGCACCAGGAACGGATCGATCTTCTGCGTGTGCGCTTCCGCGAGAACGATATCTCCGTAGTAAGCTGGGTACGCCAGACGATAGAGAGCGCATGGGGGAGAACCTTTCCAGGTCGCCAGAGCGTGTCGGGCGCAGCTCACGGAAACGCGGTACTCACCAAGGGACGCGAGTCTGGCAGCAGCACCTGCACACGATTCCGGATCATCCCAGTAGGCCGCCCGCGCCTCGCGGAACGCCCGGTAAGCGTCCTTGCGTAACCCCACCTCCAGGAGTGCTTTCCCCCTGCGCCACGCTTTGCCCGTGGCTGGCGGCTTGGGAAGCGGCTCGTCGGAGCAACCAGCATCGGGCGGCACAGGCGTCGGAAGTGGAACGCCGAGGGATTCCCCTTGCTTCCGAGCCATCACGGAGTAGTAGCTGTAGCCCGCGCTGATGGCCCCCCATTCGCGTCTCGCCAAGTCGGTCCTGCCTGATTTCGAAGCAGCCTGCCCCAGCCAGAAATGCACCTGCTCCGGAGAGAACCCTGGGTATCTATCCTGGAGCATCTGCCACGCCGAGATTGCTGCGGGGTAGAGGCCGAAACGATACGCCCCCAGCCCAAGCACGAACAATCCCCTAGGCGTGAGGGATGAATCGGGGTATTTCTCGACCATCTGGGATATGTCGCTGGATGCGTGGAGAAAATCCTTGTGTTCCAGGGAAATCTTCCCGGCTCGCCACAGGGCTTCGGCGCTTACTTCCGTGGACGCTGCCTCCGATGACAGATCTAGCAAAACCTTGTGGGCCGTATGCCAGTAGCCTGCCTTGACATAAGCATCTGCCAGCGCCTGCATCCCTTTCTGGAACCGGAGAGAAGAGGGAGGGCTTCCCAGAAGCGGACGCAGCACCACCTCGGCGCGGTCCGGCCTGCCCACTGCCCCCTGGGCCTTGGCCAGGTAGATTCGGGCATCGTCGGCATGTTCCTCTCGGCCAGATGCCAGGTAGCGAGTCAGTGCCTCAATGGTCAGAGCGTAATCACCGTGGGCGTAATCTATGACCCCCCGGCGGTAATCGTTCACCGGGGCGCCCATCTCCACCAGTTCGGTCAGAGCAGTGTAGGCATGGGGGCTCTCCTCATCCCCAGAGACTGCCTGGAGCCATGCTTTTTTCGCTTCTTCCGGCTTCCTCGCATTCTGCAGAGCATCGCCCAACCGCTGCCACACCTCAGTTCTGTATTTCTTGTTCTTCGCCTCAGTCAGTATAGCCCTGTACTGAGCGGCGGCATCTTTGTACAAACCAGCCCTCTCCAGAACATTGATTTCCCTCTCACGCAATGTTACCCTGGCGTAGGCGTCCGGAGCAGCATCTACAGCCCGCCTCCACATGCCTTTCGCCTTTCCCATGCTTCCCTCCGCCGCATATGCCGCCGCCACATTCGCCCACACCACGTCGGTGATGGTGTGGGAGGCTGCAAGGTAGGATGCGAAGGCATTCCTGGACTCATGCAGTCGCCCTGCGTGCAAAAGCGCCTCCCCACTTAGGAAGGAGGACGGCGCCCACCACCTGGAACCATGTGAAACGGACTGCCACCATTGCAATGCTTCTCCCCATTTCCCTGTCAAAGCGTAGCAAGCGCCCAAGCGGTATCGGGCGTTGTCCGCTTCTTCCGGACGGAGCTCGGGAATGGCTCCTCTCAGCATCGGGATGGCGTTGGCACAATCCCCATTGTTAGCAGCGCGCATAGCGCTGCGCCATGCAGCTGGTGGCTTTTCCGTGGGTACCGGCGACGCCAACGGCGTGACCGCTGGCGAGGTAGGCGGGGGAAAAGTCAGAGTTGCCGCCTCGGTCGTGCTTGGCGAAGCCACCAGGGCCGGGGTGCGGGCAGAACAGGCCGTGACGACCAGCAGCAGAAGCACCACTCCGATCGGGCACACGTACAACCACGGCAACCGGGCAGGGTTCTCTTTTCTATCAGGTGTCCTCTCCATGAGACAATTGTACCCTGACGGTGGTGTGTTGACAAAAACTCCCACGGGCCTTACAATTTTCGCAAGTGGGGCCAGTCAGGCCCCAAGTCCGTCTCAATTAAGGAGGGCAAGTCCAATGGACTATCGTATTGAGTCCTGGGTGAAAGCACCAGACCCCCGTGTGCTTTTGAAATCCACTGATCCGGAAGTTTACCAGGCAATAGAGGACGAAAGGGCCCGCGAGATCCTCGGAATCGAGCTGATAGCCCCGGAGAACTATGCCAGTCCTGCGGTTATGGCTGCTCAGGGGGCTCTCATGACCAACAAGTATGCCGAAGGGTATCCCGGAAGGCGTTACTACGGCGGTTGTGAGTTCGTGGACGTAGTGGAAAGGCTCGCCATAGAGCGCGCAAAGGAGCTTTTTGGAGCGGAGCACGCTAACGTGCAATCTCATTCCGGCGCACAGGCGAACATGGCAGCGTACATGGCGATTCTCCAGCCTGGGGATACTGTGCTGGCGATGAAGCTCTCCCACGGCGGCCATCTGACCCATGGGGCCAGTTTCAACTTCTCTGGCAAGCTCTATCACTTCTTCCACTATGGCGTCAACAGGGAAACAGAGCGCCTGGACTACGATGAGATAGCGGAAATGGCACGGGAACATCGGCCAAAGCTGATCCTGGCTGGCGCCAGCGCCTACCCGCGGGTGATAGACTTCCCGCGGTTGCGGGAGATTGCCGACGAAGTTGGCGCGTATCTGATGGTGGACATGGCTCACATCGCTGGCTTAGTGGCGGCGGGCGTGCATCCTAGCCCCATCCCTTACTCCGACATCGTGACCACCACAACCCACAAGACACTCCGTGGGCCGCGCAGCGGCATGATCTTTTGCAAAGCCGAGCTGGCGAGAGCGATAGACAGGGCGGTGTTCCCCGGAACGCAGGGAGGGCCGCTGATGCATGTCGTCGCAGCAAAGGCGGTAGCCCTCAAAGAGGCCATGACGCCGGAGTTCAAGGAGTATCAGAAGCAGATTGTCGTGAACATGCACGCGCTGGTGGATGGACTGAAAGCCGAGGGGTTGCGGCTCGTCTCCGGAGGGAGTGACAACCACCTGGCGCTGGTCGATCTCACTCCTGCAGGCGTCACTGGTGCCCAGGCGGAGAAATGGCTGGAAAACGCGGGGATCACCGTCAACAAGAACCTGATTCCTTTCGACCCACTTCCATCCCGCAAGACCAGCGGCATTCGGGTGGGCACCCCGGCGGTTACCACCCGTGGCATGGGGCCCGACGAGATGCGACAAATCGCCCGGTGGATCGGTGAGGTTTTGCGGTCGAAAGGGGACGAAGAGGTGTGCAATCGCGTGAAGTCCGAAGTGCAAGATCTGTGCCTCCGATTCCCAATACCCGGGTACTACTGAGCATGTGATCTCCACCGTCCATCCCAGCCAGAAAATGATCTTGTGCGCGTAAGCGCCCACGGCGGCCCTGGTCATCATGGAAGGGGAATCCAAGGCAGTCGCCATGAGCGGCAGCTCACCACATAACGATGGAAACAGGTGATCTGGCGGATGGGGGTAGGAGCGCACTTAAACATGAAACAGGCCGCGGGCCTGCTCCATCCCTCAACATCTGGTAAGCAGAGAGACTCCAGACCTGTATCCCGGGTGGTAAAAGCTTTCGATTGACCACCACGGTGAGGGGAGATAGTGCATTAGAAGCAAATGGTAGCGCTCAAAACTGTTGGGA
>CAZDOZ010000179.1:0-4748 GCA_964507175.1 uncultured Anaerolineae bacterium
CTGGAGGCGATCTGGCTGGAAGTGAGTGCCGTGGCGCCCTGACGAAAATCGACCAATTTTGGGGCTTGACAAACGTTTGCGTATACGCTATAATGGTTTACACAAACGTTTGTCCAATAAAACCCGCCAGCACGGCACGTTCACGTGCGGCGACGGGCCTGGCTCAAGGAGTGAGCCTTGCTTAGTCGCTTCAGTGATCCCGGAGTATGAAGACGTGACGACACTGCACGACGTAGCGCATCTGGCTCAGGTAAGTGTGTCGACAGTTTCTCGTTATCTTTCGGGCGAGTTGAAAGTTCGGCCTGAGACGGAAGAACGGATATTGCAATCCCTTGAACAGACGGGGTATTACCCCAATTTGATTGCTCGCAGCTTGCGAAAAGGAGCGACGAACACGCTTGCTGCGGTTATCCCAGACATCTATCAGCCTGGTATCGCAGGCATAGTTGCAGGCATTGATCGCAGGATCAAGAGCACCGACTACACCCTGGTGTTACTTATGACCGGCAATGAGGCCAGCAGGGAGGCTGAGAGTTTACAGATGCTTCTCGCCAGGAGAGTGGATGGGATCATCATGGTGGGGCGACCTACGGGCGTCAGTGGTCAGGATGAGCACGTCAAGCTGGTCAGGGAGCAGGGCATTCCGGTGGTGTATGTTGCCCGCAACTTTGCGGAGTCCGACATTCCTGAGGTATGTCCTGATCAGGAAGGGGGTGCTTTTCAAGCAACCCTCCACCTCCTGGAGGAAGGGTATCGCGCCATCGGGATAATCATAGGGAGGCGGGAGCACCCAGATTCGCTTCGGAAGCTGGCGGGGTATCGGCATGCATTGCAGTCCAAAGGGGTTGAGTTCAGGGAAGAGTTGGTGGTAGAGGGGCAGTACCGCCTAGCTCCGGCGAAGGAAGCGGCCGCTCAGTTATTGCGGCGTGATGTGGATGCGATTTTCGGCATTACAGATACGATGGCTGTGGCTGCATTGAAGTATGTGCAGGAGAGTGGTCTATCGGTCCCACAAGATGTTGCCATAGCGAGTTATGGAGGCACTTTGTGGGCTGACATGGTCACACCGACGCTGACGACGGTGGTTGTGGACATTGAGGAAGAGGGCTTCGTGGCCGCCAACTTGCTTTTGAGATTGATCAATGGGGAGTCGGATATCCCTATGCTTGATGTTCGGCCAGTACACCTTAGAGTAGGGCAGTCCTCCATAAGGGACTAACATAATTTCATAAGGGAGATTTTGTGATGGGACAACATACCGGATTTGCTTTAGCTGAGATGCTGGTTGATTACGGCGTTGAGTACATTTTTGGCATTCCTGGGGGGCAGACCTTGCCCTTGTATGAAGCTGACTATGCGGAGCGTGCCAAACTCAAGCACGTGGTCATGCGAGATGAGCGCAGTGCAGGCCACGCGGCTTGTGCATACGCTCGCATCTCCGGCAAAGTGGGGGTTTGCGATGCGACCGTTGGCCCCGGGGCGACGAACCTGGTTTCTGCTCTTGGTGAAGCGCTGAACTCGTCCACAGCTGTGGTTGCTATCGTCAGTGATCACCCGGTCGGTTGGGTCAACCATATCGACTTCGGGCGGGCGTCGCAAGGGATTGACCAGGTTGGCTTGCTAAAGTCGGTGAGCAAGGCTGTTTTTCGGGTTCCCAGTCCTGACCGGCTGCCAGAGTTGGTGAAAGCGGCTTTTATCAAAGCGTCGACTGGCCGGCCAGGCCCGGTTGTACTGGACGTACCTGCCGACGTTTTTCGGCAAGAATACGACTTTCAGCATCTTGAGAATTATGTAGATCCTGAGTGCGGTCGTTTCCCTGCCAGGCGCACAGCGCCGGATCCGGATGATGTTAGAAAGGCAGCGAGGCTTTTGCGTGATGCCAAGAGACCGGTAATGCTTGTGGGTGGGGGAGCACTCATCTCAAGGGCGACGGAACAGGTCAAGCAGCTTGCAGAGCTCCTCACCATGCCCGTCACTACCACGTTCACGGGCAAAGGTATACTGTCCGACGATCATCCGCTTTGCCTGGGGGTAGTTGGTTTCATGGCCGGCACCCAGAGTGCTGAGGCAGCTTTGCGCTCGGCCGACCTGGTGTTCATCGTTGGCTCGAAGTCATCGCAGAACTCTACTTTCACATGGACTGTGCCCACGCCGGAGCAGAAAGTGATTCAGCTTGATATTGATCCCGGAGAGGTAGGGCGTGTGTTCCGCACAGACGTAGGTTTGGTGGGCGATGTGAGGCTTGGACTTGATGCCGTGCTGGGAGTGCTGCGTGAAGGTGAGGAGATTGCGCAGGATAAGGGACGGTTGGAATGGGCGCGGTCGCTTAAACAGGAATGGGAGCATACGCTTTCTCAGCGGGTTGCGTCGGATGACGTACCCTTGAAGCCGCACAGGCTAATGGCCGAGCTGGGGCGAGTGATGGCCCCAGAGGATGTGTTGATATGCGATGCTGGTTTTGCCAGTGCATGGGGGGCGCTATATTTTCATCAGCGAAAGGCAGGGCGCCATTGCATCTTCCCGCGTGGTATGGCAGGGATTGGTTTTGCTGTTGCAGCTGGTGTAGGTGCACAGTTGGCGGCGCCCGAACGGCGCGTGGTCACACTGGGCGGCGATGGAGCATTCACCTATGTCATGCCCGAGCTATCCACACAGGCCAGATTCAATCTGCCGGTTGTCAACATTGTGCTTAACAACGCTGCTTTTGGGTGGGTGAAATGGGCAGAGCAGGCGTGGTATCACGGGACTTTCAAGTGTTCTGATCTCGGAAAGATTGATTTTGCCAAAGTAGCCGAGGGATTGGGGGCCGTAGGCTTGCGGGTCGAGGAGCCCTCGCAGGTTAGAACGACGCTGGAAAAGGCATTGTCCATGCGCAAAGCTGTCGTGGTAGAAGCGATTACCGACCCATCTGCTACGCCAATGTAGGAGGTATGACTATGGGGGATTCCATGGGCAATCGGATTGACCATGTAGGAATAGTCGTCAGCGATCTGGCGAGGTCGGTTGAGTTCTACACGCGTTTGGGGTTCCAGGTGGAACGTAGGATGGAGTTCCCAGGACGAGAGATAGTGATCCTGACCAGCGGGGGACCGGATGCCTCCAAGCTGGAACTGTTGCGTTATGCAGAGACAGACCTCTCCCACCCCGTGCCAACCGACCGTACCCTGCTTGGCTTGAGACATCTGGCCATCCACGTCGCTGACGTGTCGGCAACGTTCGAACGGTTGGGGCGTGAGGGGGTCCGCATGCTTCCCGATCCTCCATTCCAGCAAGCTGGCGGGCCGCCAATCGCTTTCGGCCTCGACCCGGACGGCGTGCTCCTGGAGTTTACGGAGATAGTGTGAAATTTGCTCGCGCTGGTGGGCATCTTCAAGTTACGTCGGGGAAGGTTATTGTCATGGAGTTTACATTTGCACGGGTGAACCTGGATTCCAGGGTAGTGTCCTACAGCAGCTTCGGTTCCCTGTTGATAGAGTACCTTGGGGGGCGGGGTCTGGGGGTTCGCATCTTGATCGACGAAATCGAACCGACAATCCCTGCCCTGTCTCCCGAGAATAAGCTCATCTTTGCTACCACACCTTTGCTTGGCACTGGCGCTCCTTCTTTCGTCAAGTATTCTGTGGTGACAAAGTCGCCCCTGACCGGCACGATTCTGATGAGCCTGGCAGGCGGCTTCTTCGGTTCAGCACTGCGCAAGAGTGGACTTGATGGGCTGATCATTGAGGGGAAGTCTCCCGTTCCGGTGTTCTTGTGGATCCACGATGGTCAGGTGGAGATTCGAGATGCTGCCCAACTGTGGGGAATGCGTGTGTCCGACACAGTCGCCAATGTTCGGCGCCTGGTAGATCAGCCGAAGGCTCAGGTCGCGGCCATCGGCCCAGCCGGAGAGCGTGGGGTGCTTTATGCCTCAATCATAAGCGACGATAGTGCTGCCGCACGTGGCGGCACCGGCACGGTTATGGGATCGAAAAATCTCAAAGCGGTTGCTGCTCTTGGTCGGAAACACCTTCCCGTAGCCCGACCGGATGCTTTCGCCGAGGCTCGGCAGGCGCTGGCCCACCAATTTCTATCCAGTGAGGCGGCGGTCGCTTTTGGCAAATATGGAACTCCGGGCAATGTGCACATTGTCAACGCCCGTGGGATATTCCCAACCATGAACTATTATCAGGGTACCTTCGAAGGTGCGGAGAGCATTGACGGGACTAAACTCGTGGAGATGCCGCATAAACGCTTTGGCTGCTATGGCTGCCCAATCCGCTGTCGCAAGAAAGTTTCTCTGACAAGTGGCCCATATGCCGGCACCGGATATAATGCGCCGGAGTATGAGACACTATGGGCTTTTGGTGCAGATTGTGGAAACAGCGATTTGGGAGCGATCATTGCTGCAAATCACCTCTGTAGCGAATTGGGGTTAGACACCATCTCGACAGGCAATGCGATTGGCTTTGCCATGCGGCTTTTCGAGTCGGGCCGGCTCAGTGAAAGCGACACCGACGGCCTGGACTTACGGTTCGGCAATCACGCAGCTATGGTGTCCCTGGTTGAGCGTATCGGCATGAGAAGTGGATTCGGAAAACTCCTCGGGGAAGGCGTGCGCAGGGCTGCGGAGGCGCTGGGGAATGGCGCTGAGCGGTTTGCTATGCATGTCAAAGGGATGGAGATCAGCGGCTACGAGCCTCGCGCTGCCAAGGGTATGGCTTTAGGTTACGCGACATCGCCACGAGGCGCCTGCCACGAACGGGCTTTTC
>CAZDOZ010000180.1:0-4700 GCA_964507175.1 uncultured Anaerolineae bacterium
GAAACCTCCTCAGTGGTCCTACCGGTCGCTGATTCGTTTGGCTCGTCCAGGTTAGGAGATAAGACAGGAGATGGAGATCCTCGCGGGTACGAGGGATGGACTTTGGGTAAAGAAGGGTAAGGGGTTCGCTCGTTTGTCGCCCAGCGGATGGGCTGTGACCGATGTGGTCATGATGGACGGCGACGTTTTAGTGGGTCGCCGCGGGGGCGACCCTGTACGGCTGAAAAACGGCGAATGGATAACGCTCGACCTGCCTCAGGTAACGGCTTGGGGATACCACAGGGAAACGCCGGATATAGTGTGGGCCGGTTCTGTCCCTGCTGCTCTCTGGGTCAGCCAGGATAACGGCATGTCCTGGGAAGAGTGCAAAAGTGTGTACAGATTAGAAGGGTATGACTCATGGTGGGTAGTTGAGCCGCCACATTGCCCCGCAGTGCTGGATATCGATTTTTCCCCCCGAAGTGTTGGCATGGTCTATGCAGCGGTGGAGGATGCCGGAGTCCTTCGCACCAGGGATGGGGGCAAGCGTTGGCACCAGCTCGAGGGCGGAATCTATAGCACGGTTCATACTCTGGTCGCCCACCCCAGAGAGAGGGGGGTGATTTTCGCGGCGACGGAAAGCGGATTTTTCCGGACCGACGATGGAGGTTTCTACTGGCATCGGCTCGTAGATGGGATGCGAAGGCTGCACTTGATCCCTGCAATTCTCTTGCCTGGGAGCACGCGTGATGGGGATGTGCTCTTGACGGCGGGGGCGATAGCCCCAGAATTCTTCTGGAACCAGCCGGAGGGTGCCAGGTGTGTCGTGTACAGGAGCGACGACTGGGGGGAAAGCTGGTATGCGGTGAGCAAAGGGCTTGGAATAGATCTCAAGGAGATGATAACGGCGTTCGCGAGCACAGGTGATACGGTCATTGCTGGCTCCAGCGGAGGACATCTCTGGAAAAGCGAAGACAGGGGCGAGAGTTGGGAGATGGTCGGCAAGGGGCTGCCGTTTGTAACGTCGTTGGCAGTTCTACCGGCCGAATAGTCTGAATCAGAATACAATTGCCGCTGTTTTTGCCCTCACCTGTCACCACTCAGCGCCAACGTAACAGGTGATGCGAAACCTCTGTTGAACCTCGGAAAGTCGTACCGCGGGGGAGGGTGAACTGCCTTGGGGCAGTCTACTCTTCGCGCATTCACGATTCAATTGGTAGCGCCCAAAACTGTTGGGGCGAAGTGGCTCTTGACCCTCGCCCGCCGCAACCCCTCCCTCTCCAACCGACGTGGACGAGGTCCGGTTCCCACCGTCGTTCCGAACCAATGAAAGCAAGGAGTTAGGCATCAGGAATTGAGGTTCGGCAAAAGTGCGCTGCGGCAACGAGGCTGACTTTCCACCCTGATCTCTGTCCCCTAGACCCTTGGTCTGGTGCCGCACATGCGGTGTGGTTGCTATTTCCGAAGTGGGGAAATGCGCCACCGGCCAAACACCAGCATCGATTTTACGAGAGGCGCGCCCTCAAGACGCGCTCTAGAATGTACAGAGGCGGAGGAAGAAGGTTGGCATATTCCAACAAATCATCTTTCCCATAAAGAGATTCTGCATCTCCCTGGTAAATTGTCCTTCCGGCGGAGAGCACCGCTACCAGATCTGCCACATCCAGCACCAGACGCATGTCGTGGGTGATGAACAGTATCGTGACGCCCTGCCCCTGCAAACGTCGCCACCGGGCCACCATTTGCTCGGTGGTGAGCCTATCTTGACCAAATGTCGGTTCGTCGAGCACCAGCAGCCTCTGCCCAACGGCAAGCATGGTCGCCACGCTCAAACGTCTTTTCTGTCCCTGGCTTAGCGTGAAAGGGTTCGCACGTGACAGCCGGACGAGGTGAAAGTCTTCCAAAAGTTCTCGCACTCTGGCATCTATCTCCGCATGAGGCCATCCTCTGACCCGGAGGCCATATGCCAGTTCGTCGTAAACCGTGTCTGTGACAAACTGATGCTCTGGATCCTGGAAAACGTACCCAACTAGTTCCGTCAACCTGGCAAGGGTCATGCCAGACCTAGGGCTCACATCCTCGCCGAAGACGAAGACTTTCCCTTGGGGAGGCTCTCGAATCGCCATGATATGCGCCGCCAGTGTGCTCTTGCCGGACCCATTGGGGCCCAACAGGGCAAACATGCTTCCTTCAGGTACCTGCAGCTGAGCGGATTCCAAAGCCAGTTTTTCCTGTCGGGGGTAAGAAAAGCTGAGAGATCGGATGTCCACTGCGAGCGAATCCCGACGGAATGCTTTCCGTTCCACCTTGGGCCTGATGCCATCCGCCCCGATTCCCAGGCTTTCGGCTAGTGTCAGCGCTTCTTCCAGTGTCATCGGAAGAGGGTTTATCTCCATGCCCTTGTCGCGCAAGCCCAAAGCCCACTCCGTGACCTCAGGTATCCACACCCCGTACTGTCGGAGGACATTTACTTTGGCTTCATCCGAAAAGAGTGCGCGCGGCTCTCCATCGGCCAGCAAAGCACCGTCCGGTGAGAAAACCAACGCTCTATCCACCAGCCGGATGCACTCGTCCAATTTGTGCTCGATGACAAGCATCGTGCGCTTGCCTTTCAAGGGTTCCAGGATTCGGAAGAAATCTGCAGTGGCCTGTGGATCCAGGTTGGCTGTCGGCTCGTCCAAGATGAGAATGTCGGGACGCATGGCAAGGATTGCTGCCAGCGCCAGGCGTTGTTTCTCACCGCCGGAGAGTCTGTGGAGGGACCGCCCTTCCATGCCAGACATCCCAACCGTCGCCAGCGCTTCCCTTATCCGGGTATCCATATCGGCCCTGGGAACGCCCAGGTTCTCCAGGCCGAAAGCAACCTCATCGGCCACAGTAAGGGTGCAGAACTGCGCTTCTGGGTCCTGAAACACCACACCCACCCTGCGGGTTACTTCCCCAGGGGAAGCGTTGAGAGTGTCGATCCCTGCCACGCGGATAGTGCCGCTCACTTCGGCCTCTATGTCGTGGGGTATAAGGCCATTGAGTGCCAGGGCAAGTGTGCTCTTTCCGCTGCCGCTTGGCCCCAGGATGAGCAAGGTTTCCCCCTGCGCCACGCGGAAACTAACGTTCCGAATAGCGGGCTCGCGGCGCAGGAGGTACCGGACGGTCAGATTGTTGACTTCCACAGCAAAGTCTGTCAAATCCGCTCATGCCCTTCCCGTGCTACCGGAAAGTTACCCAGCGCGCCGGAGCGAACCAGACCATCGGCGATGACTTTGGCGAGCCATCCGCCAAGCACAGCACCGCTGATGAGCCGAGCGATCAGCATGATCGTCAGCACGAGGGGTGTTTTATCGGAATACCAGAAGAAGTAATCCACCACCAGGCTGCCAACGCCTGACGCGGCGCCAGCCAGCATAAGGGTGTCGAGCTCATACCTTTTGTACCCGTAGGCAGCGAACACTATTTCCGCCATGCCGCCCTGGATCAGGCCACTGATAAGCAAGGTGAACCCCCACTGGCTTCCCGCCAGCCATTCCGCCAGCGCAGCAATGGTCTCGGCGACCACCGCAGCACCTGGTTTGCGGATGATGTAAGGGGCCACGAGGCCCGCAAGGAACCAGAATCCGTAGCTCAGATCCTGAATACCTGGGAGAATAGCATTTAGCGGCTTCACCAGGTCCCAGACCATAGCCCAGCCCAGGAACAGAAGCCCGAACGCCAGTGCCAGATTTGCCACCAGGACGGCGTCGCGGGTCTTCCACGCCCTAAGCTCGCCACCGACGCCCCACGCCGCTCCAGCGGCAAGCCCCATGATGGTAAGCACGGCGGCCACCGTTGGGCTCCAACTTACGTATTCCACTTTCGGCCCCCGAACCACGGCGGTGATGTAGTAAACCAGAAGCGTGAACGCTCCGACCGCAACAGCATAGACCAAAGTTCTAACGGACTTGCTCATGATATGCACCTCCTCTATCAGATGATATGTGGACCACCCACATCGACCCCTCAGCGAGGGAGATCGTTGCCTCGCTGGCTATGAACTCATTGCTCACACCTCGCGCGGGCCCCATCAGCAGTGTGTCTTCGTGAAGGGGATACAGCAACCCTTTGGTGGAGATCCCACGGGCATCACCGCTGAATGGCAGCAGGGAAAGGATATCCCCCCGCTTTCCCATGATCGTCAGCGTTTCCCCGCTACAGAGCAGGCGTACCGACTGCCAGCCATCCACCATCACAGCGCGCCGCCCCCGGAGTTCCGGCCTCGCCAGGAGCAACAGGTTGGCGATTTCGTGGTCTATCCTTCCCCCCATCGCACCAAGGATAACCAGCTCGTCCGCGCCTTTTCGGGTGGCATAGAGGATCGCCAGTTCCCCATCTGTCTCGTCTTTCTCGCGAGGATGTCTGACCACAGGAATGCCGCTTTTTTCTATCCTGCAGAGCTTTTCTCGGGAAATGGAATCGAAATCGCCCACCAACACATCTGGCATCAGGCCGATGGCTTCGGCGCTTTCGCTGCCCCCGTCGGCAGCGACCACCAGGTCTGGCTGCCCGATGTGCTCTCTCACAAATGGCGTGTCATTGATTGCCTGACTTGCAACTACAATAGCTTTCATTTTCTGCTCCCAATATAGTCATTGGACTTTTGACAAAGCGGAAACGGAGCTTTCTGGGGCTTCACGCTTGGTACATGACTGGGAAGAAAGGGTACATCTTGTGGTCGGGCTTCGCCTGAC
>CAZDOZ010000181.1:0-4697 GCA_964507175.1 uncultured Anaerolineae bacterium
GGCTTGTCAAATCCAGTTCGCAAGTGTCGCACGCTCGTAACGGTGCCGTTGGTCATAGGGGGTAAGCCACACAGGAATCGACGGGAGTTCGAAGTAATCCTGGGGGCCCGCAGGCCCCCCAGGATTACCCCATGGCCTCGTTGGGCATCCATCAACCCCAATGGAAGCTCGCACTTTGTCCCGAATGCATCGAGAAAGCCTACGGGAGAGGTTAGGGCTTTCGATTTGCTCCGAAAGCCCTCCGGGGATTTCGAAGCAAATCCTGCAAATTCGACAGGCCTCTGGCGCTTCCTTGGACGTCCCCTGTGATCCATCAACCCCAACTCAACTCTCACACATAGGCTTTTCGGCCGGGTAGCCGAGGGCAATGCCCTCGGCTACCCGGGATTTACTTCGTTCTCCCTCGACGCTTCCAATTTGACATATCGCTCACATCACATATAATGTAGGTGTGCTGGCAGTAGAAGTCGACTGCCGGTCGTACAACAGAATAAGAAGACCTTCGGGGCAGGGTGAGGCCTGACAGCCAATTCCCGACCGGCGGTAGGGCGCATGAGCGCCGAGCCCGCGAGCCCTCGTGAAAAGTGCGAGGACTGATCTGGTGAGCCGATTCTGGCAAATCCAGAGCCGACGGTACAGTCCGGATGGGAGAAGGTCGTTGCATTGCGTGCCTGCTGGCGCGTGGTGTAGCTTGCGTTCGAACCCCGAGGGCCTCTGCTCACGGGGTTTTTGTTTCGAGCAGGGCCCGGAGGGAACGCGTGCTGCACGCGATCTTGCCCCCTGCCCCCGAAGGAAACTCCGGGGGTTTTTCTTCGTCCCCGGACTGGAGATAGAAGAAATGGCAATCGATAGTTGGTTGGTAAAAGCGGCACGCAGATCTGGTAGGGGACGAGGGGTTCCCTGCGGTAGGTGTCTGCGCCGGCATGCGGATTATGTGTTCTTTCCCATTGGATTGGCAATGCTCCTCGGTTTGTGGCAAGCGCTGGTCAGTTGGAAGCATTACCCGGCATTTATCCTGCCGTCACCTGCCCTGGTGGCGCAGAGACTCGTCTTGATGCTCAAAGATGGTAGCCTCATGTACCACACTTCCCTGACCATGGAGGAAATTGGCCTTGGGCTGGTGCTCGGCCTGGTGGCTGCTACTACTCTTGGCTATCTGCTGGCGAAATCCAGACCTATCGAGCATTTGCTGACCCCTTACATCGTGGCGTCCCAATCCATCCCGGTGGTGGCGATAGCACCCCTTTTCATCATCTGGTTCGGCTTCGGAAGCATATCAAAAGTGCTCGTGTGCGCCATCACGGTTTTCTTTCCCTCACTGGTGAACACCCTCGTGGGAATCCGGTCGGTGGACAACGACCTGCGGGTGCTGATGCAGTCGTTGAACGCCAGCCGTTGGCAGACGTTCCGGATGCTGGAAGTCCCGGCAGCGATGCCGGTGCTGCTAGGAGGCCTGCGGGTGAGCGTCACCCTGGCAGTCATTGGCGCTGTAGTGGGGGAGTTCATCGGAGCAGACAGAGGCCTGGGGTTTCTGATAAATCTGGCCCGCGGCACGTTGGATACGCCACTGCTATTTGCCACTATCATCACCCTCGTGGTGATTGCATTGATCCTTTACCTGTCAGTCCTGGCGATGGAATGGGTACTGCTGCGCTGGCAGCGCGCAAGATGACGCAGGCTACAACTGGCGGGGCGTCTGGAATTATCACTACACACTAACGGAGGTAAATATCGACCGATGAAAAAAGTTTTATCGTTCTTGTTGATAGTCGTTGTGACCGTCCTTGCAGCATCCGGATGTGTTCCGAAGGCCAGGGAGCAACCTCGGGAGATTACTTTGGCCATGGGATACATCCCAAATGTCCAGTTTGCCCCTTTCTACGTGGCGACAGAAAAGGGGTACTACAAAAAAGCAGGGCTAAGCATCAAATTCAAATACGGCTTCGAGTCCGATCTGGTGAAACTGGTCGGCACGAACCAGATTCCTTTCATGGTCGGGAGCGGTGAGGAGGTGATCCTGGGGCGGGCCAGGGGTCTGCCAGTGGTATACGTGATGCGGTGGTACCGCCATTTCCCCGTGGTCGTTTTCTCTCTAAAGAATCGAGGAATCGAGAAACCCAGAGATTTAGAGGGGAAGAAAGTCGGGATACCCGGTCTCTACGGCGCCAGCTACATCGGTTGGAAAGGGTTGGTCTATTCGGCTGGCCTGGACGAGAGCAAGATCACCCTCACTTCCATCGGCTACACTCAGGCAGCGGCGGTCAGTTCCGGACAGGTTGACGCAGCGCTGGATTACTCCGTCAGCGGGCCGGTTCAGCTTCGACTCGAAGGAAAGGATGTAAATGTCATCCCCGTGTCCGATTACATTGACATCCCATCCAACGGGATAATAACCAGCGAAAAGGTGATGAAGGATCACCCTGATTGGGTGAAAGACCTGGTGCAGGCTACGCTCCATGGGCTCCGGGATACCCTTGACAATCCCGATGAGGCATTCGACATCAGCCTGAAGTATGTGCCGGAGGCGGGAAAGGACGAGCACCAAAAGAAAGTGAACCGTGCAGTGTTCGACGAGGCGTTGAAGCTCTGGCGCGACGGGGGGACTTTGGGGGTCTCCACTCCTGAGGCCTGGGCCGGGACCATCGAGTTTATGAAAGCTGCGGGCCTGGTGGAGAAAAATGTAGACCCCAACTCGTGCTACACTAACGAATTTGTCAAATGAGCAATGTCATTTCTCACGATGACGGGCCACTTCTGGTGGCAAAAGGACTCGTGCATTATTTCAGAGACCAGGATGGGAACGATCTCCAGGCACTTGGAGATGTCTCCTTCTCAGCCGACACCCGGGAGTTCGTCACCGTTGTTGGCCCGTCTGGCTGCGGAAAGACCACTCTCCTCCGTATCCTGGGCGGGCAGCTTAGACCATCCCGCGGCGAGGTGTGGTTTGCGGGAGAACGCTTGAGCGGCCCACGGTCAGACATCGGCTTTCTGTTCCAGAAATCGAACCTGATGCCATGGCGTACTGTCCTCCGGAATATCATGCTGCCGTTAGAAGTAGCGCATATCCCGAAGGATGAGGCGGAAAAGCGGGCGAGGGCGTCCTGCCAGCAGGTGGGACTGGAGAGCTTCGAGAAAGCGTACCCTGTCCAGCTTTCAGGCGGGATGCAGCAGCGTGTTGCCCTGGCGCGGGCGCTCGTCCAACGTCCTCGGATGCTCCTTCTCGACGAGCCTTTTGCTTCCCTCGATGCGATGACCAGGGAGAGGATGAACCTGGAACTGTTACGCCTGTGGCGCAAGCATGGTCAAACCGTCATCATGGTAACCCACAGCATTACAGAGGCTGTCTTTCTGGCGGATCACGTTCTGGTGCTGACACCTCGTCCCGCAGTGGTGGCTGCAGAGGTCCATGTTTATCTCCCACGTCCAAGGGAGCTATCTCTGCTGGAGGGCGCAGAGTTCCGACAGCTGGAGCGTCGTATAAGGAGAGCGATCGAGCGATTCGCATACCCGTGACGCCGTGATAGATGCGCCAAAAGAACAGCTCGGATCGGAGTGGATTATGAATACCGACCGTTATGTGCGTCAGATGACTTTCAAAGAAATAGGCATCCGGGGGCAGCGGAAACTGGCTCACGCTTCCGTGGTGATCATCGGCGTGGGAGCGCTCGGTTCTCACGCAGCAGACCTGGCGGTACGCGCCGGAATCGGCAAAGTGCGCCTGGTGGATGATGACGTGGTGGAAATTGACAACCTCCAGCGCCAAACCCTTTTTGACGAGGAGGACGCCAGGCTCGCCAGGCCGAAAGTGTTGGCGGCTGCGAGACGGCTTCGGGAGGTCAATAGCGGGGTAGAAATAGAGCCAGTAGTGGCTCGGGCGGCACCTGCGAACATCCTGGACTTAATCCAGGGGGCCAATGTGGTCCTCGATTGCACCGATAGATTCTCGGCGCGCTACCTGATCAATGATGCTTGTTTCAAGGAAGGGATACCATGGGTGTACACCGGAGTGGTTGCGTCCTACGGCATGTCTGCGACGCTGGTCCCGGGGGAAACGCCTTGCCTGCGATGCATCTTGGGAGAGCCGCCTGAAGATAGCTCCATGGATACCGCGGCTACTGCAGGGATCATTGCTCCGGTAGTTAGCGTCATGGCAGCGCTCAGTGTTGCCGAAGCGATGAAATTGATAATCGGCACCGGACAGCAGAACATGGACTTGTTGTATGTAGATGTCTGGAACAATTCGTGGGAACGGATCGAGTTGCCCCCAAAGGAGCCAGACTGTCCCGTGTGCCAGGGGAAATATGAATTTCTCGAGAAGTGACTCGATATCCGTTGCCCTTCGAAGCAAACCGGAGGCACATATCGCCTCTGGGGCTTTTTCGACGTGCCTGAAGCATGGAGCGTCCCATCGCTCGGAGTTGATGGATGCTGGAAATGTCTTGGGGAAAATCCTGAGCGCCCCAGGATTTGCTTCGGAATTCGTAACTGTTCAGGTCATACTGACTGTGGCAAGATTTGGTCGAAGTGGGCTGCGGAAGTCATTCACCGCTGAGGACGCGGAGAGCGCAGAGGTGAAATAAAAATCGAATGTGAAGAGGTTGTCTTCGAGATGGGCGAGGAACAAATGTCTTGCCCGAAATCGACTGTAATTCCAACAGATCCTTAACAACCGATTGTTGCAAGCGCCAAATGCCTTT
>CAZDOZ010000182.1:0-4676 GCA_964507175.1 uncultured Anaerolineae bacterium
TGTCACACCCCTTTGACTTTCGCCGCCAGGCGGACCATCTCCACGAACTCGGCGGCCTTGAGACTAGCACCACCCACCAGCGCCCCATCTATGTCCGGCATCGTCATGAAGCTCTCAATGTTGGCAGCCTTGGTGCTCCCGCCGTACTGCACCCGTACCCTCTCTGCCGCATCCTTGCCAAACACCTCGGCGATGGTGCCACGAATATCGTCCCGGATCACTTTCTCTGCGTAATCCGGCGTGGCGGCCTTGCCGGTGCCGATCGCCCAAATCGGTTCGTAGGCGATGACCAGCCCCGCCACCTGCTCCGGCGTCAGCCCCTCCAGGTCGGCCCGTACCTGTCCCCGCACCACCTGAGATGTGAGGCCTTCCTCGTTTTGCTCCAGGTTCTCGCCGACACAGATAATGGGCGTCAGGCCATGGGCCAGCGCCGATTTGACTTTTCGGTTTACCCCCTCGTCCGTCTCGCCGAAATATTTCCGGCGCTCCGAATGCCCTAAAATCACGTAATCGCACAGCCCCTGGAGCATCAGCGGAGATATCTCGCCAGTGAAAGCACCGTTCTCTTCCCAATGCATGTTCTGAGCGCCGACCTTGACACTGCTCCCTTTCAGTACCTCCGCAACCGCGGGGATATCCACGAAAGGTGGGCAAACTGCTTTCTCCACCCCTGAGACTTCCTCCAACCCAGGCTTCATCGCTTTCACAAGCTCTTCCGCCTCCCGGACTGTCATGTGCATTTTCCAGTTTCCCGCAATGAATGGCTTCCTCATCTCGAACTCCTTTGCTCTGTGCAATCGCGGAGGGAGGTGCAATGACATTCCCTCCACCCGATCGCCCTATTTATCCTCCAGTGCCGCGACGCCCGGCAGCGTCTTCCCTTCCAGAAGCTCCAGAGAAGCCCCGCCGCCGGTGGAGATATGGGTCATCTTGCCCGCCAGACCAGACTCCTTCACCGCAGCCACGGAATCGCCGCCGCCGATGATCGTCACGGCGTCTTTCAGGTCTGCCAGAACCCGGGCAATGGCAAAAGTCCCCTCAGCGAACTTCGGGAACTCGAACACCCCCATTGGCCCGTTCCAGAAGACCATCTTTGCACCGGAAAGGCGGTCGGCAAAATGCGCCACCGTCTCCGGGCCGATATCCAGTATCCGCCACCCCTGGGGTACTCTGTCCACACCTACAACCTTGCTCTGCGCATCTGGCGCAAATCCATCTGCCACAACCACATCCACCGGCAGACGGATAACCTCAGTTGCCTCCTCCAGCAGCTCCTTCGCCAGGGGGACGCTATCCTCCTCTACCAGCGATTCGCCGACCTCGTACCCTTCAGCTTTCAGAAACGTGTTCGCCATCCCACCGCCGATGAGGAGCGCATCCACCCTCGTAAGCAGGTTCCTGATGACGCCGATCTTGTCGGATATTTTGGCACCACCCAGGATCGACACGAAGGGATGGTTGGGGGCTTCCAGGAGGCGCCCCAAAATGTCTAGCTCTTTCTCCATCAGGAACCCAGCCACCGCGGGCAGGTAATGAGCCACCCCCTCAGTGGATGCGTGAGCCCTGTGCGCGCTGCCGAACGCGTCATCCACGAAAATCTCTCCCAGAGAAGCCAGCCTCCTGGCAAACTCCGGATCATTTTTCTCCTCCTCGGGGTGAAACCGCGTGTTCTCCAAAAGGACTACATCTCCAGGCTTCATCCCAGCAACGGCAGCCTCCACTTCAGGCCCAACACAGTCCGGGAGGAACTGCACCTCTCTGCCCAGCAACTCCGATAGCCTATCGGCTGCAGGGCGGAGGCTCATTTCTGGAACCACTTTCCCTTTCGGCCTACCCAGGTGGCTCATCAGGATCGCTTTTGCGCCGTGCTCGACCAGGTACTCGATAGTCGGAAGGGCCGCCACGATGCGGGTATCGTCGGCCACTTTCCCGTCCTTGATCGGCACGTTGAAATCCACACGAACCAGCACCCGCTTGCCAGTCACATCGATGTCTCTCACGGTTTTCTTGTCCACGGTATCACCTCCGCCTCTCATGCCAAGGCGGGCGCAAGCGCCCGCCTTGATCTTCGTTCAACCGCACAGCAGGGGTCAGACTCCCTTGGATGCCATGAACGCGGCCACATCTGCCACACGGCAGGAGTAGCCCCATTCGTTGTCGTACCAGGAGAGCACCTTGACCATGTTGCCGCCCATCACTTTGGTGTTAGGAGCATCTACGATGGAGGAACGATCATCCCCCTTGAAGTCCATGGAGACCAGCGGTTCCTCGCAGTAGCCGAGGATACCTTTCATCGAACCCTCGGCTGCGGCTTTCAGTGCCGCATTGACCTCTTCCGCCGTGGTCTCTTTCTCCACCACAGCGACGAAATCCACGATGGAAACGGTAGCTGTGGGGACACGCATCGCCATGCCGTCGAATCTGCCTTCCAGGCCCGGGATCACCAGCGCCAGAGCTTTCGCCGCGCCGGTTGTGGTGGGGATGATGTTCAGTGCCGCTGCTCTGGCCCTCCGGAAATCCTTGTGGGGCAGGTCGAGGATGCGCTGGTCATTGGTGTAGGAATGGATGGTGGTCATCAGCCCTTTCACGACCCTGAAGTTGTCATGAACCACCTTGGCGACCGGCGCCAGGCAGTTGGTAGTGCAAGACGCGTTGGAGATGATGAAATGCTTGTCAGGATCGTACATATCCTCATTCACCCCCAGCACCATGGTCAGGTCCGGGCCTGTGGCTGGAGCAGAGATAATCACACGCTTCGCTCCAGCATCGAGGTGCATTGCTGCCTGCTCCCGCTTCCTGAAAACCCCTGTGGACTCCACGACGATTTCCACTCCAAGCTCACCCCACGGGAGATTGGCCGGGTTGCGTTCCTCGAAAACCCTGATCTCGCGGCCATTCACTACAAGGTTATTCCCTTTTACCTCAACCGTCCCGGGAAATCTGCCGTAATTCGAATCGTATCTCAACAAGTGTGCGTTCATCTCAGGAGAGAACAGGTCATTGATGGCAACGACCTCCAGTTCCTCATCGTGTCTCTCCATGATCGCTTTCAAAACCTGCCGCCCGATGCGGCCAAAACCGTTAATCCCTACTTTCACGCTCATTCGTCAAGCCTCCTTCAATTGATGTGTTGTTTTTTGAGCTAAGGGATGCGTTAACATCTTCCTTCTAGCGTTTGCGTAAGCAAACAGATCGAGCAATTCCTCAGCCAGGCGGCCTGAATCATGCCTCCACGGGTGCTCCGGATCTGCCAGATCTGCAGACCACATGAAATGCTGCTGGCTGGTCCCCGCGCCGGGGAGGACCATATCGACGCCATCCCCCAGGGACTTCTCTGCATCTTGGGGGATATACTCATTCACCACAACCCAATCGAAAATCGCCTCGCCCAAGTGCTCGTCGAGCACCCATACGTGGTCCTCGACAGAGAATCCATCTGTCTCGCCCCGCTGGGTCGCCACATTGCACACGTACACTTTGATCCCCTCAGCGACCCGCAGAGCTCTGGCGATGTCCGGCACCATCAGGTTTGGCAACAGGCTGGTATACAGGCTCCCCGGCCCGACCACGATCATGTCGGCTTCGAGGATTGCTCGCAACGCCTCCGGGTAAGCCGGAACATCGTCCGGCTTCAGGTAAACCCGTTTTATCCGTCCGCCTGAACGAGGGATGGCGGACTCCCCGCAGACTTCTTTCGCATTGCCGTCCTCGCCGGGTATCAGCACATCCGCACACAGGGTAACGCTGGAAAGGGTAGATGGGAGCACTGCGCCGTGGACTGCCAGAATCTCGCTGGAGCGCTGCAGACCTGACTCGAAGCTGCCAGTAATGGACGACATGGCAGTCAGGAAGAGATTGCCGAAACTGTGCCCTTCCAGCCCACCCCCGCCGAACCGGTATTGGAACAACATTTGCATTAGATCTTCTGTCTCGGAAAGAGCGGCGATGCAGTTGCGGAAGTCCCCTGGAGGCAGTATGCCCAGCTCTCGGCGCAGCTTACCGGAGCTTCCGCCATCATCGGCGACGGTGACTATGGCTGTGATATTATCCGTGTAGTTCTTCAGGCCACGGAGCAGCGACGACAGCCCGTGCCCCCCACCTATCGCCACCACCTTCGGGCCGGAGGAGCGCTTTTTCCGAGAGAACAACAGCAGCGGCAGGCTGTCCACATGTTTCATGGTAAGAAGTGGTGAGATGGCATTAGCATAAAGCCGGTTCATTGCCAGGAGAGCTGCTCCGATACCCACAATGCCGAAGACCAACGCCCGCACCCACCTGGGCAAGAACTGGAGCGTGAGATACCGCACCCCATATGGATATGACCCACCGACGTAAATGTCCCGGAGCAAGTACGCCAGTCCAAGGGATAGAAACACCAGTCCCGCCAGCAAAAGCGCCAGCCACCGCTTCACCCGCAGACCCGGCACCAGCCACGCCCAGCGTGGGTCTCGGCTGATCAGGTATTCCAGGTGGGAATCCCTTGTGTTCATCTCTCCACTCTCTTCCAACACCCCAAAGCCGCCACATGTTGATCCAATTTCTCAAATCTCTCTCATTATACGTCACGGCACATTTCTAGTCAACAGGTATCACGCGGGGGATTTCGAAGCAAATTGAAGCCCAAAAGCGCTCCTGGAATCTCTCACGCTCGATACAGGGCTTGCCCCGTGGAATAG
>CAZDOZ010000183.1:0-4649 GCA_964507175.1 uncultured Anaerolineae bacterium
GCTGGGTAGCTACGTCTGGCAGAGATAACCGCTGAAAGCATCTAAGTGGGAAACTCGCTCCAAGATTAGGCCACCCACCTCTATCATGAGGGTAAGCGCGCTGGGAGACCACCAGCTTGATAGGCGGCAGGTGTAAGCGCAGCAATGCGTTCAGCCAAGCCGTACTAATGCGCGAGGGCTTAATTCCGCGCGAGACTTGGAGAGATTGAGCTTTACCGGCAATTCATTTTCACCTGTTCAGTTGTTAGGGTGCCAACGGATTAACAAGTTAGCAAGCTCTTTTGGTGACTGGAGCGGTGGGGGTACACCCGGTCCCATCCCGAACCCGGAAGTTAAGCCCACCAGCGCCGATGGTAGTGGGGTGCGCGAGCCCCTGCGAGAGTAGGTCGTTGCCAAAGGAGCTTGTTTTATTTTATCTGGCGGGCGTTCCTCCGTTCCGCAACCACACATCGTGCCCATCGCTCACGAACTCCACTTCCCCTTGCCGATCAGTGTACCATATTCGCGCCCTTGCTTTCTCGTATCTCAGGACGATGTCGGCATCGGGGCGGTGGTAGCGGCGGCTTTTCTTCCCGATGCTGAAAACCACGTATCGCGGGGACACCTGCTTCACGAACTCCTCCGTGGAGCTCCCTTTGCGCCCCATGTCCGGTGCCAGCAACACCTGGCATTGCATCTCCCGCCCCCATTTCCGAACCATCGCTTTCTCCTCCGATGGCTTCATCGGGCCCGGCAGCAGGAAGCACACTTTCCCCCAGGTCACCCTCCAGAGGAGCACGTCCTCCACCCCGCCCATCGCGTCTATCACCACATTGTCGCTCAGGACGAGCCGCGCTCCAGGAGGCACCATTTTCGGCGTGGGAAGTCTGTTCTCCCCCACCCACACCTTCCACCGTGCTTCTGCGGCGACGCCCGGAGGGACGAACACCTGCTTCACCCTGTATCTTCCTGGAAGCTCCCGCAGCCCGTCCATGTGGGCGTTGTCCCCCTGGGTCACCAGGAGCCCATCCACGGACCTGTCCCAGAACGAGAGGTGCGCGCTCAGGCCGTTCAGCAGCGCCGACGGCGCTGGCCCACCGTTCACGAGCACTGTCTGCCCCGATGGAGTCCTGATGAGCACCGCGTCCCCATCGCCGACGTTCAGGAATGTGACGTGCAGCAACCCGTCCGGCGCAGGCCCTCCTGTCTGCCACAGGACTACGTCCAGCAACAGTAGCCCCACGATGGCTGAGCTCAGGCTCAGGCGGCTTTTGGCCCTCTGAAGTGCCTTGGCTGCCGTCTCTTTCGCTTTCTCCGGCCATGCGATGGCCACGCCGATGGCCCCATAGTACGCATAGAGCCACCACGCGGGGATCGGCGGCATGCTGGCGGCGGCAAACGGGAGGGATGCCATTTCCCTCACTGACCAGATGGTGTAGTGGAGGAAGAACCACGGTACCGCCGCGGCCAGTTTGCCCAGAGCTCCGGAGACCAGGGAAGCGCCCAGCGCCGCCGCTCCCCCGATCATGATGTATGGTTGCACAGGCAGGATGAGAAAATTCGTCGGCAAGGAGACCAGGGACACTCTGTGGAAGGTATGGGCGATGAGGGGGATCGTCAGTATCTGTGCCGCGGTGGTGACGATGATTGCGTCGTTCAGGAAAACGAGTGCCTTGCGGGAGAGCGTCGGCGGCAGGAATTTTCGCAGGCGCTTGTCCGTCCATTCCGTGATGCCGGGGGTGAAGAGCACGAGGCTCAGGGTTGCGGCGAATGAAAGCTGGAACCCCAGGTCCCAAAGGGTCAACGGGTTCATCAACGTCATCAGGAATCCGGAGAAGAAAAGGGAAATGACGGCGGTGCTCTGACGGCCCAGGGCTACCGCCAGCACGTAGATCATCCCCATGAACGCCGCTCGCACCACCGGGGGATCGGCGCCGACGAAAAGGGTGTACAATGCTATGCCTGCGATCGCCGCTATCGTGCTGGGCGTGGTGTCCATGAGTTGTTTGAAGACCAGGAGCAACAGTCCCGCCACGATGGTGATGTTGAAGCCGGATATCACAATGATGTGGCTGGTGCCGGTGCGGTTGAACTGATCGTACAGCTCCCGGGGGATGTTGCTCTCTATGCCCAGGAGGATGCCCATGAGGAACGATCCCTCCGGCTCTGGCATCAGCCTGGCGATTTCTTTTTGGGAGAACTCCCTGGCACGGTATATGATACGCCAGAATGGGGAGCCTTTTCCTTCCCCTGTTTTCTCCGCCCCGGCCCTTTGCATGACAGCGTATATCCCCTTCCGGGCCAGGTACGCCCGATAGTCGAAACCGGGGCCTGACTCCGGCCGGGACAAGATGCCCCTGGCCTTCACTTCGTCTCCATAGTGCAGGCGGACGTTCGGCCGCGTGGTGACGAGTACTTTGCCCCTCACGGAGTAAATGTGGCCTCCCGACTCTACCTTCGTCGCTGCCAGCGTGTATCTGGCGCTGGTGTCCCGGATGTCGGGGTAACTTGTCACGACGCCATGAATGGTTATGGGGGATTTCTGGTCGTAGAACGCCACGTCTTTCGGGCCCAGGCAGGGGGATTGGGGATGGGTGGAATAGCGCCATGCTCCCAGGGTTGCCGACAGCAAGAGCAGAATTGTCAGCGAGGCTGCATCCAGGCGCAATCGGCGGGACATCGCGTAGGCGCAAGCCATGAGGGTGACCGCCGCGGCCCATACGAGTTTCGTTGGGTTGTCGCATCTGAGCACGTGGAGCCCCCAGGCGCTATGGGCCAGGGCGATCCCGCTCATCCAAGCAGCAGATAGGTAGAGGAGGAGGTAGCCGGAGTGCATTTTCCCTCTTCGTGCGAAAATTATGTCGTTCTTAAGGCATCAGCGGGTGCGCCGACCAGAACTCTTCGGAGAAGATAGTATGTCTGAGGAGTTTTTCCAGCAAAGGGTCTTGGGTGTTGAGAGACCGCTGATCGGCCAGGTAAGCAGCCATCCCCCAGGCAAAATATGCCCCTGGGTCATGTTCTGTTCCTTTTGGGCCGTAACCCAGGGAGGAAAGCTCTTCCACTTCGGCCCCCATTTTCTCGAGTGCGCTGTTCAGGCCTGCTCCATCGGAGAGACGCTTGCCCCCCGCCTCGCATCCACTCCCTAGCAAATGGTCGAGCAGCTCGGCGACCGTGCTGAGCGCCTGTGCTTCGTCTGTGAATATTTCCTGCACGCCGATTTCGGCAACCGCTTGCAGCTTCTGATCTTGCCAGAGCATGCTCTCGGGAAGATAGCGGCATCCGGATGGGATGAAGAGCAAATGCCCGCGCCGGTGGTTGGCCCAGAACAATACTACAGCATCGGGGAGCGGGGATAGCATGTCCAGCAGTTTGAGGACAGGTGCCCAATCGGAATTGAGCTTGCGGGAGATGGCAGTGGGAAGTCTACGGTAGAGCCCGGGGGCCAGGTGGCATTTCCGTCGCTGGAGCATCTGCCAGGATGGGTTATTTCTCGGGAAAGTGCGCATTTACTCGCCTCGATTTGTCAAAATCATCTGCCTGGGTATAATTTGTGTTGTAAGAGCCCCCATAGCTCAGGTGGATAGAGCACCGGCCCCCGGAGCCGGGTGCGCAGGTTCGAGTCCTGCTGGGGGTATTGTAGCAAATTGTAGGCTGTAGTACCAGTGGGATAATCTGTCGGGGCTACGCATTTATACCCGCAGATGCAATTCTCCTGGGTATCTGCTTAAAAAGTCGAGGCGGATCCTCTTGGTCGTTCCTCTTTCCTTTTTCATGGGTGAGGGGGAGTGTAGGCTGGGCGGGGGGGTGCTGCCCAGTATGTAAAGACGATCCTCCTTATGAATGTATGCATGAACATGTCCTTGTGCCCAGTTGGAATCAGGAGACATCGGCTGATGCCAATTGTAATTGCTCAGGCCACTGAGTGAGCCTGATTCGTAACTGTTCAGCCTTGAACAAATCGAACGCAGATGCCGCAGATTAACGCAGATAAGGCAAATAAATCAGAAAAGATCAGCGAAAATCAGCGTCATCAGCGTCCTATCCCTGGAAAAGCTGAATAGTGAGCTTAATTCTTCGCATAGCCTCTGTCATTCAACAGGCACGACCAGTGGTACCCCTCCCAGGTTCCCTATCAGGACCTCAATTCCGTAAACCTCTTCGATGAGCTGTGGCTCTATTATCTCCCTTCCTCCTTTTGCATGGATTGCACCATTTGCCATTACTACAAACTTGTCGCTGTAGCGCAAGGCTAAGTTGATGTCATGCATCACGACTATAGAAGCAACTTCCTTTTCGTGGGTTATCTTGCTCACTATCCTCATGGCCTCAAGCTGGTTTTTCAGGTCGAGGTTGTTTGTAAACTCGTCTAGGAGGAGTATTCTTGGTTCTTGCACCAAAGCTCTTGCTACTACCACCTTTTGTAGTTCGCCTCCGCTTAAATTGTTGGTGCGCTTTAGGGCGATGCTCTCAAGGCCCACCAGCTTCAGGGTTTCCTCCACCAGCCTGAGGTCCCTCTCGCTCGGCCCCCACCTTATGTACGGCTTCCGGCCCAGGAGCACTGCATCGAAGACAGTCGTGAAGTTCCCGGCGTTGATTTGCGGCACATACCCCATCTTTTTGGCCATCTCATGAGTTCCGTATGATTCACCCGGTAGCCCTTCAACCATGAC
>CAZDOZ010000184.1:0-4592 GCA_964507175.1 uncultured Anaerolineae bacterium
CAATCCGAAATTCCGGGCAGGTCTTTTCGAATTCACTCCGCCGAAGGGGGCCAAACAGATCTCGATCACGTCGCCTCAAATGGAGAGTGTGGACACCGTTGAGGAGGCCCAGAAGAAAGTCAAGTTCCATATCCTGAAACCCTCGTATCTGCCGGAGGGATACAAAATGAAAGGGGTGAGGGTTATCGAACCTTCGGCGGTAAGCAAGACGAGCACAGTTCTCTTGTTCTACAGGAAAGGTGACAAGCCGTTGGTGGTCTCTGAGATTTATCAGTCTGGAGCGACAATCGTGCCTGGGCCAACGAAGAAGGGCAGCTTCAAGACGAAGGAGATCGAGGTGCGTGGCAAGAAAGCACAGCTATTGGAGCGAACCGGAGAGGTAGGGGCATCGGTGTCCTGGATCGAGGGAGATTTGATGATAACGGTCAGCGGCCGCGCGGAAAGTGACGAAGTGATCAAGGTTGCAAATTCCCTGAAATAGAGTGGATCGCACCGGCGGTTCGTCAAGCGAAACATTGTAGGCACGGTTTCCGATCGGATTCTATCCGAGGCACGGAGCGCCACCATACGTGTTCATGGGTAGGCGAGGGCGCTACCTTCACCTACCCATCACCTACTGGAACGGGTTTGACAAGCCAGTAGCGGTCCTGGCGTCGATTGCGGTTGCTCCGACTACTCTGGTTTACGAAAAGGTGCCAGAAAGGAGAGAATTACGGGGGAATAGCGGTATAACACCTCAATGCACAAGGCCAGGCCAGCCACCGCTACCAGGATCAGGATGTGACCCGGCCAGGTGATGGATGTTTGCCAAAGCAACGCGAACAGTGCGCCGAGACATGCTATCATGCCAAGAGCCGATATCCACCATCTGCTGTGGGTTTCCCCGGCCAATTTCACGTTCGCTCCGTTCACCGCGGCAAATATCAACAGAAAACCGGAACTCCCCATGGTGGAGATGCTGGACAGGTCGAACAGGTTGGCAACCAGCAATGTAATGACCGTGGTGATGATCAATCCGATCAGCGGCTTCCCCCATACGTTACTCTCCAGAACAGCCGGCAACTGCCCTGCCTGTGCAATGACAAAGCTGAAACGCTCTGTACCGTAGAGCGTGGCGTTTATGGCTGAAGCCGTTGAGAACATGGCAGCCACAGCAACGAGTTTGAAGCCCAGGTCTCCCATAAACGGTCTGGCCGCTTCTGCCAGAGCATAGTCCCGGGCTGCGACAATCTCCTCCAATGGCAGGTTCCCCACAGTGACGGCGGCAACAATGATGTACAGGAGCACCACGAAAGCCACCGCCGTGTAAAAAGCCCGGGGTAGGTCACGGCGCGGATGCCTGACATCCTGGGCAGCGTTGGCAATCAATTCGAAGCCCTCGTAAGCCAGAAAAATGATCATGCCCCCAGCCACCAGACTAAGGGGATCCGACCAGGTTCTTGGTGCCATGCGGGTAGGATCGACGGTGGAGATACCCAGAATGACAAAGACAAGCAAAATGACGATCTTGATAGCGACGATCCAATCCTCCGTCTCGCCCACGACATGGGCGCTGGACGTGTTCAGCACAGCGATCCCAACGATGACCGCGCTGATGAGGACGTGCGTCCACACTGAAGAATGGTGGAAAAATATGGCTCCGAAATGGCCAAAGGCATATGCGTAAAGAGAAAGCATGACAATGTAGCTGAGCCAGAGCAAAACGTTCAGACTGCCAGTCAAAGTGCCTCGGCCAAAGGCACTGTTCAAAAACGTGACTGTGCCTCCCTTGCTGGGGAAAGCGACCGATAGCTTTGCATAAGAATAAGCGGTCAGGAGGGCCACCATACCAGCGATGGCAAACGCCACGGGCGTTCCGCCGTGCGCTAAAGTTACCGCTAGGCCCAGAACGGCGAAAATGCCACCGCCAACCATGCCGCCAATGCCAATGGAAACCGCCTCGATATAACCGATTCCTTTTTTGTGTGAACCCACAGCCGTTCCTCCGTTGGTTCTGATTGTACCACAAAATGCATACGAGGCTAAGAAAAAACCACAGATTTCAGGCAAGCGCATCGTCGAGCGCCGGGGGAAACGCGTCGCCTCTCGCAAGAGGATGTACGGCCGTCTGAAGCGGCCCGCCGATCAGGCATGACGCCTGCCATCGTCAGTCATTGGAAGAAGCACTTTGTCCAGAAAGGCAAGACTGCCCTACCTTTGCCCTCCTCCTCACTTTCCCGACGGCAGAAAACGTGAGCCTGATACTGCACCCTCTTGTCTTTCTCTCACGACTATCTTCGTAACGCAGTGTATAGATCATGGATGTGTTGCACAGGCGCAAACTTGCACCACCGCCCCGCATGTTGTATCCTTGTCCACAGTTGTTCTCGGGAACCATGTTCCGGTGAATCATGCTATCGAAACAGACAATGGCCAATGGCCCTCGTTGTTCGCACATACATCGCTCGGAGCATCAACAGAATCCGCAAATCCGGCGGGCGGCGGTGCGGATGCTGTCGGAAGGGATGAAGATCGAGCAGGTGTGTGTCCGGAGCGCAGCCGTGGATTGTTTCTGCTGGCGTGCCAGGTCCGGCGAGGCTCCGGAGGAGTGCCCGGAGGAAGCGGAGGTGGAACTGCCGGTCGAATCTCGCGGGGAGGTGCTCGGGAATCGGGAGGCTGTATCCTGAGCAGGCACATAGAGGAGAACGGCCTGGGGAGGAAGGACAGGCTGGCGCCGGAGACCGCTGTGGCGTGGTAGAGATAGTTTGTTCGATCTTGTGGTCCTGAGCCTTGAGTGATGGGCAGACAATAAAATAAAGGAGGGCTAGAGGAGATGGCTAGAAACAAACACTGCTTCTTGATCGTCATTCTACTGTTACTGGTAGCGAGTGTCTTGGGCGGGTGCAGAGCAACGGGCGGCGAGTCGAATGTCGTGCTCGTGAATCCACCTGCCAATGCAACGGTTGTGGATAGCGATTTCTCAGATATCCCTCGCTACCCTGTAGCGACGTTGGTCAAACCCCAAGAAGTGCCGCTGGGGGCGGGTATCGGCACCAGCAAATGGGTCAGGTGGGAGGTAGCAATCTACAGGACTGACGATTCGGTCGATGAAGTGGTCTCGTTCTATAAGCAGAAGATGCCTGGTGCGGGCTGGAATGGCCAATGGAAGCGCCTTGGAGGAGGAATGTCGGGCTCGTTCAGCAAGGATGGAGTGGTGGCGACCATATCCATAAACACAGGGGCAAAAGCAACGACGATTGTGATCGTTCGCGCTGTCCACCGATGATTGCGGAATCAGAGAAGGTAGAGGTAGACCCTTTGACTGTGATAGGCGCCAGAGGTGAGGTAAGATCCTTACCAGGTGACCGACGGCCCGCTGTTGGCACTGCGTACCGACTTGGACGGGGATGGGCGGATAGGTTTGCTTACGTCCATTATTTCTGGTGGCGTGTGTACTAGTGGTCTGTCAAATTCGTTTTGGCGGGTAGGGTAGAATGAAAAATGTTTGACTTTTCAGGATTAACCTCAGGCGTGTGGATTTCCTCCATGCGCCTGAGATCTTGACATTTGCGGTTAGGAGGGCATCTTGTACAAAATGCGATTCGCAAAACGAATGTTGCTGCTTTTGTTGCTGGTTTCTCTTATAGCCGCTTGCGGTGGTCCGCACAAAAACCCGAAATTCGTAGCTCCCTCTCCGCCGCCAGGTTATTGCGGTTCGTTTTGTCCGTGCTTACGCCGGGTAGGCCGAGAGGTGTTCGTCTTGCCGGATGGGTTTGGCGGCTATGAATTCTCGTGCCTCACCACGCCCGACGTGAGTTCTCCGGATAGTAAGGCATCGAGCGGCAGATGGATGGTGACCCTCGAATACCGAAAAGCGAAGGGCAATTTGGAAATTAGCGAATCCAATGCCTTGGGGCTCGCGGTGTCTCCTGTGGGAAAGTGGAAGGGCTCCGTTACAGGAGACGTGATGGTGTGGGGCACCTCTCGGGCGAAGTTCAAGAAGTGGTTGTCCGCCGACGGCGAGGATAAGGATTTTTGCTCCCTCTCGTGGAACAAGGATGGGACGAGCATATTGATGACGCTGGACGAATGCGATATGAACATCTCGGAGATGGCAGATCTCGCCGATCACCTGGTGAGCGTGTCCAAAGCGTTGGAAACGTGCAAATAGATGCCAAATGTCTGGAGAGGGGGTGACGGGATGTGAGTCAATGGATGGTGCAGGCGGGGATCGTTATCGTGGTTGCGGCTTCTGGTGCCATATTGGGGGGAATCTGCGCACTGCTGGTTAGAAAGTGGCTACATAGGGGTCTACCATTTGTTCTCAGTGTAACTCTTGGCATCGGCCTGACCATGCTGCTGTCCGTATTCTCGACAATAGCTTTTGGGGGAAACCGCGCTGGCAAGCTTGCGTCCTTGTTCGATCTTTTCTCGATGGAAACAGGCAGCATGTTCATCATCATAGCGTGGTTGCCTCGCCTCAAGCTATAACTCATGCGGTATTCCTGGAAGTTGTCATGCACCGTTGGTCACCATGGCGGATGAAGTGTTGATCTGCGTTCTATTTTCAGAAGGATAAGAGACAAACGGCCTCCTGCGCGCTATACTGGACG
>CAZDOZ010000185.1:0-4522 GCA_964507175.1 uncultured Anaerolineae bacterium
GCGGAGAGATGATGTCCGAACTCGTGTCCAAAGGCCATCTGACGTTCTTGACATTTAGCGTTTATGTCATTTATAATTGGGGTTAGGTCGCAACACATTGTCGTGATTGAAAAGTTGCTCCCGGAGAATAGTCATTCACGCTGACGACAGGGGATGCTGGAAATGTACAGCTGATGTAGGCAGGAAAGGGATGTAGATGCGGGGAACCTATTTTCACAAGCCTTGGATTTTGACTGCCAGCGACGAAGGTTACTGGAACGCATTGTTGCAGCAGGGCAAATTTGCACCTCCTCTGGATGCTCCTCCTCCAACACTTGCCACACATTGGATCCCATCGGAAGAGAAAGCAGAATCTGCCCTGAGCAGGGAAGGCGCATGGGAGGAAGCGTATCGGCTAATGCATCGTGAGGAGCCTGTCACGATGATTGTCAACGGGTACAACCGGGGAGGGCTTCTGTTGGGATTCCGCTCTCTTCAAGGATTCCTGCCCGTCACCCAGATGTTAGACCCTCCAGAGAGCATGGATAAACTCTCTGAGCGCATCGGCGGGGAATCGTTGGTGCAGATAATAGAGCTGAATCAGGACAAGAACAGGCTCCTTGTGTCAGAGCGTGTAGCGAACATGTCCCCCGAAGCCAGGTCGTCTGCCTGTTCCCTGGCACCGGGGTCGGTGCTGGAAGGAACAGTATCCTCGGTACATTTCTTTGGTGCGTTTGTCGACCTGGGTGATGGTATGGAAGGGTTGATACATGTTTCCGAGATGGATTGGAGACGGGTAAGTCACCCACAGGAGGTCTTGAAAACCGGGCAGAGGATTCGCGTGGTCGTGCTGAACGTGGACCACGCTAAGCGCCAGGTGATGTTGAGCCTCAAGCGCCTGCGGCCGGATCCCTGGTCTGCCGCTTCTCGGCGGTATCACCCTGGACAAGTGTTGGAAGGAGTTGTCACGGGTGTTGCGCCGTTCGGCGCTTTCGTGCGTCTGGAGTCTGGGATAGAAGGTCTGGTACACAGTTCCGAGATGGGTGATGGAGCCCTCGGTTCGTTGCAGAAGGGCGACATGGTAACTGTAAAAATTTTGAACGTGGACCCCGGGCGCAGACGCATAGCCCTTAGTATGCGCCAAACCGCATTGCTGTGAATCCATTATGAGCCGTTTGCCTGTTCCGGATATCGGCGAACTGTTTCAAGACCTTGATAAACAGAGGGGAGTGGCATCCTTTGTCCTGGCAATATTCCTCTTTACTGTCGTCTTCCCGATCCATCTATGGCGGAACATGCTGGGCTACGCCCTGTGGCCTGTCTGGTCGCTTTTCTTCCTTACTTTTCTGGCGATGGTTGCCTGGGCTTTCGATCTATTTCGATGGCGCTGGCTATACCTCCTGGGAACGGAACTGGCATCTATAGGCGCAGCAGATTTGTTTCATTGGTGGGGGGCACGTACCAGCCCTTCCTGGGCGCTTGCAGCACATGGCGAGGGCGGGGGCGTGGTCGGGTGGGCGCTGTACGAGGCTTTTCATGCTGTCCTGAGCGGTCCTGGAGCTCTCTTTGGCGGTGTGATTTTCTTTCTGTTCGGGCTGGCATGCTGGCTTCCGGCGCTTCCCATGTGGCCAAAGTGGGCCGAACAGATGCGCGAGCAGCTTCCTGAAAGATGGAGGATTTTCATGGAGGCGGCACGGGATCAAGAGGAACTCGTAAGTGGCGTGAAAGGTACCGGCCCTGTCTCCGTGATGCCGCAGCCCCACAGGCGCAGGAAGGTGAAACTCCCGCCATTGAACATCCTCTCGGGTGACCGAGGCGGGCGGATGGGGGCACGGGAGGCGAACGCAATGGCTCGTGTCATCGAGGACACGCTGGCATCGTTCAAGGTTCCGGCGAAAGTCGTTTCTATCCGCCGAGGCCCTGCTGTCACCCAGTTCGGCGTAGAGCCTGGTGAAATCGGAGTGAGGCGGGGAGGTGAGACCGTTCAGCAGCGGGTCCGGGTGAACAAGATTGTCTCCCTGCAGAACGACCTGGCTCTGGCACTATCCGCTGCTCCAATCCGGATCGAAGCCCCTGTACCGGGGCATTCCTATGTTGGGATAGAGGTGCCAAATCCGGAAGTTGCTATCGTTTCCCTCAAAGGCGTGATCTCGTCCAGGGCGTTCAAAAAACTTGGCTCTCGCCTTGCCATTGGGCTGGGACGGGATGTGGCAGGCGAACCGCTGGTAGCGGACTTGTCCACGCTTCCGCACCTCCTGATCGCCGGCGCCACCGGCTCTGGAAAGTCGGTCAGCGTGAATTCCATCCTGGTCTGCCTGTTGATGAACAACACGCCGGATACTCTCCAGATGCTCCTCATAGACCCGAAGCGCGTTGAGTTATCGGTGTACAATAGCATCCCGCATCTGATATCGCCTGTCATCAATGGTCCGGAGGAAGCTGCCAAAGCTCTCCATTGGATGCTCCTGGAGATGGATCGCCGGTACCGGTTTTTCGCCGATGCCGGTGTGCGCAACATAGACGATTACAACCTGGGCGCCGTCGAAAAGCCGATACCTCACATTGTCGTGGCGATAGACGAACTGGCGGACCTGGTGCTCACGTTCCCCGCAGACGTGGAGCACGCTATCACGCGATTGGCCCAGATGGCCAGGGCTACTGGCATTCACCTGATAGTGGCCACACAGCGCCCCAGTGTGGATGTGGTAACTGGTCTCATCAAAGCGAATTTTCCGGCCCGGATAGCCTTTGCCGTCAGTTCGTCGGTGGATTCCAGGGTCATTCTCGATGAAAACGGCGCAGAGCGGCTCCTGGGTCGGGGTGATGGGTTGTTCATGTCCCCGAGGAAAAGCACGCCTACCCGTTTTCAGGGCTGCTATGTCAGCGATTCGGAAGTACTGGCTGTTATCAATTTCTGGCGGGCGCAGGGGCACGAGGGGGAGACAGAGTCGGAAGGAGGAAAAGCTCCGTGGGACGAGATACCGTCGCCGAGTGAGGGAAACGACGAGGACGACGAGTTGATCCGCCAGGCGGTGGAGTTGCTCCGAGGCAGGGGAAACACTTCCACATCATGGTTGCAGCGGCGCCTCCGGCTGGGATACCCCAGGGCAGCCCGGTTGATGGAAGAATTGGAGGCCAGAGGCATCGTTGGGCCGGATGAGGGGGCAGGCCGCGGCCGCAAAGTGCTGGTCGCTGAGAACGCGGACGAGGCGGGGTAAGACCGGAAGAGGTAGGGCGCCCCTCACAAGTTCGTCCATGGGGACATCCATCACACTGGCGAGGTGCCTCGCTCCCTGCTCTGTCAGCTGTTGCTGAAAAGCCCCTCCACGAACACCCGCGGGTCAAACTCGGCGAAGTCCTCCAGGGTCTCGCCCGTTCCGACGAACCGCACCGGTACCCCGAGCTCCTGGTAAATCGGGAAGACGACCCCTCCTTTTGCAGTCCCGTCCAGCTTGGCGAGGATTACGCCGGTGATTTTGACGGCATCTTTGAAGGCTTTCGCCTGGAAAAGAGCGTTCTGTCCGTTGGTGGCATCCAGGACCAGGAAAGTCTCATGTGGGGCTTTGTGCACCTGCTTCGCCGCGATTGCCCGTATTTTCTCCAATTCCTTCATCAGGTTGTACTTGGTGTGGAGTCTGCCTGCTGTATCTATGATCAAAACATCCGCTTTGCGTGATTCCTGGGAAGCCCTGATCGCATCGTAGACCACCGCCCCCGGGTCTGCGCCTGGCTGGTGGGAGATCACATCGACCCCTACCCGCTCGCCCCAGATGCGGAGCTGGTCTATTGCTGCAGCGCGGAAAGTGTCGGCTGCTGCCAGTACCACCCGCTTATCGTGATTTTTCATGTAATGTGCCAGCTTCGCGATGGATGTTGTCTTGCCTGAGCCGTTGACGCCCACCACCAGCACCACCGTCAACAACCGTGGTTCCCAGAGCGCCATGGGTTCACCTGACCAATCCAGCATCTCCACCATGTCTTCCTTGAGGAGATCGTAGGCATCTTGGGTGCTCTTGATGCCGTATTCTTTTACTTGATTCCTCAGCCTCTCCACTAGTTCCGTGGTGGTATCGACACCTACGTCCCCTTGAATCAGGAGCTCTTCCAGTTCATCCCATAGATCACCGGTTATCTCGTTTGCCTGAAACAGTGTTTTGACGCGGCCCAGGAAGCCACCACGGGTTTTCTTCAGACTTTTATGGATCTTTTCTTGGTCAGTGTTCCTATCGTTTTTTTTGAAGATCACTTCTCTCCCCCTGCCGATATTTGGACGCATTGCGACTGTTTATCCAAAGCTTGCCGAAGTGCAAGTGTGCAAAAAGTATTTTACGTTTTGATCCATGCATTGTCAACGAGACAAGCCTCAGTTTGAATAGCCCTCGGATTTGGTGGCGCTCAAAAGCAGTGGGATGGACTTGCCTTGTTGGTACGGGCGCAGCATGTGTTGAATCTCGGAAAGTCATACCCCCTGCACTTTGACAAAGTCTTGAAAAGTCGTACCGCGGGGAAGGTGAACTGCCTTGGAACAATCTGCTCTTCGCGC
>CAZDOZ010000186.1:0-4444 GCA_964507175.1 uncultured Anaerolineae bacterium
TCCAATGGCGTCGGCGTGGAGCGTACTTTCCTGCTCCACTCTCCCCGAGTGGAGAGGATCGAAATCCTGAGGAAGTCCAAGGTCCGCCGGGCAAGGCTTTACTTCTTGCGGAATCGCCGCGGCAAGGCCGCTCGCTTGAAGGAGCGCAGATACTGAGTCGGAACCAACCGGCATTGGAGAGGTGATAGGGAGCGCTGTGCCACAATGGCCGGCGCTCCTTTTCGCGAGCAGGACCGCCGCATTGCCGCGGCCCTGCGCCAGGGTCTGTGGGCCGTCCGGGGATGGAGGTCATGAAACTTCCCACCCTGAAGTTGGAACAAGAATTGTGGGAAAGTGACTACGCAGTGGTTGCAGGGCTGGATGAGGCCGGCCGGGGTGCGTGGGCAGGTCCCGTAGCCGCAGCGGCTGTCGCGTTCCCCCCAAATTTCGACCCAGAAGCGGCTGGGCTGGTGCTGGTGCAAGATTCCAAGCGCCTCTCCTCGCAGCAGCGCGAAGCTCTATACACCCCAATTCTATGTGCGTCCCTCAGTTTTGGCATCGGCCTTGCTTCCCGGGTAGAGATCGACCGGATGGGGATCGCCCCCGCTACCAGGTTGGCGATGCTGCGTGCCGTTTCACGCATGAGGCTGTCCCCCGATTTCCTCCTGTTGGACTACGTGAGGCTGCCGGAATCCGATCTGCCCCAGCGATCCCTCAAGCATGGGGACACCCTGGTGTTTTCCATTTCCGCCGCGTCTATCCTGGCGAAAGTAGCGCGTGACAGACTCCTGATGCGTATGTCGGTACGCTACCCAGGATATGGGTTCGAACGCCACAAAGGCTACGGAACAAAATTCCATCGAGATGCCATAGCCAGGCTCGGCATCTCATGGGCCCACAGGCTCTCATTTCGTCCTATGTCGGAAACGGTGGCGGGTGACAGGGTACGAAAGCCGACTTGTTCTCCTGGCTCTGGGTTGATAAAATAGCAAGGAGGCGTTTAGTCTGGGACGAGGTACATTGAAATGGCCCGCCAGTAGCACGAAAAACGCAGGACAAAGGTCAGAAACCCGGGCCATCCATGAGCAGATCTTTCCGGTGCCTAAAACAACGCCAACTGCATCGGCAGAGATGAAACACGCCCAATGACAATGCGCAATAGAGCGCGCAAAGCCATCATCGAATCGGGGAGGGTCACGTGATCGTTATTGCAGTGCATGGTGGGGCTGGAACCGCCAAGCCGGTAACTCTGAAGGAACGCCGCGAGGGGGTCCAAAAAGCCATGGAGGCTGGTTGGGAGATATTGACCCACGGCGGGGCAGCTTTGGATGCAGTAGAAGCTGCAGTGCGTGTGATGGAGACTTTGCCATTTTTCAACGCCGGGATGGGATCGGTTCTCAACGGGGATGGGATAGCAGAAATGGACGCCGGAATCATGGACGGGAGAAACCTGAACGTGGGGGCAGTGGCGGCTGTCAGTCACATTCGGCATCCCATAACCCTGGCACGGCGTGTTCTGGAAAGCGAATTCGTTCTGCTGGCAGGCTCCGGCGCAGAGGGTTTTGCGTGGGAACATAGCTTCCACCATGTGCCCAATCGAGACCTGGTGACGAAGCAACGCCTGGAGGCCTGGTTGGAGAATGCTGGCTTTTCGGGAAAGCCCGCCGGATATCCCTGGGGCGATACGGTGGGGGCTGTGGCATTGGATGCCTCAGGTAATCTGGCGGCTGCAACTTCTACTGGGGGTCTCACAGGCAAGCGCGCGGGGCGCGTTGGAGATTCGCCCCTACCAGGATGCGGTTTCTGGGCCGATAACGAATGGGGAGCTGTGAGCACTACAGGCCTGGGGGAGACGATAGTGCGCTCTTTGCTGGCCCGACGGGCGGTGGAGGGACTGGAAAGGGGTTTGACGCCGAAAGACGCGGCCGATCAGGCACTGGCATACTTGAAAGAGAAAACTGGCGGATGGGCAGGATTGATCCTGATGACTCCCAATGGAGAAACTGTGGCCCGATTCAATAGCTCGAGCATGAGCTATGCCATTATGCGGGATGACTGGAAAGCACCAAAGTTCTCGGAGTAAATGCTACGGCGGTTCGCTACCGCCAGTGGCTCGTAATACACATTCGAGTGGCTTCCGGAAGAAGTATTCGGGTGACGGGGGTTAAAAAGGGGCCCCCGGTGATACGACTGCCTTCAGGGCCAATCGTGGAGATCCGAATGCTACCTCAGAACATTGAGAAAATACTTCCGGATGTTCCCGCGGTGGTAAAATGGGAAAGAAGAAGCTTTCTACCAGCATTGCTGTCGAGACGGCCCTCTTGATTTTGTTCCTGGCTGCTCCTGCCTGGCATTTTCGCCATGAGATATGGCACCTGGCGCAGAGCCGAGAAGCAGTCCAAATATGGGTCTCCAGATGGGGCAGGTGGGGCCCCCTTGCGATGATACTCCTGAATGCCACCCAGATCGTAGTAGCACCCGTGCCTGGCTATCTAGTTCAGATCATGGCCGGATACCTGTTTGGCTTCCCGTGGGGTGGCGTGTACGCTCTCGTGGGGATGTTGCTGGGGGGCACCGTGACAATGATGCTCGCCAGGGCATTGGGCAGGCCGTATGTCACCCTCATGGTAGGAGAGAAACGGATAGCGCGGCTGGAGGGGAAGGTGCATGCGGAATCGTGGGTATTGTGGGTCGTCCTTTTCCTTGGGCCGGTTGGGGACACCCCATTCTTCCTCGCTGGCCTGACCCATGTTCCTGTCTGGCGGATTCTCCTCGTCACGCTTTTTACCAGAGGGCCTTCTGTCTTCATAGAGGCCGCAGTCGGAGCAGGCTTGATGGAAGTATCAATCCCGCTTGCTGCAGGCCTCACCACGGCGATAGTTTTCCTGGCAATCGCAGCATGTCTGAACCAGGAGAAAATTGAGCGGGGCAGCGACAGAATGTGGGCATGGATGGTCAGGCGCTTCCACCTGGAGCACGAGAATGTCTGAGAAATGCTACATCTGCGGTAAACCTGCGACCAGCACATGCCCGCTGTGCGGCCGCCCAATCTGCGATGATCATCGGAAAGATTTTCCGCCAGATTTGCAGCCCGCTTTCGGCCCGTTTGCCTGCGACAATTGTTACAACGAGGCTATGAATCTGCTGGAGAAAGATCGCGAGCGGCTGGCGAAACTGAAGAAGCACCCCGTAGAAGACCGTACATGCGCCATCTGCGGCAGGGTTTTCAAGACAGTCCTCCCAAGATGTAGCGTTTGCGACAGGCCAGTATGCTTCGAACATCGGGTCCGGTACCGGCGCAAGTTCTATTTCGGCTCCCCCGGGCCGGAGCGGGCATGGTACTGGGACAGGGACGTCAGGTGTGTCGATCACAAGCGCCGGTTCCCGAAACTGCAGGGGTGGGAAGTGGATCCTGATGACGAGCCAGAGGAGCCCGAGGAGAAAACATGAACCCGTTCGCTGTTCTGAAACGCGCCACCGCGAGCTGGTACGATGAGGCTTATCTATACGCTCTGTTGAGCGTGGTGTGGATACTGGGGCAGGCGACCGTGTTTCTCGGCCCTCCGGTGACTGCTGCTCTTTTCCATGTTGCCCACGAGCATGCCCACGACAGACTCGTGAGCTGGCAGAAGTTCAAAGATGGCCTCGTGGAGTACTGGCGCCGAGGCTGGATGATAGGGGTTGTGTACGACCTGGTGGTACTGGTCACCCTTGTGGACCTTTGGTTCTACCTGAGGCATTTTCAGGGCATGTGGGAGTACATGTTCTTCCTGTGGGTTTACATCTTGATAATCTGGGCTGGAGCGTCCCTCTACCTGTGGCCCATGATCGTGGGGGTGGATGGGCTTGGGCTTGGAACTGTTATCCAAAACGCGCTTCTTCTCGCTCTCAGCTACCCTCTCTACACGTTCACCTTGACGCTGACGATCATTGTAGTCGGACTGGTCAGCGTCTTACTGCCGGTGATTGGCATTTTGGCGTTCCCTGCGTGGGCGGCACTGGTGAGCGAATGGGCTTTTGTGGACAGAATGAAAATGGCGAAGGAGAAGCAAGGCAGAGTAGGGTGAGGTCTCGCCATGGGAGACCTGGTAAAAGTGGTGGGGGTGTGTGCATCAGGAAAAAGCACGCTGGTGCGTGGTCTGAGGGCAATGGGATACAATGCCAGGGCCGTCGCACAGGAGCACTCTTATTCGCCGGACATGTGGCTACGGCGATCGAAGCCTGATTTTCTCGTTTTCCTGGATGCCCGCCTGGAGACGATCCAGGAAAGGCTGAACAAGGAGAGCTTCAGGCCATGGATGTTAGAGAAACAGCGGGCGCGCCTGGCACACGCCCGATCTCACGCAGACCTGTATTTCCCCACAGACGATTTCACCATCGAGGAAGTCCTGGAGCGCGTCGTGTCGGCTCTGGAATCCGCCGGAATACAACCAACCAACAAGGAAGACCGCGAGCCGCTGTCGTA
>CAZDOZ010000187.1:0-4440 GCA_964507175.1 uncultured Anaerolineae bacterium
ACCGTTTTTCTTTTTTGGAGGGGAGAATGAAAGTTACCTTAGACAATCTTAGCAAGCATTTCGGGAGCGTCAAGGCTGTCAGCAACATCTCTCTTGAAGTCAAGGATGGGGAATTCGTGGCCATGCTCGGCCCATCGGGATGTGGCAAGACCACCACGCTTCTCCTGATAGCAGGAATCTACAAGCCCACAAGTGGCTACGTCAAATTTGACGGTAAGATAGTGAACCATCTTCCCCCGAGAGAACGCAACGTAGGGATGGTTTTCCAGAGCTACGCTTTGTATCCCCACATGACTGTCCTCCAAAACATAGCGTTTCCGTTGACGCTCCAAAAGAAGCCCAAGGATGTGATACGCAGGAAAGTGACGGATGTGGCAACGACCATGCAGATAGAAGAGCTCCTGGACAGAAAGCCTGCTCAGCTCTCCGGAGGCCAGCAGCAGAGGGTTGCTCTGGCACGTTCACTTATCAAGGAGCCCGAACTTCTCCTGTTCGATGAACCGCTATCGAACCTCGATGCAAAGTTGCGCCTACAGATGCGATCTGAGATAAAGCACTTGCAAAAGGAGCTCGGGATCACGTCCATTTACGTTACGCATGACCAGGTGGAAGCGATGACGATGGCCGACCGTGTAGCGGTCTTCAACCATGGAGTCCTCCAGGCGTTTTCGGTGCCGGAGGAGCTGTACAACCATCCAAGGACACAGTTCGTCGCCAGCTTCATCGGCAGCCCTCCTATGAACTTCATCGACGCAGAGCTGCAAAGGCGCGACGGGGAAACCTATCTTGTGCATCCTGAGTTCGAGCTGAGACTTCCGAAAGAAAAGGCAGAAAAACTCGAGAAGGCCAATTCGAATCGGAGGGTAATCATGGGGATAAGGCCGGAGCACATGAGCATCGTGAGTCCGGAAAACGGTGATCTGGTCGCCGAACTCTTCATCATAGAGCCATTAGGGCGGGAGGATCTGGTGGATTTGAAGTTAGGGGACCACAAGCTGCAGGTTTTGGCTCCGGCACCCTTCCCCGGTTCGCCAGGGGAGACGCTCGGTGTGAAAGTTGAAAAGGAGCACTTGCACTTCTTTGACCCGGAGACAGAGCTCTCGTTGCTATGACAGTCCAGCGACATGAAAGAGGAACCATGGACGAGAGCATTTTCAAGGAGAGTGTGGATTCGTTACTTCGTCAGTCTCTTGACGAGCCAGAGCGAGATTTTGCCGCAGAGTACGCGCCACTCATCTTTTTCGACGAGAGGGAGCCGTTCCTTCCACTGGCGGTAGGCTACACGGTTTTCCGGAAGAACGGCAGATCGCCCTCGTTCCCGCGCGAGATCCGTCTTGCTGGAGAAGGGTTACCAAGAGCATCAGCAGCTATCGAATACGCGATCTGGTGGGATTGGGATATCGGGCATCTATACGAGCTGGAGCACGCGTGGGTATTCGTGGATTCCAGCGGGAATGTCGTGCGGATTGACGCGAGTTGGCACGCTTCCTACCACACGGCTGCAGGCAGTGAGGTGCTTTCCGCTTCAGACGGCAGGGTTAAGTTATTCGCCCAACCCGGCAAGCATGCGCTGGCGTTCCGGCCGGAGGAATTCGAGAAATTGCGTCGGTTTGGCGAGATAGAGTGCGAGGAGCGGGCGGGCGCCGGTGGGGTGTGGGAGACGCCTCTTTTCGAGGGCAAACTCCCCAAGCGTCCATTGCCCGATAGACTTGTACACACTTACCTCGAGAAGAAGCATTTCAGGCCGGCCTGGCGTTTCACAAAGGAATTCCGGATCGCGGAGGATATCCTCATCCCATGGCCCCTTTTGGAAACATGGATACCACAAAGGGTAAGTTTGTGGGTCCAGCAACTGGAAGCAGAGACCCCTCCGGAATGCCGTAGGACACTCAGGATCGCGCATCGCGGTGCATCCTACCATGAGATAGAGAACACTATGTCTGCTTTCAAGGAGGCGGCGTCCGAACACGCCGACATGGTCGAGCTTGATGTGCACTTGACCAGAGACGGCATTCCTGTGGTGATGCACGATGCGTCTCTCGAGAGGCTTACAGGAGAAAGCGGAACCATCTCCAGGCATACTTTGCGGGAGCTCCAGGGCCTTCGCGTGAGAGGCGTCGAGCCTATACCTGCTCTCGACGAGGTGCTCAAGTGGGCAAAAGCAAACATGGTCGGCGTGTACATAGAGTTGAAAGGCGCGGGTACCGACGCAGCAGCCGCCGACTTGGTGCAGGGCATTGGTATGGCGCGGTACGTGATAGTTGGATCATTCGACAAGGCGCTGGTGAAGGGATTCAAGAAGCAGATGCCAAACGTCTACACTTCGATTTTGTTCCACGACATAGACGTGGATGCGGTTTCCCTGGCGGGCGAAATCGGGGCTGACTTTGTGCACCCATGCTGGGAGAATGAGGGAGATCGGCCAGACAGACTCCTGGACTACGGCTGGGTGGAGCGCGTCCACTCGGCCGGCCTTGGCGTGATTGCATGGCACGAAGAGCGTCCGGAAGTCATAAAGGCTTTGTACCGGCTGGGTGTCGATGCTATCTGTAGTAACCGGCCGGACTTGCTGTACGCGCTGCGCAATGAAACGTGCAAGACCTAACCCGGACGAGCCAGGACCAAAAGCTCGACGCGGGGAGGTGCTGAGGTGCAGAAACGATCCACAGATTACACGGATTGCCCGGATTCCTGAATTCTTTAAATCTGCGTAATCTGTGGATAGATTCTTTCTTCCCTCAGCGAACCAGGCAAATCGGCAAATCGTCGATGGTGTCGTGTGCAAGCCAAGCATTTCGCTGATTCGCCCAAAAGGGGTTAAGATGGGCGTTTCCATCAAAGACATAGCAAAAGCTGCCGGGGTATCACATACTACTGTTTCTCGTGCTTTACGAGACGACCCGCGCATAAGCGAACAAACTAGAAACCTCGTTCATCGCCTGGCTACGGAAATGGGGTACTCACCCAGTGCCATAGCCAGGGGGCTCGCCACTGGCAAGACCAACACTGTTGGCATGGTGGTAACCACTATATCGGATCCTTTTGTGGCTCCTATCGTTCAGGGAACGGAAAGGAAAGCCATGGAAGCTGGTTACAGCCTGCTCCTATCCCAATCTGGGGCTGACCCGGAGCGGGAACTGGCAGCAGTCCGGCTTCTCCGTGAGCGCCGGGTCGATGGGGTGATCGTCACTGCATCGCGGGTTGGTGAGCTGTATACTCCCTTGCTGAGTGATTTGCGTGTCCCCATTGTGCTCATCAACAACCAGAAAGGGGGTGAATACCTACATTCGATTTACGTGAACGATTTCGCCGGGGCAAGGATGGCTGTGGAACACCTGATAGGCCTGGGACATAGGGATATCGCTTACGTCGCGTGCCCGGAAAGAGAGCGTTCCAACAGGAACAGGATGAGTGGATACAGAGCTGCTCTGGAATCGAGCGGATTACCGCTAAACGAAGAATTGATAGTCCAATTGAGCGGCAAAGCAGATATGGATCGGGGGGCAGCAGTAGCCGAAAAGTTCCTTTCCCTCGATGAAAGGCCCACCGCTCTGTTCTGCTACAATGATGTGACGGCGATAGGCGCGTTACAAGCTCTTCATGAAGGTGGGGTTCGAGTTCCGGAGGACATCTCCATCGTGGGATTCGATGATGTGCCCATCTCTTCTGTGGTCTGCCCGGCGCTGACGACGGTCGCACAGCCCAAGGAGGAGATGGGCGTAAAGGCGATGGAAATGCTCCTGGCGCTGATCGAGGGTGAGGAGCGGGAGAACATTGTCGTACAGCCGAAGCTCGTCATACGCGAATCCACAGCGCCTCCGCCGGGATAAACCCCTGATGGAGGAGTGTCCTCTGGATATTTGGAGCAAATACCGGATAGCCGAGGACATTGCCTGGCTGCTCGAAAATTCACTGTTTCATTCGGTGATACTGCTTCGGGTATCGCCACACTAAACCGTGGTGGTTACCCGGAAGGCTTTGTCCGACCCAGATGTGGGTTCGAAACACTGCTCGTCCACTAGATGTGGGGCGTGGAGCAGGCCTACGGCCTAGTCCACGCCCAAATGCCCCCTACCTTGCTTCGCTCGGCAGGCTATTGCAGGCCCTCTTCCACCTCCGGAAGTTTCACGGGCCTGTGCTCCCGCAGTGACTTCAGCGCCGCAAGTCCCATCACCACCGGAATTTTCCCGTCGATGCCGGTCACGAGCGGTTCCGTGTCTTCCCTGATGGCCTTCACGAAAGCGCGCATCTCCTCGGCGTAGGCGGTCTTGTATCGCTCCAGGAAGAAGTACAGCGGCTTATCGCTGTGGAGACCGCTTCCGTCCATGAAAGTTGTCCTGGTGGGGGTTTCGTTGTGAGCTATCGCCCTGCCGCCTGAGCCAAAGACCTCCACCCGCTGGTCGTAGCCGTAGGCCGCCTTGCGGCAGTTGTCGATGGTGC
>CAZDOZ010000188.1:0-4367 GCA_964507175.1 uncultured Anaerolineae bacterium
AGGCGCCCCTGGCAGGACTCGAACCTGCGGCACGCGGTTTAGGAAACCGCTGCTCTGTCCTCTGAGCTACAGGGGCACACACAACGAATTTTACACATCTTGACATCGAAAGGCAAACTCTCGAGGCGCGGATTGGCAGATCAGCGTGCTCCGCCTCCAGCGGTAGCATCCAGGAACCTTGGGGCAAGCAGAAGCAACACCTTCCCCATATCCCCTGTCTATCCTCCCACCAGCTTCCTGGCAATCTCGTTGTGCTGTCGTATCACTGGCGCAGGATCAAAACCCACAAACTCCCCATCTTCGATAACCACGCGGCCGTTGATGACAGAGAAACTGACATTCTGCGGCGTGCAGAAAGTCAGCGCCGCCAGCGGATCGTGCAGACACCCAGCGTACTCCAGCCGATCCAGATCATAGGCAATGATATCGGCTGCCATCCCAGGTGCCAGATAGCCAATATCATCCCGTCCCAAAACCCGAGCGCTGCCGCGGGTAGCCAGATAGATTGCCTCCTCTGCCGTCAGGCCAGCGGGGTTTCCAGACACGCGCTGGAGAAGCATCGCTAGCCGCGCTTCCGCCAGCAGATGCCCACTGTCGTTGCTGGCGCTGCCGTCTACCGCCAGCCCCACAGGGACGCCGGAATCCAGGTATTTCCGCACCGGCGCTATTCCCGAAGCCAGCCGCATGTTGGAACCGGGGCAATGGGCAATGCCAGTTCCGGTCTCTGCCAGCAGCTTGATCTCCTCGTCGTTGACGTGGACGCCGTGCGCAAACCATACGTCTGGGCCAAGCCATCCCAGGCTTTCCACATAGGCCACAGGACGTTTGCCGAATTTCTCCAGGCAGAACTCTTCCTCCTCCTTGGTCTCCGCCAGATGTGTGTGAAGGCGGACGCCGTAACTACGGGCCAGCACTGCCGACTCCCGCATCAGATCCGGCGTGACAGAGAAAGGAGAACACGGGGCTACGGCGATTTGCACCATGCCATACCGCTCCGCCTCGTGGTATTCCTCGATCACCCGCTGTGTATCCTTCAGTATGTCATCCTCGTCTTCCACTACAGAATCGGGCGGGAGACCGCCTTTGCTCTCGCCCAGGGACATACTGCCGCGGGTAGGGTGGAAACGGACCCCCAGCTCTCTCGCCGCCCAAATTTCATCCTCCAGCTTGACGCCGTTTGGAAAGATGTAGAGGTGATCGGCTACCGTAGTGGCTCCAGAGAGCATCATCTCGGATAATCCCACGAGTGCGCTGACATACACCGCCTTGCTGTCCATTCCAGCCCAGACAGTATAGAGTGCCTTGAGCCAGTGGAACAAGTCGGCATTCTGCGCCGCGGGGATAGCGCGGGTCAGGGTTTGGTAAAGATGATGGTGCGTGTTTATCAGCCCCGGCAGCACGATTTTGCCACGAGCGTCGATGATTTTGTCCGCTCCGGTGGGCAGATCCCTTGTTGGCCCTACCTGCTCGATGGCATTGTCCGCCACATACACGCCGCCGTCCGGTATCCGTCGGTAGTCATCATCCATCGTAACCAGTAAATCAGCGTGTCGTATCAACAGAGTGTCCATTCTTGCTCCCTCCAAAGCGACTCTGGCCGGTTTCTGCATGAGGAGACGCGCGGTCAGCGCTGCCTGATATCCACGCCGCAAAATCCAGCAGATCGCGGAAAACAGGCACTCCGTCGGGAAGCCCATCCTTTGGAATATCTCCAGTGCGATCAACCAGAGCAGCGTTCAGACCGGCCTTCAGGGCACCGATCACATCCGCCTGTACGTCATCGCCGATGTGAACGATGGCCGACGCAGGCACACCAGCCCGTTCCACCGTTTGCTGGAAAATGTAGGGATGTGGTTTCACGGCACCTACGCGTGCCGAAGCCACTATGAAATCGAGATACGGGGCAAGCCCAAGATGGTCACATACCTCTGGCAAGTTCCATGACCAGTTGGACGTAATCCCAACCACGAAGCCTGCTTCCTTCAGCCGCCTGACGCTCTCCAGCGAATCGGGAAAGAGAGCGTAGATATTCGGATCACTGAACTCTTCGTCGATGTACTCGTTCAGCTCCGGAAGGATATCCTCCGGCAGACCCATATCCTGTACCATGAACCTGCGGAATTCGGCAGTCCGCTGCCTGTCCGCTTCCTGGCTGGCCTCCCAGATTTCCCCCGACCATGCCTCGGAGTGCTCCGTCCAAACGCGCCACGTAGCTTCACGGATTCGGTCCTCCGGAACGTCCAGCCCAAGCGCTTTGAAACCCTCCGCGTAAATGTCCAATGCCGACTTGACCGAATGTACCAGCGTGTAACCCATGTCGAAGGAAACCGCTCCGAAAGCTTTTGGCATACATTTCCTCGCTTCTATCGCCCAAGCGCCGCTGAGAAAAATTCGAGCCCCCGCAGGCCTGTAGTCCTGCGTCAAATCAGCAGTTCCGCTGCATAGAACCTACTTTCCCAACAACCTGGTAATTTCCTCCTCCACGATCTCCGGCTCCAACTTCTTGAAAAGCGAAGCGGGCTTGCGGAGTTTCTGTCCAGGCTTTAGCTTGCTGGGCTCCCAGCCGCGCACCAGGTCGGTATCGTCGTAGCGGAGAGCCAAGTGCTTTTTCTCCCTTTCCTGCACTTCCTCCACGTACTGCCGCCCCAGCAGCGTCCCATCGTAGCCCAGGTATTCGTGCAATCTCTGGGACGAGAATGGCAGAAATGGCGCCAGGAGCGTTTTCAGCGAATCGATTACCTTCAGCCCGACGTAAACTGTGGTACCGGCTGCCTGAGGATCGGCCTTGATTTGCTTCCACGGCTCTTTTGCATTGAGGTACTTGTTCGCCTCGTGCGCCAGCGCCATCGCTTCCATCAGCGCGTTCTTCAGCTTGACCGCCTCCAGCAGGTCGCCGACGGTGGTGAACGCCTGTCCCGCTTTTGCCAGTAGTTCCCGGTCGAGCTCGTCCAGAGCGCCTGGCTCAGGAACCTGCCCATTGAACCGCTTGTAAGCGAAACTCAGCAGCCGGTTCGCCAGGTTGCCCCAGGTCGCTACAAGCTCTTCATTGTTACGCCGCAGGAACTCATCCCAGGTGAAATTCACGTCTTTGGTCTCCGGGGCGTTTACCGTAAGCATGTACCGCAGCGGGTCGGGATCGTATCGTTGGAGCACATCCAATGCCTCGATGACCCAGTGTCGGCTCTTGGAAAGTTGCTTTCCCTCCACGTTCAGGTACTCGTTGGAGGGGACGTCGTAGGGAAGATTCAGGTTCTCGCCGTAGGCGATGAGCATCCCAGGCCAAATGATAGTGTGGAACGGGATATTGTCCTTACCGATGAAATAGAAGCTCTTGGTGGCAGGATCCTGCCACCAGGGACGCCATGCTTCTGGATCACCAATGATGTTTGCCCACTCTCGTGGTGCTGAGAAATAGCCGATAACCGCGTCGTACCAAACGTAGATCCGCTTGTGCTCAAAGCCTTCTACCGGCACCGGGATTCCCCACTCGATGTCCCTGGTGATAGGCCTGCCGCGTAATTCGCCGCTCTGGATCTGCGCCCTGGTGAAGTTCAGCACCGATGCACGCCAGTGCTCTTTGTCCTTCATGATCCAGTCCAACAGCGTTTTGTTGAGCTTCGCCAGGTCCAGGAAAAAGTGCTCTGTCTCCCGGAGCTCCGGCGTGTTTCCACAGAACCTGCATCTGGGGTTGATGAGCTCCGCGGCGTTCAGAAGCCTCCCGCAATTGTCGCATTGGTCGCCGCGGGCGTTTTCGTAGCCGCAATAAGGACAGGTCCCTTCCACGTAGCGGTCCGGTAACCACCGCTTGCAGTGGGGGCAGTAGAATGCCTCCATCGTGTCTTTGTAGAGATAGCCCCGCTCCAAATGGCGCAGGAACACTTCCTGCGTTACGTTCCAATGATTCTCCGTGTCGGTCTCCGTGAAGAGATCATAGGAAATGCCGAGCTTCTGGAATGTTTCCAGGAAGCGAGGATGGTATCTGTCAACCACCTCCCTGGGCGTCAATCCTTCCTCTTCTGCGCGTACCGTGATAGGTGTGCCATGCGTATCGGAACCGGACATCATCAACACGTCTCTGCCCCGTAGCCGCTGGTAACGGGTAAAAACATCCGCGGGCAGGTACGCGCCTGCGATGTGCCCCAGGTGCAGGTCGCCGTTGCAGTAAGGCCATGCTGTGAAAACTATGTATCTTTCTGACATTACGCCACCCTCCGTGTGACATTGCTTGCAGGGCGCATTTTATCACATAGGGGGACTGTGTGGCGAGTTGAGGAAGGTGGGGGATTTCGAAGCAAATGGTAGCGCTCAAATTGTTGGGACGGAGCGGCTCTTGGCCCTCACCCACCCCAACCCCTCCCTCTCCCACG
>CAZDOZ010000189.1:0-4364 GCA_964507175.1 uncultured Anaerolineae bacterium
AGGTGAGGGCCAAGAGCCGCCCAAACCGACCGAGAGTGTTTTTCGACGGATTTGTGTCCTTCCGTCCTGCCGCTTCCCGGCGTGCAAGGTGCGTTTGGTCGGGCCAGACGGCCCGACCTACAGCTCTATTGGGAAAAAGAGGATTATCTCCGAGCGGATAGAACGCGGTCGGAAACCGCGCCCCCAACGTTCAGCTTGACGAACCACTGGAGTCTTTCCCACTCACGTGGGCAGTGTTCGTTTCAGGAAGTCGTCGAAGTGGCCCTCAAGCCATGTGTACGGCACCACGCCCGATATCCTGTCTATCAGGTCGCCGGAGTGAAAAAAGAGGAACGTAGGCACTTCTTCCACGCCATATGCAATGGCCCACGATTGAGTTTCCTCTACGTTCGCCCGGACCATGAGCGCTTTGCCAGGGCGGTTGAGCAACAGAGAGTGCACCATCGCCTCCATGGTGACGCAATTCACGCATCCGAACGTCCAAAACCCCACTATCACCGGTTCAGGCGATCGGAGCACCAGGTGGGCGAAGCTGTAGTCGGTAACTCTCAAGATGTCCTCATTCTTGACGCTCATTTTCCGCTCCAAAAAATCAAGTTGACCAGGCAGACCCTTACCCGATCAACTTGCAGCTTACACGCACAAGACTATATCAGAGCGAGGGATAACATGTCAAATCCAAGAACTGGCGTGGCACTTCCCCTGAAACACCTCCGGCAATCGTCAACCCCAAGCGATGAGCCGTACCAGGCTTCAGACGCGTGGAAAGGGTTCCTGAGGCGGCATGTGTTTTCGATTTGCTTCAAAGACCCCGGACTGCCGGATAGTCAGTGAGGTGCCACACCGGCCGAGTTGCGGATTTGCACTTTCCTAGTCATTGCCGGAAAATTGGATATTGACACCGTGTCCGTTACTAGAGTTGCAAGGAAACGTCTTAGGCTTTGTGTGTGTGGTGCCGCGCATGCACAATACCCAATACCTGAGTAGAGAAATACAGGAGCGGACATTGAAGAAGCATCTGATATCGGCAATGCTATTGCTGATAATCCTATCATCTTCGATTCCGGTGATGCAGGCGAAAGTGCCTGTGTCAGCACACTCTACGTTGAAAATAATAGCACAGAGCCGTCGGGGCATCCAGATAGAAGTAGACACACCGTCCCCTGTGGAGAAAATAGCTCGAGGAAAGTGGACAGAGCAGTCCCTCCCGGGTTTTCCGGGGTGGGTAGAATGGGACCGCCCCGGAGACGTCCGTCTGCCCGTGCTCGATTTCGTACTGGGTGTACCGCCTGGCGTTGACGTGACGGCCGACGCGGTGCCGGAAAGGGTGGTCCACATCCCACTGAAGGAACCTCTCGGGGTGGTTCCACTTGAGGAACCAGTAACACACCACACAAAAGGAGTGCCCACCACGCCGACAAACATCGCGGAAGAACGATCTCCGTCGCCCACGCCAGGGTTCCCGAAGGGCTGGGTACTGGTGGGCGAACCGGCTTTCATACGCCACCAGCGCGTTGTGCGCATTACCGTGCTGCCGTTCCATCCAAACGCAGGCGACACTTCCCTGAGCTACGCCCCGCGCATTCGCCTGACGGTGAATTTCAACGGTACGATTTCCCCTACCGCCTTCGTCGACGAAGGGCCTTTCGAGCGAGTGTTGAAATCATACCTGCTCAACTATGAGCAGGCGAGAGAATGGCGTCTGCCCGAAAAGGCGAGCGTGCGCGAACCCTCAGGTCTCTCCACTCTCCCTACAACGAAGATATTCAGGGTAAAAGTGAACAAAAAAGGCATCTATCGGCTTACGTATTCTGACCTGCGCGCAGCGGGCATGTCGCTGAAGAAACTGAACCCAAGTACGTGCTGGATGGCCCGCGGTAACCGAGAGATCGCAATCCAGGTGGTGGGAGGAAAGGATGGGCGGTTCGATCCTGGCGACGAAATACGATTCTACGGAGAGCCTGCCACCGGAATCTACACGGATGAGAACGTCTACTGGCTTTCCTGTGGGGAGCCCATCACGGGCCAGAGGATGCCCCAGGTGGACGGAACGCCCGGTTCGGCTCCGGAGGTATCCACTTTTCGTGAGAATCTGCATCGAGAGGAAAACCATTTTTATGTCAGCCTCCTGCCAAAAGGCAATGGAAAGGACCATTGGTTCTGGACCTTCTATCGTGTGGCCTCTGTCGGGAGCGTGCTCACCCGCACTTTCACGGCTGATGTACCGTCACCAGCGACGGGATCATACACGGCGACCCTCACCGTAGACCTGCAGGGGGCCGAAGATATCCGTTCCGTATCTCCAGATCATCATATCAAAGCATATGTGAACGGCACTTTGGTGGGCGATGCACTATGGGATGGGGACACCACATTCATTGGATCGTTTCCTTTCCCTCAGACTTTGCTGGTACCCGGAACAAACCAGATCACAATGTATGCCCCAGGCGATATGAGCCCCAACCAGGAAGGAGGCTATATCAACTGGTTCTCCATAAAATACCGGAGAACGATGAGAGCGATGAACGATGAATTGGTTTTTGCCTCTCCGGGTGGTGGAAGGTACAGATATCATATAACCGGTTTCTCGTCCCCCAATTTGCTTTTGTACGACATAACCGACCCATTCAACGTGCGGCGCGTCCTCAACACCGAAGTCCACCAGGACGGAAGCGGGTACACTCTGGAGTTCGAATACGAATCCAGCGGCGTCGCAAAATTCCTGGCATTGGGTACAGATCGGCTCATGACACCGCTTTCCATAGCCCCCGACACGCCTTCTCACCTGCGCCTGCCGGATAACCAGGCCGACTACTTGATCATAGCTCACAGGAATTTCTGGGACGCGGCCCAGCGGCTTGCCAAATTCCACGAGAGCCAGGGGCTACACGTGAAACTGATAGACGTTCAGGACATCTATGACGAATTCAACGGAGGGGTATTCTCCGCTGAGGCCATCAAGGATTTCCTGGAATACACGTATCGCTACTGGCAGCCTCCTGCCCCCACCTATGTGCTCCTCTTCGGTGACGGCAGCAGCGATTTCCGCAATTATATGGGAAACAGCCATCCGAATTTCATCCCACCGCTCCTCCGATACGTAGACCCATTCATCGGAGAGACAGCCAGCGACAACCGCTACGTGACCATCGCGGGTGATGATCAATTGCCAGACATGCTGATCGGCAGGCTTCCGGTGGATACTCCAGAGGAAGCGGCTGCAGTAGTGGACAAGATCATCTCCTACGACTCTTCGCCCACGCCAGGGAATTGGCGCAAGACACTTCTTTTCGTTGCAGACAATCCGGATTCTGGCGGTGATTTTCCTTCCATTTCCGACCTTGTAATCAGCACGAGCGTTCCGGAAGGGTACAACGTGAAAAAAGTCTATTACGGCGTAACCCACCCGCGCCTGGATGCCGCCAGACGAGACATCAAAAAAGGAATAGACGACGGGGCGCTGATCGTAAATTATACAGGGCACGCCGCGATACCGTGGTGGGCGGCCGAGATGCTCTTCGGCGTCACCGATGTGCCTTCACTGAGCAACGGCAGCATGTTGCCGGTGATGCTCCCAATGACCTGTTACGAAGGGTCGTTTCATAATCCTCAATACGATGCCCTGGGTGAGGTCATTGTCCGTGCAGCAGGAAGAGGGGCAATTGCCTCCTGGTCTGCGACTGGCCTGGGAGTAGCTCACGGCCATGATTATCTCGACCGAGGGTTCCTCGATGCCGTGTTCAAGAACGGGATCACAAGCCTGGGCGGGGCCACCCTGGCCGGGAAGCTTGAGCTTTACAGAGGGAACTCCTCCGGCACTTTTTACGATCTTCTGGATACGTACGTTCTGCTTGGCGATCCGTACACTCATGTGGCGGTGGCGACGCCCAGCACAGCGGATAGGATTTACATGCCCCTGGCACTTCACGTCGAGGGGGGCCCTGTTTCTACTTCGACACCTGAAGTGGCTGCGCCTACCCCCACGCCCACGAAGAAAGCAAAACCAACTCACACGCCTACCCCCACACTTTCTTGACCATCTGCCTGGAAGTATGCCGGATACGACCAGTCTTAGAGATGCTTTTCGTCTCCTGACAGGTCTGGGCGATCCTCAACCTTGCTTCGAGCTTGTTTTGTCGGGGATGTTCGGAAACTGCACGCAGAGGTGGAGCAGCGGCGCATGAGCGCTCACGGCGTCTGGATCCAAACGTTGCCCCACAATGGCGATGCAAGCGCCCTGCACCGTGCGTCATTCTGAACCGAGGCGAGCGGAGCGAGCTGAGGTAAACGATCTTGCAATGCCCGGAGTAGGTCGAGCCGTCTGGCTCGATCCGGGCGGACTGACATTCCGTCCCACAACTCAA
>CAZDOZ010000190.1:0-4353 GCA_964507175.1 uncultured Anaerolineae bacterium
CTCGCTGATCTTTTCTGATTTATTTGCTTTATCTGCGGGTATCTGCGTGAAATCTGCGGCATCTGCGTCCGATTTGTTCAAGGCTGAACAGTTACGATTTCCGTAGCTATGCGGTGTGCTACCGCTCATGGAGACTGCTCGGTACGTCTCCCGGGGCGGAGCTCTATGCGCTGCCAGGCAAATAGCCAGCCTGTTCAACGCGGGCGCAGTTCGGGATGGGCCTCCAGTACCTCTTTCAGATGGTCATATGTCTCGTCAATCCACTCCGGAATGACCCTGGTTCCGGCAATCACGGTCATAAAATTGGTGTCGCCGTTCCAGCGAGGCACCACATGAACGTGAACATGCTCGACCACGCCCGCCCCTGCGATCTTGCCCAGGTTCACACCAATGTTGAACCCGTCGGGGTTCATGGCTTCCCGTAGAAGCCTGATGCTGAATGCAATGAGCTTGCCCACTTCAAGTACCGTCTCGGGCGGGAGGTCCTCCAGCGATGGCACGTGCTCATATGGCACCACCAGAAGATGGCCGTTGTTGTAAGGGTACAAATTCAGGGTTATGTAAGCTCTTTCTCCCCTCCAGAGCATGTGCTCTTTTCGATCGTCCTCTGCAGAGATTTTAGCACAGAAAATGCAGCTTCCCTCTTTCATATCTTGCTTGATGTATTCCATCCGCCAAGGCGTCCAAAGGCGTTGCATGTGATCCCCTCCATAAAAGTATAAGCATTCTACCACGTTTCCGAGGGCCTCGGCAAGACATTTGGCGAGTATTCCGCTCCTTGAAAATTCTGCGTGGCTCCTTTATACTTGAAACCGTCCTGATAGAAACAGCATCTGGAGGAGGTAGCAATGCCAATCTCGTTGCGCAGGCTGGGAAACACCGATGTGGAAGTCACCCCTATCGGGCTGGGAACGTGGCAGTTCGCCGGGAAGAGGAACATCGCCAGCTTCGGTATGTGGGCTTCGCCAGCCCAGGAAGAGATCGATGCCATTGTGAAAGCAGCTCTGGACGGCGGGATCAACTGGTTCGACACGGCGGAGCTTTATGGCTTCGGCAAGTCGGAGCGACGGCTGGCGAATGCTCTCCTGAGAGCAGGACGGTCGGAAGGCGACGTGGTCATCGCCACCAAATGGAGGCCGATGCTCCGCACAGCAGGCTCCATCAGGCGCACCATCGGAAAGCGCCTCCAGAGCCTGGAGCCGTTTGGCATCGGTCTGTACCAGGTACACTTTCCACTCCTGACCCTCTCTTCCATAGAGGCACAGATGGACGCCATGGCCGATCTGGTCGATGCTGGCAAAGTGCGGGCTGTCGGGGTGAGCAATTTCGACGTGGGGCAGATGTACCGCGCATACAAACGCCTCTCTTCCCGCGGGATACCGCTGGCATCCAACCAGGTCAAATACAGCCTGCTGGACAGAGACATCGAGAGGAACGGAGTGCTGGACGCAGCAAGGGAACTGGGGGTGACAATCATAGCCTATTCCCCGCTGGAAATGGGGCTGTTGACCGGAAAGTTCCACGAAAACCCAGGTTTGCTGAAGCGGACACCTTTCCTGCGCAGACGCATTCTGCGCAGACGTCTGGAAGCCAGCCGTCCCGTCGTGGAAACGCTGAAGGAGATAGCAGAGCGGCACGGGGCAACTCCGGCCCAGGTAGCCCTCAGCTGGCTCATCAGATTTCACGGTGACCTGGTGGTGGCAATCCCCGGAGCCACGAAAGTCCGGCACGCGGCGGACAACGCCGCGGCGATGCAGGTTGATCTGACAGAGGAAGAGATGGCACTGATAGACGAACGGACCAGGAATTTTTGATGGAATCGGGGGTGACGTGTGCGTGAAGATGCCGGCCTGGCTCTGGCCGGTCCTGGCTCAACTCCGACCGACCAGAACCAATAGATTTCACAGATCTCTTGGTTTTCCCTCATGTAGTCCACGGTTTCTGCCCTGCTGCGAGAATCTGCCAGGTACGATCTGCTGACGCCCCGCGATCAGATTATCGGCAGGATGACGTGCAGCACCAGGTCGCCGGAGAAGTGCGCTATCATGGCAGACTCCAGCCCCTGCTTCCAATAGAGCCAACCCATCACGACGCCAAAAACGCCGTTCAGCGCGACGGCGCGGGCTACGACCATGGGCGTGAGGTCGGTCAGCACCCGTGTCATTGGCAAATGCCCCAGGCCGAACAGGACGGCCGACAGCAGAATCGCCAGCCATATCTCCAGGCCCGAAGGTTTTCCTTTCAGCGCCCGCTTGACCTCACGCAGGAGCCAGACCAGCAGCGTCATCAGGAACAACCGCATGGAGACCTCTTCCGCGATGCCGCCGTAGAACGCCGCCAGGAACCCCTGCCATGCAGGCGGCGCTGCTCCCTGTGACCCGATACGAATGCCGGCGTGGGCGAAGAACAGGTCCATCGCCACGAGCAGCAGCGCCGCGAGCACTCCCACCATTACCGAGAGCACCGTTACCCTGCCGAGCTGCCGGCTTACATCTTTTCCTTCCAGTGCTCCTTCCAGAATCGGCATCCCAAGTCCCACTTTTCGGCCCAGATACAGCCCTGCAGCGATCATGACGGCAAACAGCAGGGTATTCTCGACCATCTGCAGAGCCAGAAGCTCCCAGAGAGGCATCGGCAGCACGATCTGCTTCAGGAGGCCTGCTTGCAAAGTGAGAGCGTAAGGCATGATGGCGATGATGCTCAGCACTGTCGCGGCCAGAAGGATCAAGAATTCTTTCCAGAACAGCGGCATGGGTCTGGTCATGAATCTCCCTGTGTTCTCCCGCTGCCTTCCACCTGTTCGGCGATAGCGCTCATCCCCATCAGGCCGCCCAGGTTCATCGTCTCCACAGCGCTGCTGGGCACGATCACCAAAGCGCCTTTTTCTTTCAGCCCCTCGAAGAGCATATTCATCGCCCGCAGGTGCAACGCAACTGGATTGTCCTTGTACATTTCCGACGCCTCGGCAAAGCTAACGGCAATCTGCTGCTCCGATTCGCCGAGAATGACGCGGGCCTGGCGCTCCCGCTCCGCCTGCGCCCGACGGCTCATTGCATCTTCCAGATTGAGCGGTATCACCACGTCCCGAATCTCCACCGACTGGACGCTCACGCCCCAGGGCGTGGTGCGCTCGTCGATGACTTTCTGGAGCTCCTCGTCCATCTTATCCCTGCCGACCAGGATATCGGCCAGGTCCTTTCGCCCGATGATCTCCCGCAGAGCGGTCTGTGCTGCCCAGGATATCGCCTGGCGATAATCCTCCACCTCCATCGCGGCTTTCTCGGCATCCCAGACCATCCAGAAAAGGACAGCATCGACATCCACAGGCACTGTGTCCTTGGTCAGTGTTTTCTCGGCCCGAAACGGCGTCACCATCACCCTGTGATCGACCCACGCGGCGATGGAGTCCACGACCGGAACTATCCAGAACATCCCTGGGCCGTAGAGCCCCCGAAACTTCCCGAACCGGAGCACCACTGCTTTCTCCCATTGCTTCGCCATTTTCAGCGCGAAGAGCACATAAAGCGCCTCCAGGGTCAGCAATATATCCAGCGCAACGAGAAGAAAATCTGATATCCTGTCCTTCAGTAACACAGAGGCCAAGACCATCACCCCTATGATGACGAAGAACAACAGCAGGGCCACCGCGTTGCTTCGCAGTGTTGGCGACTGTGCGGGAGCAGCCTTCATCCGATTCGTCCGAGTCTCCTCTGCTTTCTGGACTTTCGTCTTTTTGAGCATCTCTACCCTCCTCGCGAGATTCAACGATCCCGTCCGGCATTGCCGGCGGGTTTTTCCGTGTTTATGGCCTTCCGGAAGCTGTCATCGACCTCCTCCGGAGTGAAGCCTAACCTCATTGCCCTTTCCAGGTATCGTTCCGTTAGATCGTCGAGCATCTGGCGGCGCAGGTCCTCCGGCGCCAGAGATGGTGGCGGTTCCAGCACGAACGTGCCGCGCCCGTGCTGGGTCGAGATCAGGCCCTCGTCGTCCAGCGTCCGGTACGCTCTGGCCACGGTGTTGAAATTCACGCGCAAATCCGCCGCCAGTTGCCGCACCGTCGGGAGCTGATCGCCGGGCTTGAGTTCCCCGGACGCGATCAGGAACCTGATCTGATCCCGAATCTGCTCCGTCACCGGTTCGTGGGATCGAAAATCCACTTCCAGGTGCAATTGCTTTACTTTCGACCTCTCGCCCGGCGAGAAATACTCCGGCGTCCCGACCACCACACCGCCTCCTGATTGTATCACTGTATCTGTGTATCATTGTACACGAAAGAGGCAGGTTTGTCAAGAGGGAAACCTGAACTTCGGACATCACCTCTCCGCCGGAGTATGCCGGTACGGGTGCAGCATG
>CAZDOZ010000191.1:0-4330 GCA_964507175.1 uncultured Anaerolineae bacterium
TTGGGTGCGGGGAGGCAGGGCACCGCTGCAGCCTACGACATGGCCCGCTGGGGCGACGCCTCTTCCGTTTCGATTGCGGATTTCGATTTCGGCAGGGCGCGGGCGGTTGCCGACAGGGTGAACGGATTGCTCGGCGGAGAAGTGGTCCATGCGGACCGGGTGGACGTGCGGGATCGGCGGGCGCTCAGGGAATGGATGCGCCCGTTGGATGCCGTGCTGAGCGCTGTCCCGTATTCCTTCAACCTGGCGGTGGCCGAGGCCGCCGTGGAAGCGAGCACATCCATGGCGGACCTGGGCGGCAACACCGATGTCGTCCGGAGGGAGCTCGCCCTGGACGGGGAAGCCCGCGAAGCGGGAATCTCCATCGTGCCGGACTGCGGCCTGATGCCTGGTCTAGGCAACATCCTGGCGATGCACGCCCTGGAGAAACTGGAGAGCCCGCGCTGGGTCCACATCTACGTAGGGGGCTTGCCTCAGCACCCCCGACCACCTTTCAACTACAAGCTCTCTTTCAACATCGAGGGCCTGACCAACGAGTACACCGGCAACGCGGTGATCCTTCGGGACGGCATGGTGATGGAGGTTCCCGCCCTCTCTGAACTGGAGATGGTGGATTTCCCTGAGCCCCTGGGCCGGTGCGAGGCGTTCATCACGTCCGGCGGGACATCCACGGTACCATGGACGCTGGAGGGAAAGCTGGACGAGTACTGGGAGAAGACGGTCCGGTATCCGGGGCACCGGGATCAGATCAAGCTCTTCGCCGATGCTGGCTTCCTGGGCCTGGAACCGGTGGATCTGGACGGTGTTAAGGTGGTGCCCAGGAAGCTGTTCCACCGGCTCGTCGCACCCCTGATCACTTTTGACGATGATCCCGACCTGGTGATCCTCCGGGTGGAGGCAGGCTCCGGCAATTCTGCCGAGATCGTGCTGGAGATGCTGGATTTCTACGATCCAGAGACCGGTTTCATGAGCATGGAGCGTACCACTGGTTTCCCCGCGGCGATGGTGGTAGAGATGATGGCCCGTGGGGAGATCGTCCCCGGAGCTCGCCCGCTGGAAGTGAGCATTCCTCTGGATTTGTATCTGTCGCGCCTGGCAGTCAGGGGATTGAGAGTATCAGGGCTTTGACGGCGCTTGGAAAGAAACAGCGCTGAGTTACGGGGCGGCGCAGCACTAGAGTTTCCCAAGGGCCAGCAGAAGTGTCCCCAGGGCTAGGCACACCAGCGTGGCCAGTGATATCGTCACCCCCACTTTCCATGGCCATGGCCGGTACACGAATTCTACCGTGTGTTCTCCTGTTGGGATCTGCACTGCCCGGAAGAGCAAGTCCGCCTGCAGGACGTGAGTCTCCCGACCGTCGAGCGTGGCTTTCCAGCCAGGGTAATAGGTGTCCGAGAGCACCAGGTAGCCGGGAATGTCTGTGTGGACTTTCACCACGACGCGTTCCGGCTCATAAAGGACGATTGCGGCCCTGGCTTCATGTGTTGCCCGCGGTGAGGACGCTGTATGTTGCGTCCCTACCGACGTCAGCACCACTTCCACAGATGGATCGAAATCCTTGTTGGACATTAGCGCCAATGCTTCTTTGGCCGTCTGGGCGCGCTCTGCATGGTAAACCATGTACGCCCGCGGCAGCAGTTTCTCGTTTTGGTAGATTTTCACGTCGCCGGAGAAGACTCGCTTCAGGTTGGCAGGGCGGGGCATGGACAACGCCCAGTGAGCGCCGGTCCTCTCGTCCCAGACGGTTACGCCGTGCACTCGGATGCCGGTTTCGCTTGCGATAGTGATCTTCTGCAGTCGGATCATCTCGCACGGCTGTGCTGCGCCAGGGATCTCCAGCACGGTCAAGCGTGCTTTCCCGCCGCCAGGCAGATCGACGCCCCGACCGCTTCTGTCGTCGAGACTCCACCGGTAAGTTCCTCCCCCGACCGACTCTGCCATGATCGTTCCTTCCGTGCCGTCCCAGACAATGCCGATATCTGTCAATGGTTCCTGCGGTATACCCTTCAACGTCATCGGCGTTCCGGCGCTCACCCCCGCTGCTTGCTGCAGATCGTAGTACCGGTCATCTATCCACTGGTCGTGCACTTTATCGGTGATGACATATTTCACATTGAGTAAATTCAAGAGGCGCTGAGATGGAATCCGTTTCAGTTGTTCCCGCAGGCGACCGTCCGGCACAATTCTCTTTTCTGGCAGAAAGAGGCGCAATAGCTCATTGTACCGTTTCAATGGTAAGAGGCCACCATCGTACCCGTCCACGGTCTGGATGTGGAAGTAGAGGGAGAGGTTAGGGGCCAGTATTTCTTTCTCCTTAGTGTCCACGATGAGATCGTAGAGCCCCTGCTGAGTCAGGTACGGGCCAAAGGAACGCCTCAAATTGGCCAGGTCGCCGGGATCGTATTTGATGTTAGAAATGCTGAGGACGCGTGTGGGCGCTTCCTGGCCGCTCAGAAGATATGCGGTGGGATTTCGGACTGACTCCAGCGCTTGCGGCGCGGTTGGATGTGATATCGGCATAGCTCTGATGGCTACGGTGAGTTCCGCCATCACGACAAGCCAGATAGCGAGTCCCGACAACACCGTTGTGCGGTGACTGTGGGGCCGATCTTTCCCAAAGATGTGAGCAACGTCCAGCTTGATCACGGCATCGAACCCGATGCCAGCGGTCATGGCAAGCCCGAAGCTCGTCAGAAACATCCATCTTGCCGGGGCACGGAACAGGTTGAACCCGGGTATCAGCCTGTAGAGGAGGTAGTACAGCGGGTCGTAGCCGCCTAAGGCAAGGAGGAAGCCGATGGCGGCGAGCATCGGGGGAAACACGCTTCTGGCCAGGTCGTTGGCTAATGGCTGGTGTCTGGGGAGTGATGACTTCAGTGCCATTCGGATTTTCAAGAGCCCTATGACGATCAGAACCCAGCCTGCGATTGGAAAGTACGCTATGTACTCGCTGAATGCCGGCGTGCCGAATTTCTGCGCCAGGTTCACGCCGTAGGGTGGCAGGAGTGTCCACAGGAGCTTAGTAGGGCGGAGGGAAAACGAGACCGCTTGCCGGTAGGTCAGCCCGCCCTGACGAAGGGAGTAGCGGGAAAGTTCCAGTGTGGGTAGGAGCTGAGCCGCGGCAAGGAGTGCTCCGATAGCTGCTGCGCCTGCGTAGATGAGTAGTGCTGCTGCAAGCCGTCTTGCCAGGTCTTTCCACGAGAGTGCGCCGTATCCGGCGGTCCACGCTGCGTATAGTGCCAGCCCGAACATTGCAATGTAAGTCGCCTGGGTGTGTCCCGCCAGCACCATCATGGCGACCACAATGCCCAAGGCTGCCATGCCCACGAGCTTTCGCTTCCCCATTGCGACATCCCAAAGCAGCAGCGCCAGCGGGAACCATGCTATAGCGTTGAGCTGATTCAGGTGCATTGCCGCGCCCGCTATGAATCCGCCAAATGCAAGAAGGCTGGCCGCCACTAGTGCTCCACCCCTGCTTAGCCCTGCCGAGAGCCTGGCGTAGAAATAGGTGAAGAGCGCCAGCAGGTACGCGTGTAGCACTATCGACCACGCTACAGCCCTGCCGGGGCTCAGAAACGCCAGTGGCCAATGGAGTGGGTAAAGTACCGCGGCCTGGCTGTTGGCGAGGAACGGCACGCCCATAAACAGGTATGGATCCCATAGAGGGATGTGGCCGTGTCGGAGGGCGGCGTTGGCATAGGCCCTGTACGGGATGAAATAAGCGAACATGTCGCCGCTGCCTGGGATGAGGTTCGTGAGCGCTAGCGGATGCAGGATGAAAATCGTCAGCAGTGCCAGGAGTGCCGCGTCGGAGATGTAGCTGACGGATTGCTTCGGGCGTGCGAGGGCAATGTTCTTGCCTGTCTCGGTGCTATCACTCCCTGCCCCTTGGGTTTCGAATTGACTTGACATTCTATTCGCACCAGCGTTATAAGATGACTGCCGGTGAACATTATAAAAGCGACTTATAGTACGGACAACTTTGGGGTTATATGGGGTTCCAGAGCAGGTCCCGGCGGACCTACGGCCCCCGGAATGTCGAGAAGATGCCCCTTTGAATGGTTCATGGATTTGTCAGCTCCTGTTTGCTAAGGCGGCCCACCTTGTCTGTCGTCCCGGGGAGCAGCACAGCGGCGTGTTATGCGATGTATGGTTATCTTCCTACCACCCGGACCAGGTTTGTCCACATTTTGCCTTCAATTACAACGTGTCCCTTCCGGCGTAAGGTTGCTGGCGGGCAAGGAAGTGATGTCTTGAATCTCCATCGGATGAATGTGTGGCGCTCAAAAGCAATGGGATGGACTTGCCTTGTTGGTGCGGGCGCAGCATG
>CAZDOZ010000192.1:0-4316 GCA_964507175.1 uncultured Anaerolineae bacterium
GGTGATGGGTGAGGGCAAAGAGGTCTCTTCGCTTCCCTACAAGGCAAGCTCATTCCACACTTTTTAGTGCCACTTACGACTTTGTGAGACTCTTATTAAGGTGCGCGGTACGACTTTATGAGACCCGGCACTGCAGGTTGCCCCGGCCGCTGTAAAGAGCAATTGCCGGGTTCGGTTTTTCAAATTGCAATTAGCCCGACCGGCGGTGCCTCGCCCCTGCTCGCGCAAAAGCCATATCGGTGGTAGAATTGCATGGTAGAGGTCTGGTGAATCCGCCCCCCTGTGCCGCAGCATAGCCGCTGGAGGGTGATTGATCGCCGATAATGAGTGCAAAGGAGCACATGCGGATGAAAAAACTATATTTGGATGGCAACAACCTCACCATGGAGGAGGTCTGGGATGTGGCTCATGCCGCCCCGGACACTGTCGAGATCGAAATCACGCCGGATGCGCGGCAGAGAATACTGCGCTCCCAGGCTGCTGTCAGGAGATTCATCGAGCGCGGCGAAATCGTGTATGGCATCACCACCGGCTTTGGAGCATTCAAGGACTGCGTGATCTCGCCAGATGAGGTGAGGCAGCTACAACGGAACATTTTGATGAGCCACGCCACTGGCGTGGGTGAACCGCTGCCGACGGAAGCGGTCAGGGCCATGATGCTCATTCGGGCGAACACCCTGGCAAAAGGTTTTTCCGGCATCCGGTTGGAGACGCTGAACCTGCTCCTACGAATGCTCGAGCGAGGTGTGCACCCTGTCGTGCCGTCCCAGGGATCGCTGGGCGCGAGCGGCGATCTGGCTCCCCTGGCTCATCTCTCCCTGGTGCTTATCGGAGAAGGGGAAGCCGAGTACGGCGGTGAACGGCTACCCGGCGGAGAGGCACTGCGTCGTGCCGGGCTCGAGCCAGTGGACTTGGAGGCGAAAGAGGGGTTGGCCCTGGTCAACGGTACCACGATGATGGCCGCTTTGGGCATTCTGGCGGTGATCGAGGCGGAGAACGTGATGAGTGTGGCCGACATTGCAGGTGCTCTTTCCATGGAAGCGCTATACGCGACGCCGAAAGCGCTGGACAGCAGAATCCACGCGGTCCGGCCGCATCCGAGGCAGATCGAGAGCGCCGCGTACATGCGGAAGCTCCTGGACGGGAGCACATTCCTTCGCCCCTGGAATCATCCTGATCCCCAGGACGCGTATACGCTTCGGTGTATTCCCCAGGTCCATGGTGCCGTCAGGGATGCAGTCGCGTATGCCCGGTGGGTGCTGGAGATAGAATTGAACAGCGCTACGGATAACCCGCTGATATTCGTGAATGACGATGGGAGCGCCGAGGCAGTCTCCGGTGGGAACTTCCACGGCGAGCCGCTGGCAATCGCTATGGACTACATGGCTTTGGCTCTTACGGACCTGGGGAACATCGCCGAGAGGCGGCTGACCAGGCTGACGGACGAGGCCAGCAACCGAAGCACGCTGCCAGCGTTCCTGATAAAGCACGGTGGTCTGAATTCCGGGTTCATGCTGGTGCAGTACACCGCTGCTGCATTGACCTCGGAGAACAAAATCATGTCTTTTCCGGCCAGTGCCGATACAATCCCTACCTCCGCCAACACAGAGGACCACGTCAGCAACGGCCCCATTGCCGTCCGCAAAGCGCGCTCTATCCTCCGAAACCTGGAGTACATCTTTGCGATTGAACTTTTCGCTGCAGCCCAAGGGATAGATTTCCGTCGAGAGGTAATGCCGGACGCCCGTATGGGCAGGGGCACTTCCGTGGCCTACCGTCTGATTCGAGAGCGTGTGCCGTTTCTGGAACATGACAGCATAATGTATCCATACATTGAAGCTGTCCATGACTTGGTGGTCAGCGGAAAACTCGTGTCCAGCGTTGAGGAAGCGTTGGAGTAGGCGTCGTTGTACCCTGATGGCGTGGCATGTTATAATCGGGTGTCGTATGGGTTCAGATGCTGCGGGGGGTTCGGCCTCAGGGCGGCTTTTGGGGGTAAATGACGGAAAATGGAATGGAGAAAATTCGTCCCCTGGGCGGGGGCGGGAGGGCTGGCGGTTCTGCTGTTGCTCGTTACGTTCCTGTTACACGTGAACGGCCTGACCTTGCACCCCAGGCAGACGGAGGTTGTGTCTGTGCGGACTCCATCGGCTGTACCTACGAGGAATGTCAGTGTAACCCCAAGTGCTGCGAGGGTCACTCCCACCCCGGCTACGGCCACCGGCATCATCACTCTGACCGTGTGGTTTCCGGACGTTGTGTTCCCCAGCGACGAGACGCCTGGGGGAAAAATGTTGGCGCAACGGCTGGAAGAGTTCCATAAGCAACATCATGGCATTTACGTCAAGCCGGTGCGCAAGCTGGCCCACGGGCCCGGCGGTGTGCTGGACTATCTTCGCACGTCTCATGCCGTAGCGCCTAAGATTCTTCCGGACATCGTGGTTCTCGATGCAGAGGAGACATACAAAGGTATAGGGACTGGTGCCCTTCAGCCCATTGAGGGAGTAGTGCCCACGTCGCTGAAAGAGAAAATGTATCGCTTTGCTCAGGAGACAGGTTGGGAGAGAGGTCACTGGTATGCCTTGTTCCTCCAGGCAGATATGGAGCACCTGGCAATCAATCCAGCGGTTTGCTCTGTAGAGGCACCCACTTGGGACGAGATCATATCGAACAAATGCGTTTATCTGTTCCCCGCCGCTGGGGAGGACGGGTTACCCAGTGATGCCGAAATACTACACTTTCTGGGCAGCGGTGGGGGATGGGAGAAGGGCGGTGCCCTTCGGTTCGACGAAACCGTCCTTAGGAGGCTTTTCAATTTCTACCGCGAGGGACGGGACAGGGGAGTCATCCCAAAATCTGTGCTGGATTATGCGACTAACGACGATTGCTGGGCGGCGTTTCTGGCGGAGAAAGGGTCGGTGGCCCACGTGAATTCTTCCAGATACCTGACCGACAGGGGGCTTCTGCGGGAGGTAACTTTCATGCCTGTGCCCACTTATAAAGGGAGGACTATCTCCATGGCCGATGGATGGGTGGTCGGGATTGTCACGAGCGACCCTGCCCGGCAGCAGATTGCAGCATCGTTGCTTTCCTGGCTTATGGAGCCCGATTGGTACGGCAGATGGTGTGCTGCGTCGAAGATGCTGCCGGTTACCAGGCCGGGGATGGAAGCATGGAGCAAAGAACATGGCTCAGAAACATACGTAGATTTTCTGAAATCGCTGTTGGAGAATGCAGTTCCCAGGCCCGGAGGGCCGGATTACGAGAAAAGTGCTGCACGCTTACACAAGGCAATCCGCACCATGCTGGGCAACCCTGGTGCGGACGCCGATTCGCTTATCAAGTCGCTGCTCAATCCGAAATAGAAATAAGCGAGTGCCCGGAATTGGCAAATCAGCGGCAATGCATTTGGCAGGGATCGATCTCGGAGTAAAACGAGGTGGCAACGCAGATAATTCAAAAAGAAAACATTTACCCTGATTTCGAGGAACTTCTCTCCCTGGATACAGACCTGGTCAGGCGCGTGCTGATCGAATTCCTCCGAAACGAGGCTGGCAGGTTTGGATTCAGCAAAGGTGTTATTGGCCTTTCCGGCGGCATAGATTCCTCCCTTTCGTGCTTCCTTGCTGTGGAGGCATTTGGCCCTGAAAACCTGCTGGCGCTGTTGATGCCGTACCGTATGTCCAACCCCAGCAGCTTGCGGGACGCCCAAATGGTGGTGGATCAGCTTGGTATCTCCAGCGAGATCGTGGAGATCACCCCGATGGTAGACCCGTTTTTCGAGCTTTCCCCAGACATGGACAGGCGTAGGCGTGGCAACGTGATGGCCCGCACCAGGATGATTGTCCTTTACGACAGGTCTGTCGCGTGGGACGGTCTGGTGATAGGGACCAGTAACAAGACGGAACTCCTTCTGGGGTACTCGACCCAGTGGGGGGATTCGGCTTCAGGGATCAACCCCATCGGTGATCTGTACAAGACGCAGGTGCGCCAGATGGCAAAGGCCCTGGGTGTGCCCGAGAGCATTTTGCAGAAGCCTCCTTCCGCCGATCTGTGGCAGGACCAGACGGATGAAGGCGAGCTTGGAATCACCTATGCCGAGGCGGATCGGATACTCTATCTCCTTTTTGATATGCGCTATCGGGCAGACGAGGTGGTGAGCATGGGGTTTGATGGAAGGAAAGTACGCAGACTGTGGCATTTGGTGCAACGGAACCAGTACAAACGCCGGATGCCAATCATCGCGAAACTGAGCACGCGTACCGTGGGATGGGATTTCCGCTACCCGCGGGACTGGGGGACCTGACACTGGGGTT
>CAZDOZ010000193.1:0-4272 GCA_964507175.1 uncultured Anaerolineae bacterium
TGCTGTCTGGAACTGATCACGCAGCTCCTCATTGCCGTAGTGTGTCCGCTCGATGGTGATGTTGGGATTGGCTTTCTGGAAGTCAGCGATGAGGTCATCCATGAACGCTTCCACATCATCAGCTTCCTGATCCCACACAGCCAGCTTTACGGGCTTGGACGGCTTAGCCGCGGGAGCCTTGGTAGCCACCGGGGCTTTGGTTGGTGCTGGTTTGGCAGCCGGGGCTTTGGTAGCCACCGGAGCCTTGGTAGGCGCTGGCGCTTTTGTAGGCGCAGCTTTTTTCCCACAAGCCGTGAGAACGAAGCTGAGCACCAACAGAAGGGTCAGCAACATATAAAACTTGTTCTTACGCATCTTTACCTCCTCCTCGTAGTTCTGAACTGTACATTATTCTTCATGCCGCCACAACGTGGCGGATCACACACGAAACATAGGTGCAAAAACTCTTCACCATACAGCACACCACAGCGAATCAACGAATGAGCGAATCAGCGGAACGGACCACTGCCGGGGCGATTTTTCGCTGATTCGCTTGATTCGCTGATTCGCTTATTCGCTCACCCTTTCACGCTTCCCAGAGTCAGGCCGGAGATGAGCCACTTGGACGAGTACAGGAACAGGATCATCACCGGCACCGCCACCAGGATCGAGCCAGCGGCGAACCTGCCTGCGGCCAGGGTATACTGCCCGGCGTAAGTCCAGAGCCCCAGCGGCCAGGTGTACATGTCCTGCTTTTGCAATACCACCCTGGCGACGATGTACTCGCTCCACGAGCCCATAAAGTTGAACAGAAACACGATCGCCAGCGCCGGCGTGGAGAGCGGCAGGACGATCCGGTAGAACGCCCCGATGTAGGTCGCCCCATCTATGCGCGCTGCCTCTTCCAGGTCTGGCGGAATGGTGTCATAGTAGCCCTTGAGTATCCAGATGCTGAACGGCACCGAGGTGACGGAGTAGGCGATGATCAGGCCCAGGTACGAGTTGATCAGGTGGAGGTGCGCCAGCATCATGTAGATCGGGAGCAGTAGCATTGCTGCCGGAATCATCTGGGTCGTCAGCAGGAAGACCATGGATGGCCCGCGACCGGGAAATCGGAATCTCGAGAAAGCGTATGCCGCCGTCGCCGAGAGGATGACCCCAATGATGGCTGTAGTTATGGTGATGCTCAGGCTGTTCCATACCCAGAGAAAGAAATCGGATTTTAGGTGTCTGGAGGGATCGCCGAGGAGCACCAGCTTGTAGTTCTCCAGCGTCGCATCCGGCGGAATGATAGCCAAACTGGTGGAGAGTGCCCTGTTACCAGGGCGCAGCGATATGCTAAAAATCCGCAGTACCGGGTACACGGCAATGATGGACGCCACGATCAGCGCCAGATGGACCAGCAAACGCTTGAACGGGCTATCCTGACGTCGATGTCCTTTGAAGAACCATCGGATGAAAGAGTTGAGCTTGTCCATTTGCCGCCTCCTATTCGTACACAGCTTTCATGCCGCCGGTCAGCCTGAGGTAGATGAGTGCAAACGATAGCAGGAACACGAAAATCACCAGGGCAAACGCCGCCGAGAACCCGTACCGGTAGAATGAGAACGCCGCTTTGTAGAGGGATGTTACCAGGATGTCGGTTCGCTCCTGCGGGCCTCCCTGGGTGATCAGGTAGATGACGTTGATGTTGTTGAACGTCCATACGGTGCCGAGGATGACGGCCGGGGTCAGGACCGGCCTCAGGAGCGGCATGGTGACGTTCCAGAACTGATGCCACGCGTTGGCGCCATCTATTTCCGCGGCCTCATAATACTCTCTGGAAATGCTTTGTAAGCCCCCCAGGATTATCACCATCATGAACGGTATCCCCAGCCAGATGTTAGAGATGACCACCGCCACGAATGCCCAATGCGGGTTCTGAAGCCACGGGATCGGGCGCAACCCCACCCGCCTCAACATCACGTCGAAGAACCCATACATGTAGTTGAACTCATTCCGCAGCGCCATTGCAGCGATAGTCTGGGGAATGGCCCACGGGAAGATCAGCAGCGTCCGGTACACAGCCCTAAGCTTCATCGGGCGGTTCAGCAGCAGCGCCAGCGCCATGCCGCCGGTGACGTGGAAGAAGACGTTGATCACCGTCCACAGGATAGTCCGGATCAGCACCTGCCAGAAAGTCGCCTTGTGGGCCACTGTGCCGGTGAAGACAGCTTTGAAATTGGCGATGCCATACTGAAGCCCAAAGCTGGGATGGCGCATGGTCCTGAGGGCTGCGTTGGTGAACGCCAGATAGATCTCATAGCCGAAGGGGTAGAGGATCAGGAAGAGCACACCCACGAACGCCGGAGCGATGAGCAGGTACGCCAGCCCCAGCTTGCTCACCCGTGGGATGCTGAGGAGATAGATCACCGCAAGGCTCAGGATGAAAAAGATCACGCCGAAATCCAGCGCTTTGACCGGAGGTGTCTTGGCTTTGAGGAGTATCATGTACAATACTGCCAGAATCATGGATGCATCGATCACCTCCAGACCGTACACGATTAGGCCCAATGCTTTCTTACGAGGTTTCCGGTAGAAAATCAGCCAGAGGTAAGCTTCCAGCAATGCCAGCGCAACGACAATGAGGATGAGGAACTTGGAGATGATAGCAATCGAGGTTACCATCCTTTTCCAGGTCAGAGTTATCATGCTCTAATCTCCCTTCCTGTTACCCTGGGCCCATCTTTGAGAAACCAGGGAGGTATGCAGACTTGCGCACCAACAACCCCATCATATAAAGGTACCCCTAAAATAAGGCCTCAGGCGTTCTTGAAACACCAATGCAACACCGCCCAGGCACACAGCTTTTTCTTTGAGACTGGAGTAGCTCACCTCGAGGCTCCCCAGGGAAGACTTCATAGCACGGTTCTGGAGGCTTCTCATCATGGGCTCTCTCAAAAGGGTGCCAGCTTTCAACGCCACATGGCCTCCGAGGATTACCATCCTCGGATTTAGGAGGTTGACAAGGTCTCCCAAGGCGATCCCGATCTGCGATCCTGCTCTGGCGATGATCTGACGGCAGGTCTCGTCCCCTTTGGCAGCGCACTCTATCACATCGTCCACAGTAATACCCCCATCACCGGGCACCTCTCTCAGAATGGTTGGATGTCCGGCCCGGACTGCCTGAAGCGCCCGCTCGGCAATTGCCATTCCGCCAGCCATCGCTTCCAGACAACCATTGCTACCACAGGAGCACGGCGGGCCGTCTTCGTCGATGTTCACGTGGCCGATCTCACCTGCCACGCCCCATGCACCGCGGTACAACCTGCCGTCCAGGATGAATCCAGCTCCGATGCCAGTGCTAACTTTCAAGTACACCAAATCGGTAACACCGCGGTGCTTGCCGTACGCGAATTCACCTAGCGCTCCCAGATTTGCGTCATTGTCCAGGCATGCAGGAACCCCCAGGGCTTTTTGTAGTCGTGAACGAAAGGGATATCCGCCCCAGCCAGGCATTATCGGCGGAGTCATAGGTACACCCTCCGGCTGGGAGACGGGGCTGGCCATGCCAACCGCTGCCCCAACTAACCTGTCCCTCGGCACACCTCCCTGGGACAACAAGGATTCCGCCATCTCTCGGATTAACTCCAAACCAGCATCTGGTCCATCTTTCGCATCAAAAAGCACCGATTTGTAAGCTGCTATGTTTCCGGCAAGGTCAGCGAGAATGCCATTTGTTCTAGATACGTCTATCTCGAAGCCAAGTGAATAGCCAGTCTCAGGATTCAAGCTCAAGAGCGCGGGGGGCCTCCCCCCGCGAGGGTGCCCTAATCCCACCTCCGACACGAGGCCTGCTTCTATCAGTTTGCTGACGATAGACGAGACTGATGCCCTGCTCAGACCAAGATTTATTGCTATCTCGGAACGGGAAACTACCCCCGCTGACCGTATGAAATTGAATACCCGATACCTGCTGTCCATCCGGCCGAACGAAATTCCATCGAGAGACGACACTGCACGACCCCCCTACTTGCACAGGAAGTATACTACTACCCAGAACTTTCGTCAAAATCTGCACAAACTGCCGCCGGAATTAGTGCACTCCACCAGCCAGAAGGCGACCAAGGCCCGTGTCTTTGTTCGGAAAGTAAAACATGGGGATAACGAGGAGGTCTGGAACCACGATTTCTCAAGAAGTAGAAGGAACCTTCACCATCCGCCTGGGCAGGCGCAAGACCTGGCCTTTCACGGTGACGGTTACCGCCCTTTGCTCTCGACAAACCAGCAATGCGCGTAACTGTTCAGGCCGGC
>CAZDOZ010000194.1:0-4271 GCA_964507175.1 uncultured Anaerolineae bacterium
GCGGTGAACAACCCGTTCGAGACATGAACCGTGTCCGTATCCGAGCACACAGCCGTCCCGCCCGTGAAGCTCTTGTAGAGAGAGAATCTGATGCTGTAATTTCCGTTCAGCGGATTACCATGGCTGTCGGTCAGCCGCCCCTGGATCGGGATTCCATCGTCCAGAGCCGATTCGGCCAGCGCCGGGCTCTCCGGCCCAGAGCTATCCGACCCGGGCCCCTGGGCCTGCCCCATGGATACTGCCACCGACAGCAGCAGTACCACCACCAAGAGTATCGCCGCGAATTTCCTGGTTTTCATTGGATCTGCCTCCTGAAAGATATTCTTGAACTGCTGACTTTGTCGAACTACAAACGACCGGGCCTTACCCATTCTCGATAGGGAATTACCTCCTTTTCATGGTCCGACCGGTGCTCATCGTACTTTCCACACGTGCACCTGTGGCCGATCCTCATCGTCCAGCGGCTCCAGAATGTAGAGCATGCCGTGGGTCTGGTCGAACGCGACTCCCTGATCTCGTGTCATCCTTGCGACCAGCGTCAGCAGCAACGCGAGGCCCAGCAGGTCTATCGACATTCTGTGTCTCTTTGTCTTTCTACTGTTTTTCTCTGCGTACTCAGCGAGCTCCGCGGTGGGAAAGGTTTTTCAGCGGAGTCAGATCCGGTCGCGGGGTTCTCCCGAGACCAAATCCAGCATACCACGCTAGAGGCAGGTTGTCATCGGGGTAGAGTACTGTTTTTGAGGCTGGGGTCGGTACCGGGGTACCATTCCGCAAACACTTTCGTCCCTTTTCCTGCTTCCGATTCGATGCGCAAACGCCCCCCGATCAACGCCATCCGCTCTTTCATGCCAGCCAGGCCAAAGTGCCCCTGAGACACCAGTTCGTGACGGTCGGCATGTACGGCGAAGCCATGTCCATCGTCCTCGACCACGAGGGCAAGCCCATCGTCCTGCCGGTGCAGTCGCAACGTCACTTGCCGGGCATGGGCATGGCGGGCGACATTGGTCAAAGCTTCCTGCACCACGCGATAGAAGTTGACGGACACCTCATCGGGCAGAGAGCGGAGGGCGGCATCAGAGGACAAATCGAACCGAACGGCAACCCCACACTGCTCCGACCACTCGCCGGCCAGGGCACGCAGGGCCGATCCCAATCCCAGGACATCGAGCATGGGAGGCCGCAATCCGGCGCCGGTCTGACGCAATTCTGCGAGGAGACCACGCACTTCGCCCCGCATGTCGCGCAGGGCCTCCCCTGTGGCCGACCGATTTTCTGTCGTCTCCTGGAGCAGCCCCAGTTGCAAGTTCAACGCAACCAATGCCTGCACGGGGCCATCGTGTAGATCGCGAGCCAGACGCGCCCGCTCCTCCTCACGAGAGCGAAGCAACCGTTGCTGGACGGCCCGAATTTCGTCCAGCTGGCGACGCAGTTTTTCCACCAGCAACACATTGCCCAAGGCAACCTCGGCCTGACGGATCAGCGTTTTGAGGATGCGCAAGTCCTCGGCACTGAAGTCGTCCTCGTCACGGCGTGATCCCACGATCCACAAACCGCGAATCCGGTCCTGGAAATGAAGCGGGAAACGAAGGCCGGCGGATGGAGGAGCCAGCAGGCCAGTAGAATCGGCCGCATCCAGGATTTCCAGCTTGCTGGCCTGCAACTGCATCAGCTCCGGCACCTGACGTGTCAGCACATCGACCAGTTGCCCGCGTTCAAGGGTGCGGGCAAGCTCACTGCTGATCGCTTCCACCACGCCCGGATAGTCGTACCAGCCGCCGTAAAAGAGGCGGTCCACCAAACGCTGCACCAGCGAACGCACCCAGCTGAATGAAAAGCCCACCAGAGTGGTCAACCCGACGGCGATCATCGTTTGCAGCAGTGGGTCCCCGGCCAGAAGTCGATAGACCGCCACGAATGGCCCCAAATAGAGGAGCAGCACCCCCAGCGAGAGGAGCACATAGACCAACGCCCGGTTGAGCAAACGGTCGATGCCGAACAGGTTGTGCCGGGCGATGGCAAGGAGATAGCTCAGGGGAGCAGCCACCAGAAACAGCCCCATCAACCATCCCGGCATCCGGTACGAAGAGCCGAGAATCGAGGGTAGGAGATAAAAAAAGAGGGGAGGAACGCCTGCCAGCAGGTTGCCGGAGACGATCAGGCGCAGACGGCGGCGGCCATCGGCGGTGGCGCGGCGGGCATAGCTGTAGATCAGCACGCCGAGGGCGGCGGCTATTTCGAGGGTGGTGTAGAGCACCGAGAGGCGAATCCACGGAGAGCCCCACGAGAATGCGCCAAACACCATCACCAGAGCCAGTGCATAGACCGGAACAAGCACCCGGCGCCGCTGCCGGGAGGAGCCCAGGGGCACAGGGAAGGTGAGTGTGTGATGTAGAAGCATGGGGGCAGCCAGGTGGAAGCAGGCGATACTCAGGAGGGCCAGGTCTGGGGGGCGGACGCCGCGGGGGAACGCCAGCAGGATCAGCACGGCCAGGGCAAAGACCTGAGAGAGCAGAAAAAAGATGCGCACGTCCTCCTGGCGAAAGCGGCGCCAGAGAAGCAGAGTTCCGGTGCCCCAAAAGACCAGGGCTACCAGCACGCCCATCAGCAAGGAAAGAAGGTTGACTCTGACCAGCGGCACCAGGGGCAACTCCAGCGTCAGGTGCCGACCCCCTCGCCGGATCTCCGCCGGGTAGTTCCCCGCGGCCAGATGCTGCCATTCGGCAAAAGGCAGTCCACCCACCGAGAGGATGACATCGCCGGGCTGCAGGCCGGCCCAGTCGGCGAAACTGTTCTCCGGTACATCGAGAACGCGCCCGGTGCGCCCGTCCAGGACGCAGTCCAGAACGGGCGTGCTCAACTGGAAATGGACGACATACCCCACCATCAGGGGCAGCACGAGGGCCAACAGCGCCAAGGCCCCGCGGCCGAGCCGCTCCCGCCATCTCATGTCAGGTCTCATGCTGATCGTTCTCTAGCGGGGGAACCGTGACCCAGCCATGGCGGATGGCAAGCAGCGCGGCCTCGGTGCGGGAAGCAACTCCCAATTTGCCGTAGATGTTGCTGACGTGGTTCTGCACCGTGCGCTTGGTCACGACCAGGCGCCGGGCGATAGCCGCGTTGTCCAGACCCTGGGCCAGCAGGATCAGCACTTCCCGTTCACGCGGCGTGAGGGGCAGATCAGGGGCAGCGCGAGGCGGCGGTTTTTCTTCTCCGGTGCGGTGCAGGATGAACCCGGCCACAACCGGGCTCAACCAGGTCTCGCCACGGGCAGCGGCGCGAACTGCGGGCACCAGCGTTTCCAGGGCATCGTCTTTCAGCACGTAGCCGGTGGCGCCGGCATCCAGCAGCCCAAACACTGTCTCCCTATCGTCCCGCACCGTCAGGATCAGGATTTTCGTAGTAACCTTGCGCTCACGCAGCAATCGCGTCACTTTCACGCCGTCCGCGTCGGGTAGGTGCACGTCCAAAATCAGCACGTCCGGGCGATGCCGCGCCACCAGGCGCAGGGCGTCGGCACCATTGGCCCCCTCGCCCACGATCCGGATGTCGTCTGCCCGGGCCAGCACTGCCTGCAGGCCGGTGCGCACAACCGGGTGGTCATCGACGATCACGACGGTTATCATCTCGTTCCCTCCGCTCTACTGAGAAACATCTCGGCAACGGGACCATTTGCTCGGTGCAAGGCCTTTAAGATCTCTTTGCGTCTTCGAGTTTTCTTTCGGCCGAACTCGAAAGCGTTTCTTTCCATTTGAACAGCGCCACGCGCTGCGGATTCACTCAGAGCAGGCATCTCGTAGGATTGGCTCTGACGAAGAGAAACTTCCCGGCCCAGAGGCGACCTGGGGATGACAGGGATGCACAGAAGCCGCTATCAGGCGCCTACAATGCCCTTACGAAGGCGTGAAAGGCAGTGCCGATGAGGTTGGCCTTCGCTCCCGCGTTTGCAGAATCATTTTACCACAAAACCGAGATTTTTACCTGGGCGCTCGAGGCGCGCGCCTCACGCGGTGCAACGCACGCCGACTCAGCATCGGTGAGAGGGATTTTTCAGGATGGTCAATGGCTCTTCACAAGATCTTCACAGACCTATGATAAAATCGTCACCGAGATATGGGAAAACTCTGCGAAATGGTTCATTTGCGTATTGACTCGAAAACCATTACCCATTATAGTATTGGTAACGGGTCATCCAGGCGCAAAGTTAACCTGTAACATATAGGTGCATTATTGTACCATTCAAGGAAAGGAGGCCTTGAACCCATGAGACGACC
>CAZDOZ010000195.1:0-4223 GCA_964507175.1 uncultured Anaerolineae bacterium
CCCATGGATGGGAGAGGGAGGGGTTGGGGTGGGTGAGGGCAAAAAGGCTTCCTTCGCTTCCTTGCAAGGCAAGCTCATCCCACTACTTTTGAGCGCTACCTACAATTCACGGATGGGAGATGTGAATGGCTGAAACGAAAGAGAAAAGCGTCGAGAGGACCCGAAAGAGGAACAAAAAAAACGGGAGGCTCGTCATTGTCGAGTCACCCGCAAAGGCAAAAACGGTCGGGAAATTCCTGGGCAAGGGATACACGGTGAAAGCTTCTGTGGGACATGTGCGAGACCTGCTCCGCTCGCGGCTTTCAGTGGATGTGGAAAATGATTTCCAGCCCGAGTACCGAGTACCGAGGGAAAAATCAAAGGTCGTGAAAGAGCTGAAGGCGGCGGTGAAGAAAGCTCTCGAGGTGTACCTGGCCACCGATCCCGATCGCGAGGGTGAAGCCATCGCATGGCATGTGATGGAGGTAACCGGAGCGGAGCCAGAACACACCCACCGCGTGGTGTTCCACGAGATAACATCCCCTGCCATCAAGGAAGCGTTTGCCAACCCCCGTGGTCTGGATATGAATCTGGTGAATGCCCAGCAGGCCCGGAGAATCCTGGATCGCCTTGTCGGGTACAAGATTAGCCCGCTTTTGTGGAAAAGGGTGCGCAACAGGACGTCGGCAGGGCGCGTCCAGAGCGTGGCGCTCCGGCTTATTGTCGAGCGAGAGCGGGCGATCGAGAACTTCGTCCCTGAGGAATACTGGACTATCGAGGCGGACCTGGCAAAAGCCTCCGAGCGGCAGAAGCCGGATCGTCTGGTCTTCCGGGCCAGGCTGATCAGGATCGACGGCAAAAAACCCGATCTGAAGAACGAATCGGACACCCAGGCGGTAGTCAAGGATCTGGAGAACGCTTTCTACCATGTCGAGAAAATCAAGGAAGGGACGCGGAAACGCAGGCCTTCGCCTCCTTTCACCACCAGCACCATGCAACAGGCGGCGTCGCGATTCCTGGGATTCACCGCATCTAAAACTATGGGGCTGGCTCAGTTCCTTTACGAAGGCGTGAACCTGGGCAGCGGCGAGCGGGTCGGCCTGATCACGTACATGCGAACCGACAGCTACAATGTCTCCAGGCTGGCCCAGGATGAAGCACGGAAGTACATCGCCGAGAGGATCGGGAAGGAATACTTGCCGGAGAAACCACCTTTCTACCGCACCAAGGCGAAAGGTGCACAAGAGGCCCACGAGGCCATTCGGCCGACATCGGTAATGCGCACACCAGAGAGCGTGAAACAGTACCTCACCAGGCCCCAGTACAAGCTCTACTCTCTCATCTGGCGGCGCTTCGTCGCGAGCCAGATGCTGCCCGCGGTGTACAAAACTATCTCCGTGGATATACCGGCAGGCCCGGAAAACGCTCAGAAGAAGCCGTATCTCTTCCGTGCTACAGGATCGGAACTGATCTTCGCCGGATTCCTGAAAGTGTATTCCGAGGGAGTGGAGAAGGACGAGAGTCTCTCGGTGAAAATCCCGCCTCTCACCACTGGAGAGCTCCTGGACCTGATAAAACTCATTCCAGAGCAGCATTTCACCCAACCACCGCCGCGCTACACTGACGCATCTCTGGTCAAGGAATTGGAGGCCAACGGCATCGGCCGGCCGAGCACTTACGCTTCCATCATCTCCACCATCATCAACCGAGAGTATGTGGAGCGGCTCCAACGTCAGCTCAAGCCCACGAAGCTGGGGCTTGTGGTGAACGATCTTCTGATCAAGCACTTCCCCGACCTGTTCAATGTCGGATTCACCTCAGAGATGGAGGAAAAACTGGACAAGATTGCTGGGGGAAAGCAAGATTGGGTGGAACTTCTAAAAGAGTTTTACCCGCCCTTCGCCGAAGAATTGGCAAAAGCTGAGAAAGAGATGGAGAACGTGAAGCCGGAGCTGGAGGTCACCGACGAGAAATGCCCTGTGTGCGGGGCTCCTCTGGTAGTGAAATACGGTCGTTACGGCAAGTTCCTGGCCTGCAGCAGGTATCCGGAGTGCAAGTTCACCAAGCCATATCTGGTGAAGACCGGAGCCAAATGTCCCAAGTGCGGTGGTGACCTGGTGCGCCGAACCACCCGAAAAGGGAAAGTATTCTACGGCTGCATCAACTACCCGAAATGTGATTTCACCACCTGGAAACGTCCTCTGGCAACGCCTTGCCCCAAATGCGGCGGCCTTTTGGTCGAGTGGAACAAGAAAACCGCAAAGTGTCTTCAATGCGGTGAGACTTTTCCGCTGGAAGAGGTGGAGAAGAAAGAATGATGGCGCGGAAACTTTGGATGGTTCGGGTACCCGGTAACTCGCATGATGCATGTATGGCGTCGCCAGGGCTGCAGAGCAGACTGAGAATCCACATCAGCGAGCGAGGTCGCAAAGGTTCTCGAGAGTCCTTTTATCAGGAGAGGCGAAGATGGAATCCCAGTTGAGAAAGCTGCGAGAGTTGCTGGAAGAAAGCGGGCTGGACGGGCTGCTGGTGACACAGCCCTACAACATTCGCTACCTGACCGGCTTCACTGGCGGGGAAGGATGGCTCGTCGTCACACAGGAGAGGGCACTGTTCGCTACTGATTCCCGATATTTCGAGCAGGTGGAACGGGAAGCGCCGGACGTAGAACTCGTGCGCCTGCAAAGCCCCATCAAAGAGAGCCTTATCAAGTTTTTCGAGAGTATCCCAGCCAAACGGCTGGGGTTCGAAGCCGACCACATGACCGTCGGCTTCTTCAATCGCTTCATCTCCGGCGAGCATTCTCACGAATGGGTGCCCACATCCGGGATGGTGTTGAGCCTGCGGGCAGTCAAAGAGCCGAAGGAAGTCGAGGCGATCCGGGCGGCGATCCGCGTTGCCGAGGATGCTTTCAAAGCTTCTGTGCCTCGCGTTGTGCCGGGCAAGACCACCGAGCGGGAGCTTGCATGGTGGTTGGAGAAAGAGATGCGCGAGCGAGGTGCCGAGAAACTGGCATTCGACACGATAGTCGCCGCCGGGCCCAACGGAGCCATGGCCCACGCGGTGCCGGCGAGTGCTCCGATATCGCCCGGTGTGCCGGTGGTGATCGACATGGGCGCACAGGTGGACGGCTATTGCTCCGACTTCACCAGGACTGTTTGCTGGGGCAAGCCAGAGGACCCAGAGCGGTTTTGGGAGGTGTACAACACGGTGTTGGAAGCGCAGGAGAACGCCATAGCGAAGCTCCGGCCCGGCATGAACGGGAGGGAAGGAGACGCACTGGCGCGCGACGTAATCGCACGCGCTGGGTACGGTGGCGCATTTGGGCATTCGCTGGGACACGGTGTCGGGCTGCAGGTGCACGAACTCCCGCGCCTGAGCGCCTCAGCCGACGATTCCCCGCTGGAGCCTGGCATGGTCGTGACCGTGGAACCCGGCATCTACCTGCGCGGGTGGGGCGGTGTCCGCATTGAGGACATGGGGTTGGTGACGGAGCACGGCCTCGAACTGCTCACCTCGCTGCCGAAGGAGCCGCTGATCCTCTGATGGGCGTGGCCCCTACGGTCGTGCCCGTTGTGCTATTTTTCCTCCCCTGGTGTTCCGGCAACCTGGCTCGAGGGAGTATGGAAATCCCCCAGCCACCGGATGAACGGGAAGCCAGCGCGAACTGCATTGTAAAGCCGCTCGTCGGCAGTCCAGAAAGGGCAAGAGAGGTATTCGGCCAGGGCCAGGTAGTGAGCATCATAGGCCGCAGGCCGGTTGAAATGCGCCGCCAGATCGAACGCGCGCTCCGAAATCGAGGACGTGTCCCAGTAAGTGACTCCCAGATCCAGGGCTCTCTGCAACGCTCGCCGGCCTTCCTCGATTGTGAGCAAGCCACGCGCCGCTTTACGCCAGAGGGCAGAAGCGATCTCGTAGGCAAAGAGATGTGGCGCCACGATCTCCCTCTCCTCCCTCAGCAGTGAGTCCCACAATGCCAATGCTTTCGGGCGTTGGTGCTCTGGCGCTACTATCATCACTGCGATATTGGCGTCAACGCAGACCGGTGATCTCGGCATCACGCTCCTCCCGCATCTGACGGATATCCTCTACGCTGCTGGGCATCTCTCCATACTTCTCCAGAAATTCATCCCCCAACTGACGAGCACGTTGAAAAGCTTCCTTGCGCTGCCGGTAGCGGATTTGCTCCTCCAGCGCTTCCGCCACGACGCGTGAGCGCTCACCAGTGGGGATAGCATCCTTTG
>CAZDOZ010000196.1:0-4191 GCA_964507175.1 uncultured Anaerolineae bacterium
GGGCATCGCCGCGCGCCGTGGATTTACTCAGAACATTTCCTTCCTTATCAGGATCAACCCCGTCACCACGCCAAAAGAAAGGACGGATAACAACCACCAAGACGCGCTTTCTGGCCTGGCCGTAAATCCTGATAGAACCACCGCCGTGGTGTCATTTGTAGCGGTATTGATGTGATTGTAAGGAGAAGCGTTTCGCCGATGGTCGTACCACTGAGCGTGCCCGTCGGTTGCAATGTTCGCTATCGATTCTCCGTCGTCCCCATCTTTGTTCTGGTCAACCCCATTCCCCCCCGGCACGTACGTCTGGCTTTTGCAAGTGCCGGACCCGTCCCAGGAGACACAGTCCACTGCCACACCGGAGGAATTCTGCAGTATCAAGTGGTCGTTACTGTTTCCCAACCCGTTGCCGATCTTGGCATTCAGGAATATGGTGCGCGTTGTCTGCACGGTAGGGCTCAGAGGGTTCGTGTAATGATCGAATTCCGCCTGTAAATCCTCCTGTGACTTTGCTATCAGCCATGTCTCCCCGGCAGGCATCACGCAGGAAGAGTCCTGGGGACACATAGAAGAGGTAATTGTCCTGCTGTGCTTAGCACCACTGTTATCCTCCAATCGCCACCCGGTCAGGTCGACGGGCGAACTTCCTTTGTTGTATATCTCGATCCATTCCCCGTTGTTCTGTGTGAGATCGGTCATTGAGTTTATCATGATCTCACTGAGCACGACGTCACTGTCGGCTGCAAAAGCAGCAGTCGCCAGGAACTCCAAAACAAATGCTACAGCAAAAACCAGCAGAATAGAGATGAATCTCCTACCCATGAGCATGCCTCCTTACCAGTCCAGAGATCCCATTCGTCCACCACTTTACTCTCCACGGAACAGGGATATTGGGCTAGCCGGGTCCAAGAATCCTGCCTCGGGCTGTTTCCCTATGGGGCTTCCGGCACCGACCTCCAACCTCCCTTCGTACACCACTTTTGGGAGTTGGTAGCGTTTCTCCGGGAGGCGCGCACTATCAGGATCCTCCGGGTGAGGTGATTCCGCTCGCACGTCCATAAATCCCTCCTCCGATAAAGTGAAAGGAGCCAGCTACATCCTGCGAATCGGCCCTATTTTATCTCACAGGGCGGTAGGAGCGCGCTCAAGCGTGGAGCAGGCCACAGGCCTGCTCCACGCTTCAACATCTGGTAAGAGGAGAGCACTCCAGACCTACATCTCAGGTGGTACAAGCGCTTTCGGTTGACCACCACGGTTAAGGGAGATGCTACCCACAGGCCGATCCTTATAGGAAAGCCGAAATCGGGGTTAGCCACGGGCTTCTTTCAAAACCAGCTGGGCAGCATTTCTTCCTGACGGAACCACCATATATATGCTCGGGCCGGGGAATGTCCAAGCCCCTGCCTGGTATAGGTGCTTAATCGGTGTTTTCTGGCTGCGCATCTTCCCGCCCGGAGCCGGGAACCACCCCATGGTAGCTCCCTCGCTGTTAAGCGTGCAACGCTCGAGTGTCAAAGGAGTAATTAGGTCCTTCGCAACAATGTGCTCCGAAAGCCCTGGGATAATCTTCTCGGCCGAGGCAATAAGTCTACCTGCTACCGCCTCTTCCAGATCCATGTACTCCCTGCCCAACGTGCCGTCCTTCTCCCTCCTCCAGTTACCCATGTAATCATAAGGGAGCATCGTGTGGAGTTGCACGGTAGCCATACCATCCGGCGCTTGCGAAGGGTCACGAAGAGAATGCATCCTTATATTCATGTAACATTTCTCGAGGTCAGTACCGAAAATCTCATCGAGATCATCGCTACGGTTATAGACAATGCTTGTCCCGTCAAAACCCATTGCCTTAAGGTCCAGGTCCACACCCAGGGATACCAGAAAAGAAGAGCTGGATAGACTTGTTTCCCTTAATTCCCTGACGAACTTGGATGGCAAATGCTGTTCACCCACCAAATCTAGAAACGTCTGCCGGCCGTCCGCGTTGGAGACCACATAGCGAGATCTGATTTGGCTGCCATCCGCAAGCTCTACGCCGATGGCCTCCCCGTTCTCGACCAGGATTTTGGTGACTTTTGTCTCTAGAGCCAGTTCTCCTCCATGCTTTGTCAGCCCTTTGGTGAAGGCATTCGCCAATGCCTGTGATCCTCCCCTAGGGTAATAGCTAGTGGCCTCGCCGCCAAGTATGTTCATTATCAAAGGGGCCATCGCCGACGGCCCGAAAGGCACAATGGTCCCAAAGATAGCCCTCAATTTGGGTTCTTCAAAGAAGGCATTTAGCACTTCTCCAGCCGATTTGCCGCCATACTTCCTCATCTTCGGGGACCCGAAAAGGAATTTCACTACAAGGCCGAGTTTGCCGGCAAAGCCCAGCAAGTCAGGGGCTGGCATCATCAACCGTTCCATTTCGCGGGCAAGGTCTTTACAATCCCCCAGGAAGGCATCGATACTTGTGCTTTCAGCAGGGAACAACCTCTTCAACTCGTCGGCAAGGGCTGCTATTGATGTCACTGGGATATCATAACCGGAACCGATTATCCTGGCGCCCGCAGCCAGTTTGATGAATTCGATGTCGTCTGTTAACGCCAGTTCCTCCAAGGTGTCATAAACGGAACCCCCTTTCTCGCACCCCATCACCGCATCAATGGCAGTGTCAAAAGTAAAGCCATCGCGTTGGGAGGACGCACAATAGCCACCCGGCCTGGAACCTTGCTCCGCTACCAGAACATCAAGCCCCTCTTTCGCCAGCAATGCGCCACATGTTAGTCCCCCTATCCCTGCCCCAACAACTACTACATCGTACTTGTCTTTGAGATCAGCCATCATTTTACCTCCCAATAAATTCGCCTGTGGGAGCGCCAACTCGCTACCCACTCGACTCACCATGGGACTTCTGACATCCAGGGGCACCTTCAACTCGCATTTCGTTCATGATCCACCACGCCCTGGCGCAGCAGACCCATGGCGTATCCACGTGTCGGATGGAGCTCTCACTCACTGCGAGGCTGTTGACCTCATCAGGCACCATGAATCCCTCCTTCAGGCAGACAATCATCACCAGACAATTATGCCAGAAGGCAAATCATGTCCAACCATCTTCTGGTGGTCATTTATGCTTACCAAAAGGCAAACGCTGTCTGCGTGATGGATGAATCATAGCGCGGCAAACGCGCCTTATTCAACCCACAGTCCACAGTCTGTGGAAGATCAATGTGGAAGGCCGCGTTGCCGCCGCGCCTGCGCAATCGTCCGGTCGAAAAACCAATTGAAAAGCCCGCTGAGGGGGTTTGCGAGGAAGTAAATCACGCTGCTCTCAAAGCCGGGCGTAATAACGTATTTGTGCCGCCGAATCCCTTTCAACACGGCAGAGGCAACCTGATCTGCCGAGAGGACCTTGGCGTTGCCGGAGATTTTCCGTGTTTCTATAGGTTTGATCTTGTTCTCCGCCGCCAGCTGAGGAGTATCGGTGTCTGGGGGAAAAACAATGGCTACATGGACGCCATAGGGCTTCAGCTCACTGCGCAATACATCCGTGAACCCTCGAACAGCGAATTTAGAAGCGCCATAAGCTGTATACCCGAAAACGCCCAGGAAGCCTGCAATCGAGGAGATGTTTACAATGGTCCCCCTGCGCCGTTCCATCATCATAGGCGCAATGAACTTCGTTGTGTAAAGGGTGCCAAAAAAATTCACCTGCATTGTCTGATGGAAAACCTCTAGGGGCAGTTCTTCGAAATAACCAGGGTGGGCGATACCAGCAGAGTTGATCAGGAGATCGGGAACCCCATGATCTCCAACGATCTGTTCCAATGTCTGGCGAATCGTCTCATAATCAGAAACATCGCTGGCATAGGCGGCAAACTCCTGGGAGGTATCGCGGGCCTGTACCCTGATCTCCTCGAGTGCTTGCTCCAGCCGTTCCCGGTCCCGAGCGATGATATCAACGCTGGCTCCCTGGGCAGACAACTGTCGGGCCAGGGCTTTGCCGATGCCACTGGACCCTCCCGTAATGATGACGCGCTGCTGAGCAAAGGCCATAGTGCCCTCCTTCGGCAATGTGAGTGACACATATTAAGCCTAATTAGTGAACAAGACACACACATTATATATCAGATAAAGAGGAAAGTCAAGTGGCGTACTCTGGGGTTCAGACATGAGTTCGGACATGGTGGGTAGTGGTGCATCATGAGCAAGGCA
>CAZDOZ010000197.1:0-4177 GCA_964507175.1 uncultured Anaerolineae bacterium
TGCCTTCGCCTACCCATGAACACGTATGGTGGCGATCCGTCCCTCAGATAGAATCCGATCGGAGACCGTGCCCACAGTGTTTCGCTTGACGAACCACTGGGTTCTGGACCATTTTTATTTCTGGTTTGTCGAAAGTTCAGTGGGAAGACACCCACAAAAACGTGTCTATCTTCCGATCCACACTCTGTGCCCTGATGTGTCCACCAGCAGGCTGAGGGGCAGCGCCTGGCCGTATTCCGGCATCCGCAACGTCACCTCTCCGCTTTTCCTATCCACCCACGCCAGGTCGTCGGCCTCTGATAGAATGACATGCTCCCCGTCCGGGGATAGCGCCAGGGCGAAAGCGGTACCCCATGGATGCTCCAGGTTTGCCCTCAGCGTCCTCACAATCTGCCCGCTCCCGGAATCCAGCACGGCGATATTGTGAAACTCAGGGGAGAGCAGGTAAAGCACGAAGACCTCTCCGGATCCTTCGTCCACAGCTATGCTTTGGGGCGCTCCGAGGCCGCCCAGGTGCACCCTGGTTATCTCAATGCCCCGACGCGTGTCCCACACTCCAACCGTGTCGTCACCAGTGTGGGCCACGAACAGCCTGTTTCTGGTTCTGTCGAGGGCGAGCGCATACGGTACTGGTCCTGTGCGCCATCGTGCCAATATGAGCCCCTCATACCAGTCCAATATTGCAATGTCGTCGGCACCCGCCTCCGACACGTAGGCCTTGCCATCCGACTCTACGATGTCGCCAGGAAGCCGCAGCCCATCGATTTCTCCCATAGGCATCAGCGTATCGGCATCCCAGATGGACACCCTCCCCGACGACCACTCGCTGACCAGCAGCGAACTGCCGTCGGAGGAAACCGTCATCGATCTGACATCGGCATCCAGGCGGCGCCGCACCAGCGCCGACATCGTGCCCGGATCATAGATAGTCAGGGTGTGTCCATCGGCAGCGTACAGATTCCTCCCGTCCGGTGACAGGGCCAACGCTTTCCCGATCGTTTTTCCGCGGATTGCCATGTCCGATACACCGTAATGGCCGGAAGTGAAAATCACTGGGACGAACAGCCGCCGGCCAAGAGGCACTTCACGCAGGCGATACCGCCCGCCACAAGAAATTCTTCCGGGGAGGCCGGAAACACGCAGGTACAGCCGTTCGTCCTCCGTAGGAACCCACGTGACTATGATGTCGGTCCCCGATGAGCAGTTTTCTCGAAGCAGGCTCATCCCATCCGGTCCGTACAGCCTCAGGCAGATTCCCAGGCCAGGCGTCAAAGGCTCGGCCCTCCACCCCATCATCTGTCCTGCAGGCACATCGGCGTAGACCCAGTCCACATCATCGTATCCGTGAAAAGAGTGCTTCTCTCCGGTTGTGAGAAGCCGATGAGCCTGGGCCTGCGTGTCGTCTGGTTCCCAGGCATCGGGAGGTACAGCGCAAGTGGGTGTTGGCGTAGGGGAAGGTGCCGGCGTCGGCGTTACCACAGGGCCACTGTCCTGGAGGACAGTCACAGTGTTGTCCTCCGCGTTGCTGATGTACACCCGGTTCGTAGAGATGTCAACGGCTATCCCTTCTCCAGCTCCTCGACCTATGGGGAGCCATTGAACCCATCGCTGAGTCTCCCCGTCGAAAATGTGGACCACTTGCTGTTTGGGACACAGGACGAAGAAATGGCCACTGTTCGGATTCACGCCCACATTGTAGGGCGAGCACTCCAGCGGGATGGTGTTCACCACCTCATCTGAGATCATGTCTATCACCGAAACGCTGCTGCTGTCTCGGTTCGCGACGTATATCCGCCGCCTTACCGAATCCATCCCGATGCCGTAGGGGCCCTGCCCCACAGGTATGGTGCCGATCACGTCGCCGTTGCTGCCGTCCAGGATGAAAACCCTCCCGCCCAGGTGGTCGGTGCCGTAAACTTTACCGGAATCGGGATCGAACAGAAGGAAAGATGGCTCTCCACCGATATACACGGTCTTCTCCACCCTCCCCAGGGGGCCGTCCAGTAGGCTTACGGTGCCCGAGCCGAAGTTCGCTACATAAACTCTGCCGCTGGCCGGGTCCACAGCCACGCCGTCCGGATGGCCACCCACTCGGACCGACGATAGCAGGTGTCCGTCGGAAGCCGTGACACGAGCCACGTTGTTGGTGAACTTGTTAGCGATGTACACGATGCCCGCCACGGGATCGAAAACCACGCCGTTGGGTCCTGTTGCACCGCCAAGGGAGACGCCGGATGTTCCGTTTGCAATGGTGTCTATCACCGTCACGTTCCCGCCCCAGTGGTTGGCCACATATGCCCGGTGCGTCGCAGGGTCCACGGATATGCCGTGTGGGCCTTGCCCTACAGTGAGCGTCCCCCACGGGACAGCAGGCAGCGTAGGCGTGGAGGTAGGAGACGGTGTGATCGTCGGCGTGGCGGTTGGAGTAGGTGTGGATGTCGGGGTAAATGTCTGTGTTGGGGTCGGCGTGCTCGTAGGCGTGGAAGTTTCTGTGGGTGTTGGCGTTAGGGTAGGCGACGGAGTGATGCTCGGCGTAGGGCTTGGGCCATAAGTCGCCGTGGAGGATGGCGTTGGCGACTCTGTGGGTGTGGCAATAGCTGTGGGCGTTGGCGTCTCCGTGGGTGTGGCAGTGGCTGTGGGTGTTGGCGTGTTCGTTCCAGTGGCAGTCGGCGTAGGTGTAGGCATCGCTGTAGATGTGGGTGTTGGAGGTGGCGTAGGGGTGGGAGATGTCACCCTGACGGGTGCTACGCCGTAGAGCGGCTGGATGGTGGTATTGCTCGCTGTGGCCGTGAAATCGCTCCGGTATTCGCCGCCGTACGCGGACGCGTATGCCTGGAAATGGACGGTGAGGGCTGCTGCCATGAAAGGGTTCGATTTGTCGAGGGCCAGGACAGCATCAAACTGAGGATGATGGGATCCGTTAGGCGCGATCCAATCCCATACTGCCCACTCTCCCTTAGGATCGCTCAACTCGAAAGGAGCCACACCATGGACTTCCGGCCACCCTTGCCAGTAGTCTCTAAATGCCCTCTGGATGTACTCCGCCCGGTTTGCTTCGTTTATCGGAGGATACAGAGGGTCCGTTGGATCACCCAGACCGTATCCAGTCTCGCTGATGAACACATCCACGTTTGGACGCCCCCAGGCCGCCAGCCGTTCCAGCTGCGGCAAGTAGGAATCTATGGTCAATCGGGAGGAGCCGGATGTCCCCCTGTGTCTGTTGAACTCCGGTGGGTGGTTGGAAGGATACGGATGCGCGGCCCACAGATCGAAAGCCCACAGGCTGTTTGGGTCTGACGAGAACATGCCATCCATGAAACTTCCAGGTGAGATGTCCCCGCCGGGGGCCAGCGGCCCGTTCAGAACCTTGATCCGCGGATCGCCGATGGACCGGATCGCTCCGGCTGCCTGCTCCAGAAAATGGGCATACTCGCCGGGATTCGCAGAGCCTCCCCACTCGGAGTCCATGTTTGGCTCGTTCCAGATTTGCACGTAAAGGGTGAACCCGTCCCGCCGGGGAAGCCCTGCCACCACCCGCTTGAACGCTTCTGCCATGGACTGGTAGTTTCCTGGCCAGTTCGCTGGAGGAGCGAGCCATCCGGTTCCACCTCGCACTCCCTGGAGTCTCACAACTGGCTGCAGGCCCCGGTCGTAGGCGGCATTGACGAAGTCATACCAGCAATATTTTGGCCTCTGGGTGTCCGGGGTGATCCCATAGAAGAGCTGCTTGGCCCAGGCATGATACCCCATTAGCCAACGCGTGCGATCCAGTTGCCAGAAAATAGTATTGGATACGCACTGGTCTTGCACGAAAGTGTTTATGCCGTAGAAGCTGTCTCCACGGCGCTCCGGTGCTTGCAATCCACCCCATGTAAGGTGCCGCCCATCGATTTGGGGGTTGGCTGTCGAGACGAGAGCGTGATTTCGGTATATCCTGGTGCTGCCGCGGCGGTACGTGAAGCCTGGAGGCAACGTAGCGTGGAGGACAACGCCGGTCGCTGGCACATCGCCATTGTTCGTCAGGGTAACCGTGTAGTAGACCAGACCACGGGACGACACCCTGCTAGGCGCGACCTCCGCGCCCATGCTCACCACAGGCCAGGGTAGACCTGCGTAAGTGCGACCTGCCAGCATTGTCGAGAGCAAGATCGCCGCCGCGACGAGAAAGTAGAGTTTT
>CAZDOZ010000198.1:0-4173 GCA_964507175.1 uncultured Anaerolineae bacterium
TTCCTCGCTGTACGGCACCTCGACGACCTGGGGCCATTCCCCTGCTTCGGTCCACAACAATCTCGCCTGGCGTAACTGGTGCCACCTTCCCCAGGAAATCGGCACCAAAAGCTCCGATGCTTCCAGCGGATGGGCCTTACGCACGGCAAGGAACCTGTCCTCCAGGGATTTGGGCAGGACCTCCACGCTATCGAACAGTTTGTCGAAAGCCTCTTCCAGGCCGGGATCGCTCTCGAAAGGCGCCAACTCCTCGCATATCCCACGGAAATCCACAGCCGCCCGCTCGAATTTCTCGTCCCAGTCAGCAAGAAGTCCGTCCTTTTCAAATACCTCGTCCAGCCAACTCCCGACCTGCCCTTCATGGATCGGACGCCCGTCGGCATGCCTGACCAGAACCTCCAGAGCCCCCTTGACCATCCTCTCGTCGTATATCCCCTGGCCATCGTCCGGCTCCGTGAAGACGTGCACCGGCGCGAGCCCAAGCCTTCCCTTCCGGTTCACCCGCCCGAACCGCTGCACCAGAGCATCCAGGGGAGCCGGATCGGAGAAGAGCGTGTCCAGGTCTATGTTCAAGCTGACCTCTACCACTTGTGTGGCGACCACGATCACCGGTTTGCCTGAATTTTCCCCCAGCCCAGCGGACTCAAGTATCCTGTGCTCTTTGCGCAGCCTGTCCCTGCCGTTGAACCGCCCATGGACCATCACTATCCGGTCCTCGGCCTCACCCAACGCCTCGGACAGCCTCCGGTACATCTCCTGAGCACGGGCCACGGTGTTCAGCGTGACCAGCACGGATTTGCCGCCTTCGAAAGAGCTCACGACCTTTCCGATGCCTTTGTCGCTCAGAAGGTCCCCATCCACCACCTGGACGACGTGCCTGGTGTAGTGCGCGAACAAATCGTCGCTGGCCCGGACGGAAGTCATCTCTCCCAGAACATCCTCCAGCTTGCGCCGGACCACACCCGGAAGGGTGGCGGACATCACGAAGAAAACCGCGTTCAGGTGCTGCCGCAGGTAGCGGATCATCTCCAGGATCATGGCGAGACGCTGGGGCTCGTAGGCGTGGATTTCGTCGAAAATGAAAGCCGCGTCGGCGTAATCCGCCAGCATGGCCTCGTATCCCTTGAGCTGGTAGATGGCCTTGAGCATCTGATATGGACTGAAAACCTCGACAGGGGTCAGGTGGAGCTGCGCCAGGTTTCGCATCCATCTTGCCCTTTGCTCGGCCTTTCCGGGATCGTAGCTCTCCTCTTCCATCAGTCTCCGGTAGAGCGCCAGCGCAGCGCGCCCGTGGAGCAACCCGACCTTCCCCTGAAACATGGGACGCAGTCGGTCGTACATGGCGTTCATGCTGGCTTGATACGGCAGGGTGTAGAAGAGCCGCGGGATGCGATGTCTGACCTCCGCCTGATGCGCTGCCCAGAGCAACGCCGCTTCCGTTTTTCCGCTACCCGTGGGCGCGACCAGCATGGCCGAGCCCACCGTCTCGGCGGAAGCACGCTGGTGCCGATAGAGCGCCGAATCCGCCAGCCCGGCTGCGCGCATCACCGAAGCTTTCTCCACCGGCGCGGGTGAGAAATCGCCGGCATGAGCCGACGCCACGTGATCGGCCTGGACCATGTAGCCCCGCAGCACCACTCCCACGAGCCGCAGCGACTCCTCGGCATCCCATTTCAGGTCCTCGACCAGGTCGAAGTACCGCTCCAGCCGACGCTCGATCTTCTCGTCGCCTTCGGCAAGGACGCTTTCCACAGCCTGATCCTTCGGCGGCAGAGACGGCATCGAAACGCCGAATTCGTCCATCCCCAGGTCGGAGATCCAAGCGGGAACGACTTCATCCAGCCATCGCCAGAGCCCATCGACCGCCTGCTCATCCAGTTCGTGGACGAGCTCCGTGATGGCGCTGTCCTCGCCGGTCTCCAAAGGGTACGCCAGCTCGATCTCCGAGGCGTCTTTGTGGTGCGACGCTATCGCCGCGACGAGGAAATCCACGTCGTCCTCCGGCCATCCGGCGACGACCCAATCCACGAAAGCGACGGAGAGAACTTCGTGACGGTGCCCCCATCTTCTCGTCTCGCCCCGGAGCATCCTCTGGAACCCACGGGCCGCCTTTCCCCAGTCGTGCAAGAAGGCTGCCCAAAAGAGCAGATTCCAGAGGTTCGGGCGGTCGATCTCATCTGGAAGATCAGACCGCAGCCGGGCGAGCTCGACCACCCGTTCCAGCACGTTCCAAGTGTGCTGCGCCAGGCTCTCCCCGGATGTCTCTCCCCTGGAAGGACTCTTGGCCCACACATCGTCGAGCCAGTCAGGCCAAAGCGACGGCACCTTCATCTCTCCCAACCCATGTGTGGAATGTCAAGCCCAGCAGGTCTCCGGCCACTTCCTCGGATTCGGGGTCCACCCAAAAGGAAAGTTCTTCTCCGTCGAAACGGATGAAATCCCTGGAGTGCACTCTTCTGTGGATCACCACGTAGCGCCCGAAGCTGGGGAACCGGTTCCTGGCGTAGTCCAGGAACCTCGGCATCAGCACCGTGAACCCCATCGCCGTCCTCCGGGCGAAGGAGTATGGGGCCAGCGTGTGCTCGAAGTAAGCATGACCGCTTCGGCGCAGTTCTACGACCTCCACAGCCGTGTAGGTGAACAGATCCTGCGACCGCCCAAGCGCCACGGCGTACCTGGGATGTCGGAACGCCTCTGCCCACTCCGGCCGGTTGGCGTAAAGGGTCATCTCCGGCATGAAGAGGATCTCGCGCCTGAACGGGTTCACGTTGCCCACCAGCGCTTTCGGAATACTTGTCCCTGGCAGCCTCCCAGTGGCCGGGGAGAGGATGTGGGTGTGTTCCAATTCCTCCATTTTGCGCTGGTATCTGAACAGCACCGCGAACCGCACGCCCTCCGGGTCGAACCACTCGCCCAGAGCGCTGGCTATGTGCCCGTAGATGGTGGCCGGCGGCGGCATCTCGAACGTGGGCTGAACGCCTTGCATGAAGAATGGATAGCGGAAGGACGTGGTGAGCCCTTTCGCCGTAATTTTCAGAACTTGCATTGGCAGCCTCCTGATCGAGAGCCCTCACGCGAGCCAGTCTTCACGTCCCCCCGACCGCATCTCCTCAGCCAGCGACAGGAACGCTTCCCTGGGGTGCATGATGTGGAAGCGGTCGGCCCAGGACGCCAGCTCTCCGCCGTCTGCCAGTGCCGCTTCGAAAGCCTCTCTCTGAGCGTCCAGGTAGCCGCGCGTCCAGCCGACGTACACATCGGAAAGCAAGTCGTCGTCGAAGACCTCCAATGCCTGCTTCAAAGCATCGATCTTCACCACCGGCTTCCCTTTGGCATCTGCGCCTACCACGTGCCCGAAGATGTGGTTGCCGCCCCTGGTGACGGCTACGAAAGTAAGCACGGGGCTGACATCGGTGTAGTGAAGGGTCTGCTTGGCGCCTCCTTCCAGATGCGCCAGCCCTTCCAGCAAAGCCACGATCCGCTGCACACGATCCTCTTTCGGCAGGCGGTAGGCTTTCTCACCTTCCAGGTGCTCCAGACCCTTTTCCTCCGCCACCTTCTTCCTGACGTCGTCCAGATTCAGGAAACCGGTCTTGTTGCGATACGTGAAAGTGCCGGCGGCGTGCAGGTCCAGCGAGAAAAGCCCTTCCAGCGTGGCCCGATAAAACTGATGCTCGTGTGGCACCGGGTCGCCCTCGTGCCGGGACATGGTGCCGAAATCGTCCACGATGGTGACCGGAGCTATGGAGACCAGGGTGCTCACGCGGAACGGAGAAACGCGGGTCACGGTCTCAGCCGTGGGCGTCTCTATGGAGCGGCTCTCGTCGCCCTTCCTGGCCTCGATGGCGGAAGCTTTTTTGGAAGGCGCACGCATGTAGCCAAACAGGTCGTCGTCCCACCAGCTGATGGGGTTGGCGTCGGTGTAGGCCACTTTTTGCTCCCGGAAGATGGGCGCGGCCATCCAGCCCCATGTGCCTTTTTCCAAAGTCTGCCGCAGCCAGTAGCGGAACGCCTGAGCGGAGACGTAAGGATAAGCGCCCTCACGGGTGCGGATCATCTTGACGCCGACGGTGTTGTCGGTCCTGGCGCCGGGTATCTGCCCCAGATTGTTCAGCGCCGAAGCCGGCGCATCGATCAAAAACATGCCTGTCAGAAAAGCCATTTTTCACCTCCAGG
>CAZDOZ010000199.1:0-4122 GCA_964507175.1 uncultured Anaerolineae bacterium
TAGTATTCCACAGGGCTTGTGCTGTGACTTTCCTGGGGTTGATAGAGGCCTTCGGGAGGGCAGGTTGAATTCCTGGTGGCCCATGGGCCACCAGGAATTACCTCGTTTTCCCTGTGCAGAAAAGCCATGCGTGTTGCTATGGCTGGCAATAGGATTTATAATGGATGTACGTGATACGCTAGGATATTGTTCTGCTTTTCCTCTGTCATCCCGAGGACGCTGAGCGACGAGCATGAAGCCGTCAATATCGATCACATACGACTTTACTTTACAAGGAAGGTTTTTACAAAGATGGTACAGCAGTTGAAAATCATTCCCCTAGGCGGCCTGGGGGAAATAGGAAAGAACATGACAGTTTTCGAATACGGCCGCAACATTATGATCGTGGATGCCGGGATCATGTTCCCGGAGCACGACATGCTAGGAATAGACCTGGTCATCCCTGATTGGGGATACCTCCGGGGCAAGGAGGCAATGGTCAGAGGCATTGTACTGACCCATGGACATGAAGATCACATAGGGGCACTCCCGTTCCTCATGAAACAAATCAATGTCCCTCTTTACGCCACCCCCCTGACAATGGGACTGGTGGAAAACAAGCTAAAGCGGCACAGACTCCGCAAGTCAGTGACGAAGGTTGTCATAAACGCACGTGAGAGGTTTACCGTAGGGCCGTTCCAGGTGGAATTTGTGGCAGTGAGCCACTCTGTCCCCGACGGAGTCGGACTCTCGATTGACACCCCCATGGGGAGGATTTTCCACTCTGGCGATTTCAAATTCGAATACACTCCAGTGCAGGGCAGCGGGCCAGACCTTTCCAGAATCGGGCAGCTCGGGGCGGAAGGTATCCGCATACTGATGGCAGACTCCACAGGCGCGGAAAGGGCTGGGTTCACCCCCTCGGAACAGGTGGTGGAGGAGGCTTTCGACCGGATAATACGGACTGCAAAAGGCCGGGTCATCGTCACCACTTTTGCTTCTCTTCTCTCCCGCATACAGCAGATAACAGAAGTCGCTCACCGTCACGGGCGCAAAGTCGCTTTGGTCGGGTACAGCATGCTGGAAAGCGTGCGCGTGGCCAGGCAGCTTGGGTATCTGGAGATACCCAAAGGCGTGCTGGTGCGTTCGAACACCATCAACAAGTATCCTCCAGAGAAAGTGGTGCTTATTGCTACCGGAGCTCAGGGCCAGCCCGAGGCGGCTCTGGCCAGGATAGCCAGGGGAGAACACAAGGAAATAGAAATCCAGCCAGGCGACACGGTGGTCATCTCCGCCATGCCTATCCCCGGCAACGAAGAAGAGGTCAGCAAGCTCATCAATCAGCTCTTCCAGCGTGGAGCCGAGGTGATCTACCCGCCTTTGGCCCAGGTTCACGTTTCTGGACATGCCAGCCAGGAGGAACAAAAGCTCTTACTTTCCCTGACGAAGCCAGAGTATTTCGTGCCAGTGCATGGAGAACTCAGACACCTCAAAGCACATGCGCGCCTTGCGGCGTCTCTCGGCATCCCGAAAGACCACATCTTCGTGGTCGAGAATGGCACTGTGCTATCCCTCGACGAAAACGGACTGCGAGTCGAGGGCAGGACCCCGGGAGGATATGTTTTCGTGGACGGCAGAGGCATCGGGGACATAGGAGCGCGGGTGCTAGAGGAAAGACGGCAGCTTTCGCAACATGGGTACATCACGATAGCGCTCTCGTGGGACAGATACCTTGGAAAGGCTGTGGGAGAACCAAGGATAGCCTCACACGGATTCGCGTGTATGACGGCAGATGACAACCTGGGCCGAGGAATCAAGAAAAAAATCACAGAGACGCTGGACGCACTTGGCCCAGGAAAATCGCTCAAGGCGATTGCTGGTACTGTGCAGGAAGCGGTGGCGCAGCACGTCTACCAGGAAACCCAGCGCAGGCCCATCATAGACGTGCTTGTGCTGCCCACTCTGTGACATTTCGTTCCGCTTGTGGAGAAGACGCAGGCTCAGGTAACGTGGAGCAGACCGTGTCAGCCTGCTTTTGGCCCCAACTACCCTGGCCCCCTCCTCCGATATCGGTTAGGAGCGGGAGGCTATCCACCTGCAAAAGCACTGGCGGCTGATAGCTCGCGCTCCCATCGCTCCGCTCTCCGGAGTGACAACGGAAAAGTCTCCTCTCAGGCACGCCGAAAAAGCCCCGGAGGTAGCATGGGCCTTCGATTTGCTTCAGAGGCCCATTTCTGCCCTGGGATGTCCGTATGTAATCACCGGAAGCCAATATCCCTTGCTGTAAACCGGATAGTCTGGTATTATGTTATCTGTCGAGACCGAGAACATCTCGGCAGAGAGGTGACGAAAATGGTAAAGCTTCTGATGAGCTGGAACATACGAGAAGGAAAAGAGCAAGCTTATTTCGAGTTCATAGTGCGTGAGTTTGCTCCAGGCCTGATGCGCCTGGGCATACAGCCCACCGAGGCATGGTACACCATGTACGGCAAGGGGCCACAGATGCTGACCGGCGGCGTAGCCGAGGATCTGGACACAATGTCCAAGATTCTGCAAAGCGACGATTGGAAACAATTGCAAGAAAAGCTGATGAAGTACGTGACGGACTACAAACAAAAAGTAGTCCGCGCCAGCAGCAGATTCCAACTCTGACTGGAGGGACGATGATCCACAAATTGCTGATGAAATTGATCATAAACGCTGTTGCACTCTGGGTTGCGGCGAGTGTAGTGCCCGGCATCTCCTACAAAGGAGTAGTCGGTCTCCTGGCTATGGCAATCATATTCGGCATCGTGAACACGATCCTGGGCATACCGCTGAAAATAATCTCGTTTCCTTTCATCATACTGACGTTTGGGCTGTTCTACCTAATAATCAATGCCTTCCTCTTCAAGATTTCTGCCAGCATGACCGGTTCCGGATTTCAGGTCTCGGGTTTCTGGCCTGCGTTGTGGGGAGCTCTGGTAACGAGCATCGTGGGGTTCGTGTTGGGGAAGATATTCTAGAGTTCGGCAACGGAGTGGACCGTATAGCCACATATCTTTGATGACCCTGGAGCAAAGCATGTCTGAAATAACCGTGGCCGTCGTGCAGACGGCTCCGAAATTAGCAGAACAAGAGGAGAATATCGTGAACATGCGGGAGAAAGCGCTGCAGATCTCCCGTAGACAGCCGACAGATCTGATCGTATTTCCGGAGCTGGCAACCACTGGGCGGGAATGCGGGCTCCGTTTCCCTCGCCTGGCGGAGAGGCTGGATGGTTCTGTAGTAAACATCATGGCGCAAACCGCATCAGAGATGAACGTCTCGATAGCATTTGGGATGGTACTCAAAGAGAAAGTCGAAAGCATCATCTACAATGCCATGGTGCTAGTCGGGCCAGATGGCGAGGTAAGCGGGGGATACCGAAAAGTCCACCTGCGCGGCGAGGAAAGGATGGCGTTCAGGGAAGGGCACCGCTTTCCTGTGCTGGATACACCTTTCGGCACCATAGGTCTTCTCATCGGCTGGGATGTCATGTTCCCCGAGGCAGCGCGTAGCCTGGTTCTGGACGGCGCCTCGCTGATAGCCATAGGAGCGAACTGGGAATCAGGACAGGAAGCAGCCTGGAGAACGCTGCTGATGGCCAGGGCTATCGAGAATGGGGTCTTCGTGGCGGCTGCGAACCGCATCGGCGAGGAACCAAGCTACTCTTTCGGAGGGAACAGCATTATCCTGGGGCCGGAAGGCAAACCATTCGCCACCATGGACGAGCCAACGGAGGGCTACGCTGTGGCCCGCTTCGACCTGGACGAGGTACGCCGTGTTCGGGAGGAATCTCAGATACTCCAGCACCGCCACCCCGATGCGTACAGAAAACTCGTAAAGCGGTACTAACCGCCCAGAATACCAAGTCGCGGGGCCTTCAAAGCAAATCCTGAATAGCTGAGGGCAATGCCCACGGCCCCTTACCGATAGGAGCTGCATAGCGACATGCCTCACCCTCTCTTTCCTCTCGGAGAACCTCTGCAGGCTTCTCTGCGCTGCAAGATTTGCTCCGATTTCCCTGTCTTGGGCCCTCGAAGCAAATGGTAGCGCTTAAAACTGTTGGGACGGAGCGGCTCTTGGCCTTCCCCCCTTCCCGCTCATATAGGCCGGACGTTA
>CAZDOZ010000200.1:0-4103 GCA_964507175.1 uncultured Anaerolineae bacterium
GGATTTCGTCGACTCCTATCCGCCGAGGCAACTTGGTTCATCTCGTCGTTCCAGGGTGCGTGGCGCCGCGCACGCAAGCCGCCGGCTAACGTCTGACCGCCAACAGATTTCGCTTGCTTTGGTTGGGCTTCGATTTGCTTCGAAATCCCGGCGGCAAGCTGACTTGACGAAGAAAGAGATTTCGTTGTATACTTTTTTCGCTTTGCCGGAGTGGCGGAACAGGTAGACGCGACGGTCTCAAAAACCGTTGGGAATTTAGTCCCGTGTGGGTTCGAGTCCCACCTTCGGCATCTCGTGACGTGGAACGCTCCGGGTTGGCGAGAACAGCGACGGACGCGGTCGGAAATGGGACAAGCTGTGGGCTTGTTCCACTTTTACATCCAGTGGTGGTAGAGAGTACCCTGTAGCACGCTGATTCGGTTGTCGTTCGCCTGCTTAATGCCTATCCGAAAAGCTTGCCGGGGGGCGGAGGTATTGCCTCCACCAACCCATAAACACTTCACACTGGACTTTTCGGACAGGCTCTTGACGAGGTGAAAATAAGTGATACGTCGGCGTAAGTCGCTTCTGAGGCCGTTAGGAGAGGTGTATTGGTGGGTATGCGCTTTGGCTATCCTTTCCCTAATGGTTCTCCTTTCTGCTTGCAACTCTTCTTCGAGCAAGGCCCCGCCGGAGGTCATCAAAGAGGATAGGGTTATCCGGATTGCCCATGAATACGCTAGCGATCACGATTTAAACAAAGCGCGCTCTGACATGGAAAAGCTGGACGTGGCAAACGCTCCTCAGTGGGTGAGCATGCTGGCACAGCAGCATGCCAATGCCAAAGACCTGTCCCCCGAGGATGTTAGAGCCCTTGCGAAGCTTGCTTACGATCTGGGTATGCGGGATGAGGCTTTGCTGGCGATCCTCGGCACTCCAACTGCTGAGCCCTTGCCACTCCCTACCGATACGCTCTTACCTCAGCCTTCGCCTACCCCGACCGCAACCCTGGCCCCGGATACCCCAACGCTGGTGGTGCCAACAGCGACGCTTGAGACCCCCCAGGCGATTGCCAGGGGGTGGACCAATGTGCGCGAAGGGCCTGGAAAAGGATACCGGCGCGTGGGCCATCTGATCGAGGGTGAGATAGTCCGGATAATCGGGCAGAATCCAAAAGAAGACTGGTGGCAGATATGTTGTTGGGGCGGCGGCGAGTCCAACAAAGGGTGGGTTTTCAAGAATGTAATCGACGCCAGAGGACCGCTGGATAAGGTCCCTGTGGTAAAGAAATTTCCGTCATTGCCTGGCGCTACCGCTCAGCCGACGACCAGTAGGCGTCTGGAGGGGCAGCGGGCAGGCACTACCACCAGCAAGTAGAAGGCTTCGAATTGGAGGTACTTTCTGAATGGAGATGGATAAACTGAGACAGTCCGTTCTCTTCTCCCGCCTCAGTGATAGTGAAATAGAGAAAATCTCTGAGCGGATGCAGGTTAGAAAATTTGCGAGAGGCGAGGTGATCTTCGAGCAAGGGGACAAGCCCCTATCGCTTTGCATGATCTCACGTGGGTGGGTACACCTGACAGGGGCAGATGGGCTGACGCTGGCAAGTCTGGGGGCCGGCAGTATGTTGGGCGAAGCGGCGCTATTCCGAGGTGTCCCGCATAGGACTGGCGCTGTAGCTGGCACCGAAGTCGAGGTGTTTTCTCTGGATGCCAAAGCGCTGGAAGAGATTATCTCTGAAAACGTGGGTATTGGCATCAGGTTGAGTCAAGCCTACGGCAGAACCTTACGTCAAATGCTCGGATATCTGAAAGAACAACTCAAAGCTGTAAAATCACTTGGCACCCTGCCGGATGATGTTCTGGATGACCTGGCGATCTCTCTGCAGCCGCAAGAAGTTATGCAGGGTTATGATATTTTTCAGCAGGGAGATGCCCCGCAGGGCATTTTCTGGGTTCAGCGGGGCGAGGTAATGCTGACAGGGGTCTCCGACGATGCCCTTAGGTCGGCCTCATCAGAAGACCTGCTGGGAGTGGTGTCGGCCATTACCGATTCCCCCTACAGGGAGACAGCGAAGGCCACGGCCCCCTCGCTCGTTTGGAGGCTTCCGCTCACTGACTTCCGTGCTCTGTCTGACAAGCACCCGGATTTGAGACAGACTTTAGCGAAAAGCATTTCTGCATCCTTGACGGCTGAGGAGAGAAGGGAAGCAGCGACGCTTCTCGGAGGATTGCCTCTTCTGGCTGGCGTTTCCCCGGAGGCGTTAGAGGCCTTTGCCGAGAGAATGTTCCTGAAAGTAGTGCCTGCTGGCGATAATGTCTTCAACGCCGGCGATCCAGGCGATGCCTTGTGTCTGGTCGTGAAAGGCAGCGTGATGCTGGTCACGTCTGATGGATCTGCTGTGGCTAGGACAGGAGAAGGTGATGCGTTGGGTGACGTCCAACTGCTGACTGGTGAGGTGTATCCTCTGACCGCAGTCGCCCGGGGGGATACCGTCCTTTTCGTGTTGGACAGGCAAGGATTTGAGGAGGTGCTGGCCCATCGCCCTGAGGTAGCTAAATCCATAGCTCGCGCTGCCGTGGCCCAGCGGGAAAGCGTCGGGATGACGCAAATAGAACAAAGGCTGCGAAGGGTGGTCCTCTTCCGGAGCCTTTCCGGAGATGATTTGTTGGAGGTGGCGAAAGAACTGGAGAGCGTTCGGTTCAAAGCAGGGCAGACTCTGTTCCGCGAAGGGGAAGATGGTGCGACCATTTATTTCATCGAGAAAGGTCGGGTTGCGCTCCTGCGTGATGTGAATGGCAAGCCCTCGAAGTTCTTTACTATGGCTCAAGGCGATTTCATTGGGGAATCCGCGCTGCGGCGGGTACAGAAGCGGCTTTTTTCGGCCCAGGCTGTTGAGGACGTGGAGGCGTGGGAAATCTATGGTGAGACGCTGGAGTCCATGGCGCTTCGGCATCCTACCATCGCTCTCGCATTGAGCAGGTCAGTAGTGGAGCGCATGTCGCTTGTTTCCGGCACGACAGCCGCTGTGCCTGCCCCAGTGACAGTCCCAGAAAGACAGCCCGTACCCATGCCTGCTGCTCCGGCGGTGCCTGTCGAGGTCGGACCGGGGATATGGCATAGAATACGACAGCAGATGGAGGCTCTCTCCGAGTGGTTCCAATCCCTCAAGCCAATCACGCGGCTTGAAGTTTCTGCGGTAACGTTGTTGCTCATATGGCTGCTGGGTGTCGCTCTCCCTTGGAGCATCATTGCCTCTGTTTCATCTGCGAGGGCTGCTGCTGCCCATCGCAAAAGCACTATGGTACCCAGGGCGAGAACAGTGGAACAAGCCGCTTTGTCCACTCCTGAGTCTTGGCTGGAGCCGGTAACATGGGGATGAGGTGAGGTCGGAGGTGGAGAAGGTGACTGCATATCTTGCTGCAATCCCCTTCCGGCTTGTAGTGGTTTGTCAAATTCGTTTCGGTGGGTAGGCGAAGGTACTGCCTCTGCCTACTGCAGTTGTCGACGTTTTTGGGCGTTCCTGTAGACGCTGAAGGGCGAGGACGACGACGTCCGCGTACGTTGTCTCCGTCCTTTTTTATTGGCTTTTGGCGCAATTGTTTGTTTTTTTCTTTTGGCTTGGACTGATTTCAGCAGCCTTGATAATTTGGACTTTTGACAATCGGGCTGCCCTGCTGGACTGAGTTTTTCGCCTTGAAGGCAGGAAAGAAGGGGTTCTTCCCAGTCATCTACCAGGCGTGAAGCCCCAGAAGGCTCCGTTTCCGCTTTGTCAAAAGTCCAATGATAACACGGAGGAATATTATGAGAATAGGTGTTTTGACGGGAGGCGGGGATGTCCCCGGTCTCAACGCCGCCATTCGTGCGGTGGTGAGGAAAGCTCTTTCATACGGCTATCAAGTGTTGGCGATCCGGAATGGATGGGAGGGGTTGATCCTGGGGAACGTGGAGCCGATGACTTCCCGTTCGGTTTCTGGCATCCTGCCCATAGGCGGGACTATTCTGGGTTCTTCCCGGACCAACCCGTTCAAGCGCGACGAGGATGTGGAGAAAAGCCTGAAGAACATAAGCCAGTTTGGGTTGGATGCGATCGTAGTCATCGGAGGCGACGATACACTGGGGGT
>CAZDOZ010000201.1:0-4078 GCA_964507175.1 uncultured Anaerolineae bacterium
GAATGAGCTTCCGCTTATCGCGGCCGATAACCTCATCTTTCCGCAAGCCAAAGAACCGTTCTAGCGCCTGATTGATCCAGACGACCCGGAAATCGCTGTCAAGGATGAAAATGCCTGCTCCTGCGACATCGATGACGTCATTGATGAGCGAGCGATACCGTTCTTCCGATTCCCGTAGCGCCTCCTTCGCTTTCTTGCGCTCGGTGACATCTATGAGAGAAGCCAGGCTCTTCTTCGTACCTCGAATCATCCCTACACTAAGAAATATGTGCTTTACGTTTCCATCCCTATCGATGAATTTGAACTCATAAGTCTCCGGCGTCTCTTCTTCTTTCTCTCTCCTGGCGAAGTGATATTCCTTCATCCTCTCGAGGTCTTCAGGTGCAACGAACTCGGTCCAACTTTTCTTTCCCTCGATCTCCTCCTTGGAATAGCCAGAAAGACGCTCGAATCCTTCGTTGACCAAAGATATCGTCGTATCTTCCTCGACCACAGCCAGGGCTGTTCCGATATGTCTGAATAATGTGCGGTATCTCTCCCTTAGTTCTCCAAGTGCCTTGGTTCGTTCTTCCCTAGATGCACGCATTTGTTCGACTCGGAGGAGAATCATGCGGAGTTCATCCGGGGATATCGGCTTGCGAAGGTAGTCGACCGCACCCAGGCGAATGGATTCTATTGCTTTGCCTTCGTCGCCGGGGTCAGCGGTCACCACGACGTCCAAATCGAGCTTCGCCTGTCGAATCTCCCTTAGCAGCGAGAGACTATCTACTTGGGGCATGTGGAGGTCGAGTAACAGCAGGTCGTATCCGTTTCCTTCCCGTTCGGCACTCTTCAGTCGCTCCAGGAGGTCAATCGCAGAAGCCACACATTTGACCTCATAACCTTCCTTTTGCAAATCTCGCCGCAGGCGCTGACAAATCTCAGATACGTCACTCACAATAAGCGCCTTCATTTGGCACCTCCTTCCCAGCCCGTGCCACCCCACATGACAAATTGACCGTGGCGCATGCCTGACGTCCTACAATTGTAAACCCATTCCGTTCGCTCTTCCAACTTTTCCGTCCCGACCTGCCAACCCATCTGCCGTCGATCCGCCCTACAACTGAAGACGGCATGGAAGACAGGTTAGTCACGGCGCTTGCACATCGACCCGCAATCGTGAAGCCACGCCGCGTTCCCTCGAGGGCAACATCCGGCCCAAATCCATAGAAAACCCCCCGAGGGGACTTCCCACTTCAGTGGCCTCTGGCCCTGTGGAATAACCATTCCACTGGGCTGGCCCGCAGGGGGAGACGAATCGGCACCCCTCAACTTGACGGCTTCCTTGGACCTCTCCCCCGGCCCCTCGGCTTACAGAGAAGGGGCCAAGGGGTTAGGTACCCATTTCATTCTTCGAACATCACCTCTCCGGCCTTGACCACCTGGGCCACCATGTTCGTCCCGTACCGATAGGCCAGGTCACGGTAGTCGTCGGTATCGAGAATCAGGATGTCGGCCTGCTTGCCGATCTCGAGGCTCCCAATCTGGCCTCCCCGGTCAATAGCCCATGCAGCGTTGATGGTGGCAGCGGTCACGGCCTCCGCCGGGGTCATCCCCATGTAGCGGGCAGACAAAGCAATCATCATCTGCATGGACTCACACCACGAAGTGCCTGGGTTGAGGTCGGTGGCAATGGCAAGAGCACCACCTGCATCAATGATGGCCCTGGCAGGAGTGTACCCCGGCTTGCCCAGGCCAAAAGGCGTGCCTGGCAACGCCACCGCAATGGTGTCCGAGGCAGCCAGAAGCGCTATTTCCTCCGGTGGGGTGACCACCAGGTGATCCGCAGAGGTGGCGCCAAGCTCCACCGCCAGTGCCGTGCCACCAAGGGAGCGAAACTCATCAGAGTGAATCTTCAATTTCATTCCCAGCTCTTTTGCCCTGGCCAGTATCCGCCTGCTCTGCTCCAGGTCGAAAGCCCCCTCCTCGCAGAAAACGTCGCAGAACTCCGCAGCTTTCACATACGACGCGGGCATGGGGTCGTCCGGCCTGCTTTCCTCGCCAATCTTGTAAACCAGGTCAGCTACCTCAGGGAGCATCTCCTCGACTACCAAATCCACGTATGCGTTTGGATCGCCAGCAAATTCCTCCGGAATGGCGTGAGCACCCAGGAAAGTAGGCACCAGCTCCACAGGTTGTTCCACGTTCAGGACGGCTATGGCGTCCAGCATTTTCAACTCATTTTCCATGTCGAGTCCATAGCCGCTCTTCACCTCCGCGGTGGTGGTACCATAGGCCAGCATGTAGCTGAACCTGGGCCAGCTTTCCCGCACCAGGTCGTCCACCGATGCCAATCTGGTTTTCCTGACAGTATTCATGATCCCCCCGCCGGCCCTCATTATATCCATGTAAGTCGCCCCGCGAGCGCGCATCTCGAATTCATCCCGACGATCGCCTGCCCAGACCGCGTGAGTGTGAGGATCCACGAATCCTGGCATTACCACCCTGCCCTTGGCATCGAGTACATTGTCCGGCGTTATACCCTCTTCGAATCCTCCCCTCTTCCCCACGGCAACTATCCGTCCATGTTTCACAGCCACTACGCCATCCTCGACTATGCCAAGATCCTGCATCGCAGGTCCACGCCGCGGCCCTGCCGGGCCTGCGAGCGTCAAAAGCTGTCCCACATTCTCGATCAACAAATCAGTATGCATCGAATCCTCCACCGATTGCCACTCAATGTAACTCTACCGAGTGCAAGCGCCAGTCAACGAACTTTTTGGGGTCGTTCCGATCCTCATATCTCCCCACCACGCCCCAATCGGCCTGGTAGGCCTCGGTGCCAGTGTTCACCTCAACAGTCACAGTTACCAATACGCCACCGCCGGACACACCAGGCAGAAAATCCGATGGATGGTGCAACATCACCAGGCGGACCTTCTCACGGTCCTTTACCGGATATTTCTTGGATAGGTTCTTCCAGGCATTTCTGCCCTCCTCATCCATGTACGCTTTCTGCGCCTCTGCAAATCCCTTCTCCTGCACAGTCTCGTAAAACGCTGCCACCGCCCCTTCGGGGTAGAAAGGGTGCTTCGGAGCGCCATAACAGAAAACGATGGAGGGATCGCCGGAACGGAAGGTCTCTCCGGCCTTTCCGCGCCGATAAACCACTTTTTTGCACAGGAGATCCCTCTCGTTCAGCCGGGTGCGAACCGCAACCTCTTTGACTACCGAGTCACAGGCCAGAGGAACATCGGTCAGCTTCGTATCGGAACTGGGAGTTAGCTTAGCAGGTAAAACCGTGATCCCGCCACTGCCAATCCAATGTCCCAAAACCGCATAACGTTTCCCATCCCAGCGAAAAATAGAGAGGAAGGTTGGATACGGAACGCCACCAAACCCAAAGAGCACAATCTCAGGAAGGCCATCGCCCACCTTGCACAGAAATGGGACGACCCTCGTCTCCCCGAGATAGCCCTGACCTTTGCCATTAGCCATATCAGGCAAAAGCATACCCGGGAGCAGATCGCCGGACTTCGTGGGCTCGTCCGGTCTACGGACATTCACAGGATCGTAAATCACTCCCCCCAGCGGGCTTTCATCCAGATCTTTCTTGCCTCCGCTCCGATAGTTGTAGCGGAATATGAGCAGGTGCTCCTCTGTGGCATCGCCGTCTGCATTGAGACGGAACCACTGGGTCAGTTTCCACCCTTCAGGAAAAAGCTGTCCCGCTATGGTTTTAGCTGTGGTTTCTTCTTCCCGCGTTTCACTTTTTACCGGCAACGGCCCACGAATCAGCACAATAGCAACTAGCGCGGCAACCACGAGACTAACGGAATATATGGGGTGCACGATCAGAGGACGCAACAGTATTTTCCAAACGAGAGGGATGAGCACTATTGCCGCTATCGCTACGAAAGCGAGCATGGTTCTGTCATGCAAAATGGTGTCCAAGATCGAGGTAGACATTTCTTTTCCTGACAAATCTGTGACGGCCCGCCGGTTTCGACTTCCGCTCTGCGAGAACTCGCCGGACCGACCCTGGGTGGATCGCCCTTACTCGAAAAAACCACCCCGGCAACCTCTTCCCAGCTCTTTG
>CAZDOZ010000202.1:0-4065 GCA_964507175.1 uncultured Anaerolineae bacterium
TCCAGCGCTTCCGCCACGACGCGTGAGCGCTCACCAGTGGGGATAGCATCCTTTGCTTTCTCCCAAAGGTCCCTGGGTAGGGTCAGGGTAACCCGAACTGTCTTGGACATTATGTCACCTCCATGCTTCAGTACGATGCGCTTCGATTGCGCACTTTCAGTATGTATAATGCATGCGTATCCATCACGCGCAATAGTACCACAGAAAGGCAGCCCTGTCCAATGATAACAGCGGAGGGGAGTAACTGTTCAGCCTTGAACAAATCGAACGCAGATACCCGCAGGTAAGGCAAATAAACCAGAAAGGATTAGCGAGAATCGGCGTCGTCAGTGTCCCATCGCTGGGGAGGCTGAGCAGTAACAAAGGGAAAAATGAAGTGATTCCTGGGGGCCCTACGGGCCCCCAGGAACTTACCTGCCCTTCGGAAGGCTTTCGTCAACCCCAGACAAGCCGCAGCACAAGCCCTGGAGCATTTTCGGGCCTTGATTTGCTTCGAAAGCCCGCAAATCCAGATGTGAACTCAGCCGGCGGAGGTTCTGTAAAGCAGTCGCCACGAGCGGGAGCTCACCCCATAACGACGAAAAGTAGAGCAGACGGTGGACTAACAGTTCACCCTGCAGCCCCGACATCGGGGGAGAGAAATGTAGCCTGGGGCGTCGGTTCGATCACACCAGTAGGGCGTACGCCAGCACGCTCGCGCCGATCACGGCACAGTACACGGCAAACACGTACAGCGGGCGCTTGCGCACGAATCCCATGAGGAAGCCAATGGCCAGGTATCCGCTGATGGCTGCTGCTGCAAATCCCCATAGCAGGATCGATATCTCGTGCCCGGTGACTCCCGTCGCCAGCAAATCTTTCAACTTGAGCAACCCGGCGCCGAAGATTATCGGCACGCTCAGGAGGAAACTGTACCGCGCCGCCGTATCCCGCTCCAGCCCCCTTGCGAGCCCAGTCGAGATTGTAGCTCCAGACCTGGATATCCCGGGCATGATGGCGACTGCCTGCGCACAACCGATGATTATCGCATCCAGCCACCCAACGCTGGTAAATCCACGTTCCTTACGCCCAAACCACTCGCTCAAGAAAAGGATCAAAGCCGTCGCCAGGAGCGCAGCGCCTACGTAAACCGGCTTCTGGAAAAGTGCTTCGAACCAGTCGCTGAATGCTGCCCCGATCACAGCAGCCGGCACCGTTCCTATGACAAGCCCCCACGCGAGCCTGGCCTCTGGCTTGTCCAGTGACTTTCTGACCAGGCTATCCCATGCAGCTTTCACCAGTACGACAAGATCGCTCCAGAAGAAAATCACTACCGCCAGAAGTGTGCCCCAATGCACTGTCGTGTCGAACACCAACCCCGGTGACTTCCACCCCAGTGCCCACGGGACTACCACCAGATGCCCCGAGCTGCTGACCGGAAGGAACTCCGTGAGTCCCTGCAGTATCCCCAGAAAGATTGCCTGAAGTGTGCTCATTTGCTTCCGTCCTCGCCCTTTAGCATTTCCACCGCTTTCTCCAGCGGTGCGTCCTTCCCGGCTTCCGGCCCCACATGCACATCCGGCTCTATTCCCCTCCCGTCTATAGCGCGCTTCCTGGGAGTGAGCCACTTGGCGATGGTTATGTGGATCGAAGAGCCATCATCGAAAGTACGAATGTCCTGAACCGATCCCTTGCCAAAAGTCTTGCCTCCCACCAACTTAGCCCGACCGTAGTCCTGGAGAGCGCCCGCCAGTATCTCTGCCGCGCTGGCAGTACCTCCATCTATCAGGACGACCATCGGCATACCGACAGCCACGCCCTTACCTCGGACTCTGTGGGCATTTTCTCCGTCCCTGTGCTTCTCGTAAAGGAGGATTTTCCCGGCGGGAAGGAATTCCCCAGCGACCTCTTCCACCGAAGAGAGAAGACCGCCTGGGTTTTGCCTCAGATCGAGGATGAGCCTGCTTGCTCTTTGCCGCTTCAAATCCTCGATTGCTTTCCGCAACTCCTCATCGCTTTGCTCCCCGAAAAGGTTAAGAGATACATACCCGATACCAGCTTGCTTGTCTAGAATTCGCCACGAGACGGTAAAGCGTCTGATCTCCGCCCTGGTGATGGTGAAAGTGGTCACCTCGCCGGATGCCCGCCGAACCGTTATTTCTACCTGTGTTCCTGCCTTCCCACGTACCCAGCTTGCCACCTGCTGGATATCCGGATGCTCTGGCACTATGTGATTGCCCACTTTCACCAGCACATCGCCGGCCTTGATGCCAGCCCTATCGGCCGGATTCCCCGGCATTGGGCGCAGGATGATAGAGCCGTCCGACCGCATCTCCAGCCATGCTCCGATGCCGCCGAACTTTCCTTGCAAGTTCTCCTGTTCCACCCGGCTCGATTGGGGCCGGAGAAAGCAAGTATACGGATCGTCGAATGCTTTCGTGAGCCCTTCGATTGAGCTGTACACCTGCTCCTGCCGAGAGGGCATAGGGCCGATGAACTCCTGGTTCAGCAGGTTCCACGACTGCCGGTATAGCTTGAGATCCGAGTGGCCGGTGGGAATTGCACTCACGCCGTTCACCCATACCGCCACACCATAACCCGCGGCAAACGCCATCACCATGAATACCCAAAACGCTGCCAGAGCTACGGCAAGAGCTCTTTTTTGCATTCGCCTCACCTTTTACCACAGACTCCTACCCTCGCGGGAATCGAGGACATTATTTTAGCATAGTGAGTGCCTTCGCGCACCTGGGCGTGGCTGGTGGGATTTCGAGGCAAATCCTGAGGACCCGTGGAGGTCCTCAGGATTCCCACTGAAGCACCTTCGGTGATCATCAACCCCAAACGATGAGTCGTACCAGGTTTCAGACGCGCCGAAAGATCTCCAGAAACGGTTACAGGCCTTCGATTTGCTTCGAAGGCCCGAGGTGTGCTCGACACATAACAAAAAAACGGGCGGGAGGCACCCGCCCGTCATCAATATCCGGCCTCCGACCTTGCCATAGGGATTTCACCGGCAGAATGGCAACAGGCCGCTCAATCAGGGATGACCCTGGTGCCGGTCTCACCCTCCAACGCAGCGGTGAGATGCTCTGGATCGGTGATAATGGCCTCTTTGCCTCCAGCCTCGAGGTACCAGATGATAGCGCGGATCTTCGGTTCCATGCTCCCCTTGGCGAAATGCCCTTCCTTCAGGTATCTCTTTGCCTGGGAAACGGTCATCTGGTCGATGGCTTTCTGGTTCGGCTTGTTGAAATTGAGATAGACTTTCTCCACAGCCGTAGAAATGAGGAAAAGATCAGCTCTGATGGACCGCGCCAGCAGCGAAGATGCAAAATCCTTGTCGATCACGGCAGCGACGCCTTTCAGCGTGCCGTCTTCCTCTTCAATTATTGGGATGCCGCCGCCGCCAACGGTTATGGTGATGATGCCCGCGTCCAGCAGTTTCCTCACCGCCTCGATCTCCACAATCTTCTGGGGGATCGGGGATGGTACCACACGCCGCCAGCCGCGGCCAGCATCCTCCACCACAGTCCAGCTATTTTCCTTAGCACGGCGTCTGGCTTCCTCCTCGTCCATGAAAGAGCCAATTGGCTTGGTTGGGTTCTGGAAAGCGGGGTCATCCTTGTCCACCAGCACCTGGGTTACCACGGTAGCCGCAGACTTCGTCATACCTCGCCTCTTGAACTCATTGTACAGGTTCTGCTGCAAAGCATAGCCAATAGCGCCCTGGGAGTCCGCACCACAGGCATCCAGCGGAACCTCGTGCATTCCGGCAACCTTTGCCGCTATTTCAGAGCGGCGGAGGATGAACCCCACCTGTGGACCATTGCCATGCCCGATGGCGATATCCCATCCTTTTTCGATCATGTCGACGATATGCCGGGTGGTTTCCTTCACTGCATTGTACTGATCCTGAACGCTGACATGCTGCTTGTCTTTGATCAGGGAATTGCCGCCTATGGCAACCACTGCTACTTTCCCCATCGAAAAACCTCCCCAAGATGTTTTTTTCATCGGCACAGGCGCAACATGTGCCGGGTCTCATAAAGTCATACCGCGCACCTTCACAAAAGTCTCACAAAG
>CAZDOZ010000203.1:0-4057 GCA_964507175.1 uncultured Anaerolineae bacterium
AAGGCACTTTCAGTACCCTCAACTCGGGCCTACGCGATGAAACATTATCGGCGCACTTCCCCATGTTGCTACCCACAACTTTCAGTACCCTCAACTCGGGCCTACGCGATGAAACCCCATGCTCCGCCATACCGTTTCCCCATAGGTTTTTGCCCTTTCCCTCGGAAAAAACGGCTCTACGGGCTTCTACGAAGCGGTTTTCGGCTGACACCACGGCCGAATTCTACACCAAATCGCCCAAATTTCGCAAATCATATTTTTGCACAAAATCGCCTCGATTTGCGAAGCAAAACGGCCGGAAAACCACCGAATTTCCCCATCGGGAGCAAGATTCCACCCCGGTACAGCCCGAAACCGGCCGATTTGCGAAACGCCGTCAAACAGGCATCTCAACCTGGACAAGCCAGAACCGAAAGCCTGACGCAGAGACTATCCAAATCAGCGAATCAACGAGCCAACGAATCAGCGGGGACATGCACTCTCGCAGAGAACTGAGGTGGGCCCCATTCGCTGATTCGCTCTTTCGCTGATTCGTTTGGTTTTTGCCTCTGCGTCTCTCGCGTCTCTGCCTCAAACATTCGCCCAATGTGCAAGAATTTCGTTGGTAAGGCACCAATCTCTGCCTTTAGAATCTGTCATCGCAAAACCGCCTGAACTCACACGCCACGCACTGAGCCTGGCTCTTCGGCGGAGGAGGCATGTGTTCCCCCAAAACGCTCTCCAGCATCTCCCCGAACGCTTTCCTCACCTTCGATTTCGTCCTCGAAGTAAGCCTCACCTCCTCCGCTCGTCTCCGAGGCAGCAGGTACACGAACCCCCGCTCGACGGGCTTCCCCGTCTCTTCTTCCAGCATGATCCCATACGCCGCAAGCTGCATCTTGAAGTGCGCCGATGCCTTCATGCTGTCCTTGAAATCCACAGGCACCAGTTCTTCGCCCGTGTCGATCACCAGGTCCACCAGGCCAGACGCGTGGAGCGATTCGCTCCGGAGCGCCACATCCCACCGATATTCGCCATCCGGCAGCCCACGCCATCGCCTCCGACGATGCCTCAACTCCGCATGCTTCAGCGCCCCTTCCTCCATCGCGTACGTCTTCGGGCGCAGGTCCGGCATCACGAACTGGAAATAGACGATCCTGGGACAGTAGAACCACTGCTTCAAATCAGTCACCCGGAAATATATCGGCTCCTCCACACCGTCCCTCAGCACCAGCGGGACGACTTCCTCCTCATCCCTCGTCCTTTCCAACGTTGATCACCTCCAGACGCATCTCCCAGTCTTTCCTGCAGATGGGGAAAAGCTGTATCACGCCCTCCCTCTTCCCCAATCTGCGCTTGATCTTCGCCATGAGCTCTTTCTGCTGACCCCGGGTCAGGTTCCCCAGGAACGCGCTGTACTGGATCCGATCCAGCCCGTAATCCAGGCAGAAATCAGCGATCTTCGTCCTGGTGCCATCATCCGGTATGTCGTACACCACCAGGCACCGCATCTACCAACTCCCGACGAACGGCTCATACACCTCTCTCTCACCCCGGAGGAATGTGGCCGCATGCCTCGCCTGGCTCTGGATCACGCTCTGGAGCGAGAAGCGCTTGCCCTCGTACTGAACTCGGCTCTCCAGCCTTTCCAGCACCGCTCCGGCGATCCGACGGCGGAACTCCATGGTGAGATGTTTGCTCTCGTCCAGATCGATCTTCACCCCCTTGTTCACCATCCCGACCATGGTCCTGTCCACCACCTGCTGGCGGAACTCCTCAATGAGGTCGAGGCTGAGACTCGGCTTGCCGGGACGGTCTGCGTGAAGGAAGCCTGCGTACGGATCGAGACCCGCCAGGATCAAGGCTCTTTCGATCTGGCCATAGAGGACGCCGTAGGCGTAGTTCAGCATCATGTTGAACGGGTCCGAAGCCCCGCGGGTGCGCCGACCGGGCCAATCCAGGTTCGCCTTCAGCAGAATCTGTATCCCGGCCCAGTACTGCTGTGCGGCGCGGCCTTCGATGTTCAACAGCCGTTCACGCACCTCGTCCACGGATTTCCCTTCCACCCCCTCGATATCCGCCTCCAGCCCCAGGATATCCGGCGCCAGGATCTGGATTGCCTCGAAGACTTCAGGCTCCCGCTCCTTGCGGTATTTCGCCATGTACCGCAGGAGGTTGGCCTGATTCCGCAGCTTCCCAGAGACGAATTGCTTCGCCAGGGCCACCCCTCGCTCGTCCTCGTAGGCCATGAGTTGCGCCCGACGGGTGGCGATGGTGCCGGTGAGGGCTTGGCTGTAGATCGCCGCATAAGGCTTGCCCCTGCCGGAGAGGAAATAGATCGGGATGCCGCGCTCGGTGCATTCACGGATTGCGTCGCTGGAGATGGCGACGCCGTTGGTGATGATGAGGATCGCTTCCAGATGCAGCAACGGCGCCTCGGCCAGCTTCTCTTTCCCCTTGAGAACCCGTATCCGCCCGCTGTGCTTGGCAAGCATGGAACCGTATCGATCTACGATCAGATAGCGTACAATACCCATGTTGTCTACCCTCCATACCGCAAGAACTCTTTGCAATCGGCGAATGAGCGAATCAGCGAATCAGCGGTGTCGTTGTCGGGACAGCTCGGTAACGAGCAGAGAGATTATTTCGTCAAGCACTTCCATTCGCTTTTCGACAAGCTCCTCTGAGAAAAGATGTCGTGCTCTCCAGTACCACCCTTTCGTCTCTCGTGCAGAGCCTATCGCCACAGAGAGAAACCAGTTCCTTTGTTTGCCATACCCCCGTCCATGCCCTTCTTCGATGTTAGCACTGATGGAACCAGCACTTCTGATAATCTGCTGGGATATAGCCTTTCCCCGGGGATCGTGAATCATCCCCTGGCAGTCCCTCCATACCAACTCGTATAGGAACAAGGCTTTGCGGTACCCGAAGAAGCTCCATATCGGCTCTCTTTTGATTTTTTCGCTTACGGAACTTTCCCACTCTTCATAAGTCATCGCTCTCCTCCCATTCGCTCATTCGCTTATTCGTTGATTCGCTGATATCGTACATCCCGTTTCCCTTCACCGCGTCTTTTCCCACGTGCGTGAACTGGCCCCAGACGATCCAGGGCCAGAAGGGGGACCAATCTTCGCTCCGAAGGACGACTTCACCCACGATGCCGCCGATGGGGGAAAGCGCCTGCTTGCGGCTGGAATAGCTCCACACGTCGGCCCAACGGAGGCGATTCTCCACCACTTCGACCTCTTCCGCCGCGTCCAGCAACGATCGGAAGTCCCCCCAGTCGGGACCTCCTTCAGAGAAATACTTCCCCAGGTAGTCGAGCCGGTCGGCAAGCCGCTGGAAGAACCTGCGGAATGTGAAGCCGTCGGGATGGACGACCCGCTTCTTGAAATCCACGCTGTAGGTGAGCCTCGTCGGGGTCAGGAAACGGACGAGCAGATCGCCTTGGGGCACCGGCAGAGCCATGATCTGCTGGTGGGTGATGGGGATGTCGGGGATGCGCGCCATGTTGGTGCCAGTGTTCAGCACCTCCTGGCTCTGGTGGGTGAGTGGGTTTTCGCATCGGGCGGAGAGAAGCCGTATCCTCCCGCGGAGCCATCGCCCATTTTCCCGCTGGGTCCGCCTCCCCAGGCCGCCGCGCCCCATCTCGTAGACCGCCAGCAGCAGGTACGGGAAGACCTGGATTGCCTTATCGTAGAAAGTGAACCCGATGGTGAGCCGCTCGCCGGGGAGGTACTCGTACACGGTCCGGCCATCCGGCATGCTCTTGGGATGTCCGCTGCCGGGGAGCGGAGGCTGGATCGTATATGGGCGCGGGATGTCCCTGCCTCGCGGTGAATCGGCGTCCATGGTGGAAGTCAGGAAGGCCACAGTACAGACGTTGGCGACAGAGCAATCGAAGCAGCTTTTCGCTTTGGGGTTCATGCAGTACATCCGGCGAAGGGTGTGGTAGAATGCCCCGCGGATGGCGGAACCCTGATGCTCGTTCAGTTGCACTGTCGTTTCCACCTGTACGTGGAAAGTCAGTCGGTAAGCTTTGAAAGTCTTCATTTTCAAGTATCCTCCATTCGGATCG
>CAZDOZ010000204.1:0-2646 GCA_964507175.1 uncultured Anaerolineae bacterium
TCCATGGGCGAGGGAGGGGCAGCATCGAGTGGCTTTCGCTTCCCCGTAAGGCTGGAAACGGCTCAAGGATGCCATCCCAACGCGATTCATACTTGCCCACAGCACAGCATCGCCTGTAGCGCCCCTCTTCCCTCGCCCATTGGAATGGGAGAGGGAAGAGGGGCAGGCCGACGCAAGGCGGCCGGGGTGATAGGAGAGGGCAAAAACGCGCTCCCCGCCCTTTTTCTACGCTTTCACGTACTGCATGAATCCTACCTGCCGCACCAGTCCTTTCAATTCCATCATCGCCAGCGTGCTCGTGACCGTAGCCGTCGGCAGGCCACTCTTCCTGCAGAGGTCGTCCACGTGGGTCGGCTCCTCCGACAGGAGTCCAAGCAGGTTTGCTTCCGTAGGGTCCTCCGGAAGCTGGTGCCGGGCCACGACTTGTTCGCTCACCACGTTCAGGTTCAGCTCCTCGAGCACATCCCGTAGATCAAGGACGAGCTTTGCTCCATCCTGGATCAACCTATTCGTCCCTTTGCTGGCGGTGTGGAACATGCTCCCTGGCACGGCGAAGACATCCCGCCCCTGCTCTGCGGCATATCGGGCTGTGATGAGCGCCCCACTTCGCTCTCCTGCCTCCACGACCAGCACTCCAAGGGAGAGGCCGCTGATGATCCGGTTGCGAGGTGGAAAGTTTCTCGCCTCCGGTCGGGTGCCCAGCGGGTACTCGCTCAGCAGTGCCCCATGCCCGCTCTTGATAATTCTGTTCGCCAGTCCTCGATGTGATGCCGGATAGATGTTGTCCAGTCCGGAACCCAGCACCGCCAACGTTCGTCCCCCCGCGTCCAGAGCCGCCGTGTGAGCCGCACCGTCTACTCCCAGAGCCAGCCCGCTGACCACGGTGACGCCGTTCCGCGCCAGGCCATCCGCCAGTTTGCGTGCCGCTTCCAGGCCATAAGTGCTGGCGCGACGCGTCCCCACCACGGCTACGGCGATCTCGTCTTCTACGGAGGGGCTGCCTTTGACATAAAGCACTGGCGGCGGATCGGGTATCTGCTGCAGCCGAAATGGGTAATCCTCGTCATCCCACGTGAGAATGGAGACACCCTGCCGCTCTAGCCTTGCCATCTCCCGTTCCAGAGAGAGGGTATGCCGCGTCTCCAATAGGTTCGCCATGGCCCGCTCATCGAGGCCTGCCAACCGCAACTGACCTGCTGGGGCTTTCCATGCCTGCTCCAGCGTGCCAAAATATCCCAAAAGAGAACGGATTTTCGCCGGCCCTATGCCGGAGACATGGCTAAACCCTATCCAGAACGCTCTCTCGTCCACAGAACTACCCCATCCGTCGGTTCGCTTTTTCGCTGATCTAGCCTTTCACCAGCCTGCCATCCAGGCCCAGGTCTGCAGCGATGCCTTTCATTGCATTCAAGACGACCTCGATGTGCTCCTGAAGCGGCACGCCGATGGCTTCAGCACCTTCTTCGATCTCCTCACGATTGACTCCGGCTGCGAAGGATTTATCCTTCCACTTTTTCTTCACCGACTTGACTTTCACATCCCGGATATCTTTGCTGGGCCTCACCAGAGCCACTGCCGTGATCAGGCCTGTCAGCTCATCCACGGCGAAAAGGGTCTTCGCCAGCAAAGTCTCCCTGGGCACGTCCATGTGGGAGGCATGTCCGGCGACAGCATCTATCAATTCCTCCGGCCAGCCTAACTCCCGAAACAATTTGAGCTCCGTCCTCGGATGTCCATCCGGTGCGTTCATGTCCGGGTGCCGCTCGTAGTCCAGGTCGTGAACCAGGCCGGTGATCCCCCAAAGCTCCTCGTCTTCGCCAAACCTGCGGGCATAAGCACGCATGCCGGCTTCTACCGCCAGCATGTGGTGCCGAAGGCTCTCGGATTGTACCCATTCGCAGAGTAGATTCCATGCCTCTTCTCTTGTAGGCAACATAGCATCCCTCCCTCGGTTTCAGGCTCTTCATAGACATTGTCTTTCTCGTGCCGCAATGATACAGCACAAGCAATCTTATCGCAAGGAGACCGGAGCAGAGACGACCTGCTGATCGCCCCTGCTCCTCCGACCACCGGGCAAACTAGTGGTTTGTCAAACTCGTTTCAATGGGTAGCGGGGCAGGCGAGGGCGTTGCCTTCGCCTACCCATGAGCACGTACGGTGGCACACACCGTCAAGTCCTGAAATATGTTTACAGCGAAAGATAGGAAGAGGGGACCCTCTCTCATAGCGACGCCGCAGCAGCAAGCTTCACTACGATATCACTGGCTTGAACTTGCCCCGAGTAGACCTCTTGCTGGTGTTGCATACCCCAGCGATTTATGCAGTCTCTCCACGTTGCAAAGATACACAGCAGACACGACTCTTCCTACATCTTTACCTCCTCTAAACACACTATCCAGTCCATACTCCCTCTTCAGCATTCCAGGCATTCTCTTGGCATACGCGTTGTCGCAGGCACTCCCAACTTCCCCCGTGCTCGCCGCGACCGAATGGCTTGCCCGCCACGCCCGCATGGCCACCAGCGCCGACGAAGGAGCGGTGTTGAGGTAAGCGACACATCGTGTAAATATCCTGTGACAAGCCGGGTGCTACCCCGGCTTGTTCTGTCATCTGGCGAGTGGTACAATCCGTAGGGAAACAAGGGGA
>CAZDOZ010000204.1:2746-4025 GCA_964507175.1 uncultured Anaerolineae bacterium
CGGGCGATCCTCTGCCTTCACGGGATGAGTTCTCATTCTGGATATTTTGCCACGCTCGGACGCGCCCTGGCGGACAAGAGAAATGCTGTTATCGCGCTTGATTTGCGGGGAAACGGATTCTCCGGCGAACAAGGCGATGTAGAAAGCCTGGAGCGCCAGATCGCTGATATTAGATTCGTTCTGGGACAAATTCGCGGCTCCTATCCCGACATACCCGTGTACCTTTTGGGACATAGCCTGGGAGCAGGGTATGTTTTGCGATTTGTCTTCTCGTATCCTGCCGGAATCAAGGGAATCATATTGCTATCGCCGGCCGTAAGAACCATCTCTAACCGCTCCGCCCGGTCGTTTCTGACAATGGCAACGATGGGGTTCCACATTCTCTTGACCCCTCGCAGTCGGTGGGATACAACGATTGGCTGGCCAAGCGCCTTGCGGCAAAGTGAATTGGGAAAAAGGATTCTCGGTGACCCGGCTTGCGTTAAGGAATTCACTTATCGTTATACGATGAATTTGCTTAAGCTCAGCGGGAATGCGTTGCTGCGCTGTGCCGCTTCGGTGGATTTACCCACGCTGGTTATCCAGGGGGAAAGGGATGGCGTCGTAGTGCCAGAGGGGGCCCAACGCCTCTATGAACGATTGGCCAGCACGAGGAAACAGATTGCGACGTTTCCTAATGCCGACCACGATCTGTCAGGTCTTTTACTTCCTGGTAGTGAGTGGAACGAAGACAACAGGAAGATAGTTGAAGTGATTCATCAATGGTTGAGCAGTGAATCGTGAAGGACAACAAGGTGAAACGACTGTTGACTGTTGCCGGCTTGTTGTTGCTTATTCATGGCAAAGTAGCAGAAAGGATAGATAGACGGGAATATGGCATATAACACGCGCTTGCACCTGACGCCATCGTTGGCACGCATCTCAAGAGGTTACGAGAAACTAAGAGGTGGGAGATATGAACGAGGAAACACTCAACGCACCAGCGCAATGGCCGCCCAAAATGGCTGTATGCGCGGGCACAGTTGTACTGCAGGGTAAGAGAGCGTTGCTCATCCGGCAGGCCAAGGGGCATCCGCTGGCCGGGCAGTGGAGCATCCCGTGGGGAGTTGTGGACGACGGGGAGTCGCCAGAGGACGCAGCGTTGCGCGAGACCTACGAGGAAAGCGGCATCAAGGCTGAGATTGACGGACTGCTTGGTATCCAAAACCTACCCAGGCCCGAGTGGTTAGGGATTGTATTCCTGTGTCATCACGTTGAGGGCAGACCCATTGCTGATGGA
>CAZDOZ010000205.1:0-3945 GCA_964507175.1 uncultured Anaerolineae bacterium
TCCGCAGTCCGCTTTGACAAAATCTTGCCACAGTCAGTATGGCCTGAATAGTTACGATTTCTTTTGTTTTCGCATCACTGACTGCAGTATCCATCTGCCTCCAACCTCCGTTACTATACCACCTCAGGCCACATCTCGTGCCATTCCGTCGCCTGCTCGTACGCGTAGGCAACCCGGAGGATGGCCTCCTCAGCGAAAGGCTTTGCCATTACCTGAATGCCTACGGGCATCCCTTCGCTGAACCCCGCGGGTACCGAAATTGCCGGGAGCCCTCCCAGGGCGTTGGGCAGCGACAGGCTGTCCGTAAGATACATAGCCGTGGGGTCCTCCGCGAATTTCCCTATCTGGAACGCCACCATTGGTATCGTCGGGGCCACGAGGACGTCCACTTTCTCGAAGGCCCGGTCGAAATCCTGTTTGATGAGGGTACGAACTTTCTGGGCTTTCAGGTAATACGCGTCGTAGTATCCGGCGCTGAGGGCGTAGGTACCCAGGAGGATTCTCCGGCGCACTTCGTCGCCGAACCCCGCGGCGCGGGTCTTCCGGTACCCATCCCACAAGTCCTCCCCCGGAATGGAGAGGCCATAGCGGATGCCGTCGTAGCGGGCCAGGTTCGCCGATGCTTCGGCAGGGGCTATCAGATAGTAGACTGGCACGCCATATTTTGTATGAGGCAGGGAGACCTCCTCCGCCTCGGCACCCATCTCCTCCAGCTTTTTCACGGCGACTTTCACCGCCGTCTCGACGCCGGGCTCCATTCCCTCGGTGAAATACTCTTTCGGCAGGCCGATTTTCATCCCCTTGATTTCCGGCACCAATGCTTTTGTGTAGTCCGGCACAGGTGCTTTCACCGACGTGGAGTCGTGGGGATCCCACCCGGCGATGACATTGAGGATCAGGGCAGCATCCTCCACATCTTTCGCCATAGGCCCCACCTGGTCCAGAGAGGAAGCGAAAGCGATGATCCCATACCGGGACACCCGTCCGTAGCTGGGGCGCAGCCCCACTATGCCACAAAAAGATGCTGGCTGCCTGACGCTGCCGCCGGTATCCGTCCCAAGGGCTCCGATAGTGGCGTGAGCGGCCAGCGCCGCAGCGCTCCCACCGCTGGAACCGCCGGGCACGCGGCTCAGGTCCCAGGGGTTGCGGGATGTGAAAAATCCAGAGTTCTCTGTGGACCACCCCATGGCGAACTCGTCCAGGTTTGTCTTGCCGACGAGGACTGCCCCTGCCTCCTTCAGCCGAGCATAGGCGGTGGAATCGTAGGGCGGAATGTAGTTCTCCAGGATTCTGGACGCAGCGGTCGTTCGCACGCCTTTAGTGCTGATTATGTCCTTTAGGGCCATCGGCACGCCCAGGAGCGGGGCGTCCTCACCCCTGGCCCGGCGGGCGTCCGCTTCTTTTGCCTGTTCCAGAGCCTCGTCCGGCGTTACCGTGATGTATGCCTTGAGCTTTTCGTCTACGGCATCGATCCTGTTCAGTACCGCCTCGGTGAGCTCCACCGAGGAAATTTCCTTCTGGCGCATGAGGGCCAGCGCTTCGTGAATGGTCAGACGATGTAGTTCCAATCCGGAAAAAACCTCCTTGGACACTCTCGAATTATCCCTGTCAAACAGAGATCGTCCCGATTTCACTGTGCCAGTTACGAACTGCTTCTACTTCTACCCTGGCCTCAGGAAGGTCGGACGGCCCCACACGCAGAGGAATGCCCGATTCGAGAAAGCGTTCTTTGAGCTCCAGTTCGTGTATCCCCATGAGCTCCGCAGCCTTCCTCAAGTTGATGTTCCCGTCCATGTACGCCCCTATAACCAGAGCCCTCTGAATCTCTTCGTCTTCGGAAAACAGACGTTCTATAGCAGCCTCTACCAAATCTGGGCGGTACCGGTTCAGCTTGAGTATCTGCTCTATGGCCCACGCAGGGCTTTTGACAGGGGAATCGACAGACACGACATCTACCTCCAGAGATACCTCATACTCAGGACGCCCGCCCCAGGATGGATTTGACTTTGAAGAACCCATCCTCGGTATCCGGGGCGTTGGATAGCACTTCTTCGCGGGTGAGGGAAGGTGCTGGGATATCGTCCCTCATCACATTTCGCACCGGCAGGACAGTAGCCGTCGGGGGGATAGCCTCCGTATCCAGTTTCTGCAGTTCCGCCGCGTATCCAAGAATCACAGTAAGCTGGTGACTGTATATCTCTTTTTCCTCATCCGTAAGGGAAAGCTTCGCCAGCGCGGCGATGTGTTCTACGTCTTTTACGGTCAAAGCCATTCGGCGCACCTCCAAGTGTTACATTTCATGAAAGAATTATACACCGCGGCGGGAGGTGGAGCAAACGGTTATGGCTTTTCTTCTTTTGCCAGCGGAGCCCGGCCTGGGGATTCGAGGTAAATCCTGAGGGCCTCCATCAATACCCCAAGGGGGAGCCGTGATCTGTCTCAGACACCTCAAGGAGACCCCTGAAACGGTTTTGGGCTTTCGATTTGCTTCGAAAGCCCGGCTTGTGTCCGTCTAGACGGGATTTCCCATGGCATGCTATAATTGGTGGCACTCTTTAGAGCATTGATCGATTCGGCCTCTCCGTGCAGGATTTCCTCCACAGCCGAATAAAAGCGCTCGGCTCGACGTTTTTTGAGTAGCAGGGGTAAAGCGAACAAGGAATCTGACAATGGATGCGCCAGCCGGAACGAAACAGGGGGATCCTGATCTTTGTCTCGACGAAGAAGAATTGTTGAAGCTAAGCCGGAAGGGAGACCAGGATGCGTTTGCCGTCCTGGTGCATCTTTACTATAGACGTGTTGTGAGCATCGGATACCGTCTTACCGGAGACGTAGCCCTGGCTGAGGATATTGCCCAGGAGACATTTCTGAAAGTGTGGGACAATCTGCAGGGATTCGTCCCGCGGTCGAACAGGAGCTTCCAGGCATGGGTGCTTCGGATTGCGCACAACACTGCTGTGGATTTCTACAGGCGGCACAGGCCCACGACCGATCTCGACGGGAGACTGGAGGATAGAGGCCCTACGCCGGAGGCGCAGGCGCTTCGGAATGAGAGGGATAGGGCGGTGCAAGAAGCGATCTCCCGGTTGCCCGAGCGAAGTAGAGAGGTGTTGGTTCTTAGAGAGTACGGTGGTCTCAGTTATGCGGAGATGGCCGAGACCCTAGAGATTCCTATCGGCACCGTGATGTCCAGGCTGAATTACGCCCGGAACGCCCTCAGGAAAGAACTCGCTCCCTATATGGAATCTGTGGATTTGTGAGGGATGGACATGGAAGGGGATCATTTCACAAGGGAGGAATTGGCCCTCTGGCTTGATGGCGAGATGGACCAGGTTACCGGCAAACGGATCAGACAGCATGTGATGCGATGCCCTGTCTGCCGCGCAGAAGTGGAGATGCTGCGCCGATTGTCGGTTTTGCTATCATCCGCCGGGCTTCCGGAGCGGTTGGAGGTGGGTGAAGAAGAACTGTGGCGGAAGCTGGCTCCTCGACTCACCCACACTCGCTCTGAGCGGGATTGGTTCGTACCTTTGCTGAGCGCTCTCCTGTATTTCTCCTGGCAGGTAGCTTCGGTGATTTTCATTGCAGTGGGTATAGCGTCCTTTCTCGGCGTGCCCGTGCCATATCCCTGGGTGTTGGATGCCGCGGCCGACGCTCTCCAGGCCTTTGGTTTGGCGTGGATCGTCGGACTGCCTGGCGGGATGTTGAACCTTGTGGGAGGCAGCGGCTCCCCCTGGTTGCAATGGGGAGTGTCGGCGTTTTTGTGGGGAGCGTTCCTTACCGGGATCGCTGCCCTGTACGGCGGATGGCTTGCGTCTCGGTGGCGCGGAGGATGCCCGATGAAAAAGTTGGCCGGGCGCCGGGGCGGGACAAAAGCCAGCCGACAGCCCTTCCCTCGCCTTTTGTAAGGCGGGATGTTAGCCCGCCGTGGCGCGGCACTCTTGA
>CAZDOZ010000206.1:0-3757 GCA_964507175.1 uncultured Anaerolineae bacterium
AGGGGAGGGGCCGGGGGAGAGGTCTTCGGAGGTTTTCTATGGCAAAAGCAAAAATGATGGGTGAAAGTCAACGGCGAAACCACGAAGCCTTGGTGTCAGCTCTGCGCCGGTTTTTCTCCGGGCAGTCCGATGTGATCGCCGCGTACCTTTTCGGTTCCCGTGCCACAGGACGAGCCAGACCCGGCAGCGACGTGGATGTGGCCGTGCTGCTCAGCGGAGACCTGGACGGCGAGACCCGATTTGTGCGTAGGCTGAGGTTGGGGGCTGAGGTGGAGGACGCGATCGGCGCTCGAACTGACCTGGTAGTGCTGAACGATGCTCCGCCTCTGTTGCAGCACCAGGTATTGAAACACGGACACCTGGTCTTCGAGCGGGATCGGCGGGCGCGGGTGGAGTTCGAAGTGCGCGCCGGCGCGATTTACGCCGACCTGAAGCCAATGCGGGATTTCTTCAAAGCGGCATTGTTCAAAGAGATTCGGGAGGTGGGCCTTGGGGGACGTCGATGATGTCATTGTAGAGCGGTTGACCTATTTGCGGAACGAACTCTCTTACCTGAAGCAGGAGCGGGATAGAATCCGTTCGTTCCGACAGTATGTGGAGAACATACGGCTCAAGAAAGCCGTAGAGCGAAGCCTGCAAGTTGCCGTCGAAGTATGCCTGGACGTCGGCCGCAGGCTGATCGCCCTGGAAGGGTTCCGCTACCCCGAAGACAACAGGGACGTGTTCCGGGTGCTGGCGGAGGAGGAAGTGGTTCCCGCGGAAATGCTGCCGGTGCTGCTGGAGATGGCCAGCTTTCGCAATCTGATAGTGCACGACTACGCCAGAATCGACGACGCCAAAGTCTACGCCATCTTGAAGAAACGTCTGGGGGATTTCGAGGGCTTTGCGCGTGCTGTAGTGGAGTATCTTGAAGGAAGAGAAAGCAAGTGAATGCACTGACTGCAGTTGGTTCGGACAGGAAAGGCTTGCTTCGAAAGCCCCCATTACGCAAGTCGGAGGAGGTTTGAGAAATGGGCATGAAGACCCTGAAAATACCATACCCAGAGGATTTGCCAAAGACCCTGGGGGAGACACCCGAGGGGTTCGAGCGGGAGCTGAGATTCCTGGTGGCCGCCAAACTCTACGAGATGGGTCGTATCTCCTCAGGTCGGGCGGCGGAGATGGCTGGAATGAGTCGCGTCGAATTCCTGGAAACTTTGGGAAGATACCGCATCTCGGTCTTCAACTACTCCCCGGAGGAGTTGGAACTCGAGATCCGTGAAGCCCAGGCGCGGGCGGGAAGACCCTCGTGAGGGTTGTCTGCGACACCAGCCCGCTGATCCTGCTCTCCAAGATTCGCCGGCTTGCTCTTCTAACCGAGCTTTACGATGAGGTGATCATTCCCTCCTCGGTATTGGATGAGGTAGGAGCAAAACCTGGCAAAGAGGCGGAGCGGATTCGAGCTCTGCTGCAAAGCCCAAAGTTCCATTCCCGGAGAGCAATGAAGCGAATCCTGGAGCGGCTTCCGCCGGATCTGGGGAGAGGGGAGCGGGAGGCGATCGCCCTTGCTTTGGAAACGAAAGCTGATCTGGTGGTACTAGATGACCGACAGGGGCGGCGCCTCGCTTGTGAAAAGGGCTTATCTGTCACCGGGACGGTTGGCATCCTCATCGAATCTCGAGAACGGGGGATAATCCCGTCGGTGCGCCGTGAACTGGACCGCTTGGTTGAGGCTGGTATGTGGATTGATGAGATGTTCTATCACGGGATTCTACAGGGGCTTGGCGAATGACCAGAGGATGGGCAAGCCAGGTACGCAGGCAGCGAGATGGCGATCTTCAAGAGGATTGGGCTTTTGAGAAAGCGGAAACGGAGCTTTCTGGGGCTTCACGCCTGGTAGATGACTGGGAAGAAAGAGTACATCTTGTAGTCGACCGAAGCTCGACTCAAGATACGCCACTTCCCTTCACCTGCTGTCCAAAGATGAAAGGCTCGGACAGCCGCATGTCGATTTTGTCAAGAGTCCAATTCACGCAGGCAAAGCAAAAAACCAGAAAAGATCTGCGAAGATTAACGTGTATCAGCGTCATCAGCGTTTTATTGCTGAGGAGGCTGGGTGGTAACAAGTTACAATGAATGATATGCCGTTTCTGCGGTGCTGTCAAATCTGGAATCTGGCCGTCGATACCCAAACCGGCATGGACGGGAGGGCCAGTGTGGTGGGGTTGTAGAACGGCGACACCGCATGTCGAGTGAATCAATGTAGAGGAGGTGGTTCTTGGCTGTTTACCTGGTTACTGGCGCGGCTGGTTTCATAGCGTCCAAAGTTGTGGAGTTTTTGTTGGACGGCGGACACGAGGTCGTGGGTGTGGACAACCTCAACAATGCCTACGATGTCCGGTTGAAAGAATGGCGGCTGGCACAACTCGAAAAGCGCCATGGTTTTAAATTTCACCTTCTGGACGTCACGGATAGGGACTCCCTGGATAGGTCCATTTTTGGCAGCTATCGGTTCGATGCGGTGATAAACCTGGCGGCAAGGGCCGGGGTGCGCCAAAGTGTGGAAAATCCATGGGTATACGTGGACACAAATGTGACTGGAACGCTGAATTTGCTGGAAATGTGCAGGTCGCATGGCGTCGAGAAATTTGTGCTGGCCTCTACTTCCAGCCTTTACGGTAAGGATAACCCCATGCCTTACCGGGAGGATGCCAACACGGATCATCCTCTATCCCCTTACGCTGCATCAAAAAAGGCTGCGGAGGCGCTGTGCTACACTTACCACTACCTGTATGGGATAGATGTGACGGTTTTTCGATATTTTACGGTTTATGGCCCCGCAGGCCGTCCGGATATGAGCCTTTTCCGGTTCGTCCAGTGGATCAGCGAAGGGCGACCTGTCACGATTTTCGGCGATGGGAAGCAATCCAGGGATTTCACCTACGTGGACGACATTGCCAGAGGCACCATTGCCGGGTTGAAGCCGCTGGGGTACGAGGTCATCAACCTGGGATCCGATACGCCTGTGGTTCTGATGGACGCAGTGCACTTGGTGGAAGAACTGGTGGGGAAGAAAGCCGATCTGGACTTCAAGCCCCGGCACCCTGCGGACGTGCTGGCGACCTGGGCGGATATCGGTAAGGCGGAGAATTTACTCGACTGGCGACCTCAGTTCCCGTTCGAAGATGGGGTTCGGAATCTGGTGGAGTGGTATACGAAAAACAGGATCTGGGCCAGAGAGATCAGGACGTAATACCGCACGGCATTGCATGGTGGTGACCGATCACTTTGACTATGATTGGTCGTGGATTTTGGAGCACGCTTCACCCAAGCCGCCTTCGGCGGCTTGCCACGCCCGCCGAACAGGATGTTGGACCGGCAAGAGCTCTTTCGACGAAAGAACAGTCTCGACCAGAGGGCGTTCTGTTCGGCGCCAGAGGTGCCCCAAGTGCCGAATTCATTCGGTGGCGCTCAGAACTGGTGGGGTGGAACGGCTTTCGGCCCTCTCCTACTCCGGTGGGCGAGGGAAGGGCTACCGGATGGCCGGTCGAGTAAGTGTCGCTTTTTCACCAGCAGGAACACTTCGAGTGCATTGCGCCAGAGCGGGCTAACACAACAGCCCGCTCTACAAAACTGACTGTAGCTCGCGTGTACGATGGTAGAAATGGTTCAAGAGTGCCATCCCGAGGCAAAATCCGATTGTTCACGGTGCAACTCAGTCCGTGGAGCCCCTCTTCTTCCCGGACAACATGCTCGGGTGCGATTTTCAATTGCCGAG
>CAZDOZ010000207.1:0-2492 GCA_964507175.1 uncultured Anaerolineae bacterium
TCTTCTGGCTGGCGCTCTTGCTGTACGCAAACCTGACCGGTTGGGCCCTGAAGCCGACGAGCGGCGAGGCCGTGGCATACCTCATCACCCTGTTCGTCATGTTTGGCTACGTGGTCATGGGGCTGTGGATGTGGGGCCCGCTGGGCTGGATCGGGATTGGAGTTACGGCCGTGGCTACTGTGGCCTACGCGCTGATCCCCCAGTACTTCAACCTCGTCATGGCGATCCTGGGCGGTGGGACGCTCTTCTTCAGCGGCTACTACATCCTGAAGAACTGGAGGTGAGCCATGGCCGAACTCGATCCGATCATCCACCAACCGGTGCGGCTGAGGATCATGGCTGCGCTGACGGCGTTGTCCGACGACTCGCAGATGGACTTCGTCGCTCTGCGGAACCTGCTGGAGGTGACCGATGGCAACCTGGGGGCTCATCTCCGGAAGCTGGAGGATGCGGGGTACGTCTCCATCGAGAAGACGTTTGTGGCCCGCAAACCCCGCACGTATATCTCGGTCACGCCCAGAGGTCGCCTGGCGTTCGAAGAGCACGTGAAAGCACTAAAAGAAATCCTCAACACATAGATTTCACCGCAGAGAACGCGGAGAAAGACGTAAGGAGATGAAAATGACAGTCGTACAAGTTGATGGCCTTCGTAAGACCTACGGCGATCTGGTGGCGGTCGATAGGGTGTCTTTCGATGTGAAACGAGGAGAAGTGTTTGGCATGGTGGGTCCCAACGGAGCTGGCAAGACCACCACCATCGAGTGCGTCGAGGGGCTCCGAAAGCCAGATGACGGTTCTATCACGGTTCTGGGGACGGAGCCTCAGCAGGACGGCTACAGGCTTCGCCAGCGGATCGGGATGCAGTTGCAGGAAGCAGGGCTGCCGGATCGCCTCAAAGTGTGGGAGGCGATGGATCTTTTCGCATCCTTCTACGAGAAACCCGTGCCCTGGGAACCGCTGCTGGAACGGTTCGGGTTGGCCGAGAAGCGGAAATCCTACGTTAGCAACCTCTCCGGCGGGCAGAAGCAGCGGCTTTTCATCGCACTGGCGCTGCTGAACGACCCGGACGTAGTCTTCCTGGACGAACTGACCACCGGCCTCGATCCACAGGCCCGCCGGGCCATGTGGGACATGGTTCGAGAAATCCGCGACCAGGGGAAGACGGTCTTCCTGACAACGCACTACATGGAAGAGGCGGAGGAGCTTTGCGACCGGGTGGCGATCATCGACCACGGCCGGATCGTGGCGCTGGACACGCCTATGGCGCTGATCCAGTCCATCGGCGGGGAACGACGCATACGCTTCACGGTGAAAGGCAATTTCGACGACGCCCCGCTGCGCGGGCTGGGGAGCGTCTCCAGAGTAGAGCGTCGCAACGACACGATCACCATCTACGGCAGCGGCGACCGCTTCCTGACAGAGGTGGCGTCGGTGCTGGAGAGGGAGCGGGTGCCGTTCAGCAACCTGAGCGTCCAGGAGCCATCGTTGGAAGACGTTTTCCTGACCCTGACCGGCCGTGAGGTCAGGGAGTAGCACCAAAGGAGAAAGGATAAAGGATTATGAAGGCTTTGTGGAAGTTGACACTGGTGGACGTGAAGCTGTACCTGCGGGAGCCGACGGCAGCGTTTTTCACCATAGCATTTGCCCCAATGATGCTTTTGCTCTTCGGCTCGATCTACGGAAACAAACCTGATCCCATGTTTGGCGGCAAGGGGACGATGGATGTGTCAGTGCCAGCGTACATTGGGATCATCATCGTGACCGTCGGGCTGATGAGCATCCCGATAGGCACCGCCACAGCGCGGGAAAAACTCATCCTGCGGCGATATCAGGCCACGCCCCTCCGCCCGTGGGTGTACATCGCAGCGGACATTGTCAGCAATTACGTCATGACATTGGCTGGCACGGTGCTGCTGGTGGTACTGGGCAAGGCAATTTACCACGTGCGGTTCGATGGAAGCTGGCCGATCGTGTTCGTCGCTTTCACGCTGAGTACGCTGGCTTTCTTTGCGCTGGGCTACACGGTCGGGGGTCTATCGCCGACAGTCAGGACAGCACAGACGGTGGGGATGGTGCTGGCATTCCCAATGATGTTCCTCTCCGGCGCGGCGATACCGCTGGAAATCCTGCCATCTACGATCCGGAGTGTGGCAAACTTTCTCCCGTTGACACACGTGGTAACGCTGACGCGGGGCCTGTGGGTCGGGGATGCGTGGAGCCAGCATATGACGGAGACCGTCGTGCTCATAGCGACACTGATCGCAGGGGCGCTGATCTCAGCTGAAACGTTCCGGTGGGAGTAAGGCGAAGGTCTCCGCCCCGGAAATAGCAACCACGAATTGCACGAAGCAGCCACAGGCAGGCAAAACGCACAAAGCCCGAAGCCGTTCCGGGAGCTTTCTCGACGCACCCGGTGAAGATCATGCCCCGTCATCGGGGTCGATGAAGACCGGCGACGGCTCAGAGGGGTTCCTGGGGGCCCTACGGGCCCC
>CAZDOZ010000207.1:2592-3756 GCA_964507175.1 uncultured Anaerolineae bacterium
TTCGCTGATTTCGGCCCCCTCGTTCTCGACGGTGACTTTCTCAGTGCAGTCACACGAATCGAAACATGGAGCGTGGAAAATGTGGTACTTCGTATCGCCTCGGATAATCTTTGGCGAGGAAGCGCTGGACGCCCTTGAGGAAATCGAGGGAAAGCGCTGCCTCGTAGTAACCGACAAAGTTCTGGTTCGCCTGGGACTGGTGGAGAGAGTCACGTCTCGGCTGAACTTCGAATTCTGGATTTTCGACGAAGTGGAGCCCGAACCAAGCGTCCAAACCGTCCTGAAAGGAGCGGAAATCGCCCGCGACTATCTGCCCGACTGGATCATCGGCCTGGGCGGTGGTTCTGCGATGGACGCAGCCAAAGCCATCTGGATACTGTACGAGCGCCCTGACCTGAAGCCGGGCGAGATAAACCCATTCATCCGGCTGGGCCTGCGCCAGAAAGCGCGCCTCATCACCATCCCCACCACTAGCGGCACGGGCTCCGAGGTAACCTGGGCCATTGTCCTCACGGACACGGAGGAACACCGCAAGATGGGCCTGGGGAACCGGGAGAACGCCGCTGACATGGCCATTGTGGATCCCACCATGCCCGCGGGAATGCCCCCACAACTCACCGCCGACACCGGCCTGGACGCCCTGACCCATGCGGTGGAAGGGTACACCTGTTCCTGGCATACCGATGTGACCGATGGCATGTGCATCCAGGCAGCCCGACTGGTCTTCCGCTACCTGCCGCGCGCTTTCGACGATGGTTCCGACATGGAGGCGCGGGAGCGGATGCACAACGCGGCTACCATGGCCGGATTGGGGTTCGGGAACGCAATGGCCTCGATAGCCCATGCCATGGGGCACTCCCTTGGAGCGCTCTTCCACATACCCCACGGCCGCACCGTCTCCATTTTCCTGCCCTACACCATCGAATTCGGCGCAGTGGAGGCGCCCGACCGCTTTGCCGACCTGGCTCACATTCTGGGATGTTCCGACGCGGAGGGAAAAGAAGGAGCAAATGCCCTGGCCCGCTGCATACGCGGCCTGACGGTGCGCGTCGGCAACCCCACCACCGTGGCGGGGACAGGTGTGAATCGCGAAGAGTACAATGCCGCCCTGGATACCCTGGTGGAACACGCTTTCAACGACACCCAGATCATCACCAGCGTCCG
>CAZDOZ010000208.1:0-3755 GCA_964507175.1 uncultured Anaerolineae bacterium
TTTTCGATCTTGTCCAGCACCATGGGGCGTATCCCTGATGGCTGAAGCCGTCCTACGATCTTCCCACTTACCACCCCTTCTTCGCGGAATACGAAAATATCCTGCATCAGAATGGTGTCCCCTTCCATGCCGACGATCTCGGAGACTCTGACTACATGCCTGGAACCATCCCGCATCCGTTCCTGGTGGATCACCAGGTCCATTGCCGAGGCAATTTGCTGTCGGATTGCTCGGAGAGGTAGGTCCATGCCCGCCATGAGCACCATTGTCTCCAGACGGGCCAGCGTGTCCCGTGGGCTGTTGGAGTGGGCCGTGGTCATGGAGCCATCGTGGCCAGTGTTCATTGCCTGAAGCATGTCCAGCGCCTCGCCGCCGCGGACCTCTCCCACGATAATCCGGTCGGGGCGCATCCGCAAAGCGTTTATCACCAGATCCCGAATGGTGACCGCTCCTTTGCCCTCGATATTGGGGGGGCGTGCCTCCAACCGGACCACGTGTTCCTGCTTCAGTTGCAATTCCGCTGAGTCCTCTATCGTGATGATTCGTTCGTCGTGCGGAATGTAGGCGGAGAGCACGTTCAGAGTAGTTGTCTTGCCGGACCCCGTGCCGCCTGAGATCACGACATTCAGATGTGCCTTCACTGCTGCCTCGGCGAATGTGGCGAATTCTCTGGTAAAAGTCCCAAACCGGATGAAGTCCTCCACGGTGAAAGGGATCTTGCTAAATTTTCGGATGGTGATGGTTGGGCCATTCAGCGCCAACGGTGGGATGATGGCATTGACACGCGAACCATCCGGGAGGCGGGCATCCACCATCGGCGAACTCTCATCGATGCGTCTTCCCAGAGGGGCGACTATTCTCTCGATTATCCTCATCACGTGTTCATTGTCCTGAAATCTGGATTTCGTCCTTTCAATTTTACCTCGCCTCTCCACGTAAATTTGGTAAGGGCCGTTCACCATGATCTCGGTTACGGAAGGGTCGTCCAGGAAAGGCTGAACTGGCCCATACCCGAGTATCTCGGCCATCACAGCGGAGAAAAGCTCCTGCTTCTCCTGATGGCTCAGTGCCAGCCCTTCCTCAACAAGCGCCTGTTCGTAAAGCGGTCTGACCACCGATTCCGCTTCCTGTGTAGTCAGGGTTTCTATGGCCTTGTCCTGGGTGGTCAGGAGCAATTCCTGCACCCTGCGTCGTACCAGGGTATACATTTCTTTCTCGAAGAAATTTTCCTCCCCCATGGTGAACCACTCGGAGAGAGGAGGTGCCGGCTCCTCTTTCTGGACTTCGGTTTCCTGGGAAGCGAGAGTGTCCACTTCTTTGGGCTTCACCTTGCTCAGTGACTCTTCATATCTTTGTAGCCTGCTGGGCCTGGCGAGAGGCTGCGTTGCCACGAGGGATATGCGTTTGTCCGTTTCATTATCGTTGTCTTTTTTCTTGTGTACGAAAATTCCCATATGCATCACCTCTGTTGGGTTCTTGTACCCATTTATGAATCATGTGTTTCGTCTCGTATCCAACTGGATCAGTGGCTACTTGATCCAAAGGGGATCCCAGTCATTCCATTTGTCGTTGCTGATGTTGTGTTGATCTGATCCGTCCCAGTTCATGATCCACAGCTGGCGGCGGCCTGTTATCCTGTTCGACCAGAAAACTATCTTCTTCCCGTCAGGTGACCAGGAGGGGTGTTTGTCCCATTCCCATGTGTTGTGGGTGAGCTGCTTCAGGCCAGTCCCATCAGGATGGATGATCCAGATTTCGTCGTTACCGGTTCTTTCCGATACGAATGCTATCCATTCTCCGGTGGGCGACCACACCGGGTCGTAATCTGGTTCCTTGACAGCGGTAAGTTGCCGGCGCGGGCCCCATTCCTTGGGTATATCGTAGCGCCAGACAAAAAGTTGCACTGCCCCGTTGACCTCCTCGGAGTATACTCTGGCTTTGTTCCCTGGGGCATATCTTTCCTTTTCCACAAGCTTTTGATATTCTTTTGTGTATTTATCTGGCACGTGGTGTACCCACCTGCCGCTGAGGGGCATGACGTAAAGCCCTGTGTCCCCCCCTCTATCGCTAAAGAAGGCGATATCCCCTTTGTACCAGGTTAGCGGGCCTGGAGTGGGCGTAGGTGCTGGAGTAGGCGTGGCTGTGGGCGTGGCCGTAGCTGTAGGTGTGGGCGTGAGGAAAAGCCCCAGCATCAACATCCGCCTTTTTGCCTCCGATTTGTCTTTCACTGGAAGCATGGAGGCCGACAGGTACTGTTGGTACGCCAGCGTGTAATCGTGGTTTTTTTCGTACCTCTCCCCCAGGTTTATATATGCCGTGTACAGGTCGTTTTTGACTCTATGTCCCAGAAAATCGGGGTCTTCCATATAGATCCCCCGAAGGATGCGAATTGCCACATCCAGATTGCCTGCCTGTAACGCGGCGTTCCCCTCCCGATAGCGCTCGATCTTGTCCAGCGCGGCAAGTGCCACGGGATCGCGCGGCTTCCACCGGAGCGCTTTCCGAAACATTTCCTCGGCGCGCTGCAACGTTTCCGAACCAGATGAAGTGCCTTTTACCAACGCTTCTCCTTGCTTCAGATATGCTACGTAAAGTCTGCCCTCGATCTCCTTATCTTGCATGCTGGGAGAAGTCTGTATGATCTGGGTGTAGAGCTTCGCCGCTTCCTCCCACTGTCCTTCTTTGAAAGCAGTATCCGCTTTTTTTAGCACATCTTTTAATTGTGCTTGGTGTTGGATCTCAGATATCCTTCGTGAAACGTCGCGGTAATCGGGATAGCGCTGCTGTAGCTTCTCCAGCAGACCCAGCGCATCGTTCAGACGACCTTCACTCTGGGCTTTTACAGCCTCGTCATACAAAGCGTTGGCCTTTTTTTTCTCTCTCGCCGTTTCCAGCCCTTCTTTTGCTTTTTCCAGTTTCGGGTTTATGGCCAGGGCTTTCTGGAAGTCCTCCACTGCCAGATCATAGTTCTCGTCGGCGAGAGCTTCCATGCCCGATTCCAGGTATGCTTCCGCTTTCTGTTGCATTGCGGCTGCCTCACGTTTTGGAGCGATCTTGGCTTCGTACGCGGAAACGATCCAATAGCCCATGCCTAACACGATTGCCAGTGCCACAGCAGCCATCACGATAGATGCAAGCCTGCCCTTCAGTTTGGCAGACGCGCTTGCACCTGACGGAGCCAGCTGAGACTTGCGCTTTGCTTCTTCCAAGAGCTTCAGGAGTTCTTTGTCGTCTGGATAGTCGTGAAGGAGCTCTTCGAACCTGCCTATGGCGTCATCCCACATGCCCTTCTGGAAGGCAGTGACACCTTCTCGGTACCGTTCGTCTGTTTCCAGCCCTGTATGATTCTCCGCCATTTCGTTTCCCCTGCGTGGATTTCTAGACATCATCTGGTACGGATTTCACACCCCGGATACGAATGCCGTTTGAGTGCACACGTATCCTATCGATATCCTGGGTAGCGCTCGAATCTCGATAATTGATTCTGCCGATAATTGTATTGCCGGGAGTGTCCCTTCCTGGCCCCCACCACTAGGAGAAGGGGGATGAAGGAAGCCACCCGGAGAACCTGTATGGTCGTTCAAACTCATCGGAACCGTCGTGTGATTCATTGGCAAAATGTATTTTCCGACATCCTGAGTAAGTGCAGAATCTTGTGCCTGCCTAGACGGACGATAAAGGCTCCTCTGCCCTTCGAGAAAGGTAACTGTTCAGGCCGGTAGCAGATCTTTTGCGGTGACGCTTCCTCACCGCAG
>CAZDOZ010000209.1:0-2334 GCA_964507175.1 uncultured Anaerolineae bacterium
CATGGCACAATTCGATTTGGTGCTCATAGGCCACGCGGCCAAGGACATCATCGTCGTAGGCGACAGGCGGGATCAGGTGGCCGGTGGCGGCGTGTACTACGGCTCCATCGCGCTGGCGCACCTGGGCTTCAAGGTCGCTGTGGTGACGAAACTGAAGCGGGACGATTTCTGGATCGTGCAGGAAATGGAGCAGGAGGGTGTTACCGTTTTTGCTCATCCCGCGCCGGAGACATCCGGCATCGAAAATGTGTACCTGACCCCAGACATGGAGCGCCGGAAGACCCGAGCGTTGGGCTCTGCTGGAGCGTTCTCTCTGGAAGAAATCCCGGACACGAAAGGGCGGTTGTGGGACGTGACGCCGCTCATGTCGGGCGAGGTGGACCTGCCGCTGCTCCGGCAGATTGCGGAGAAAGGTCCGCTGGCGTTGGATGCTCAGGGGTTCGTCCGCGTCCGCCGCGGGGACAAACTGGTGTTCGAGGACTGGCCGGAGAAAGACATAGGTCTTCCGTTGGTGGATTTTTTGAAGGTCGACGCGGCTGAGGCGGAAGTTCTCACGGGCACCAGCGACGTCCGGGAAGCGGCCCATGCACTGGCGGAGATGGGCGCTGGCGAGGTAGTGCTCACTCACAACGAGGGGCTGCTGGTGTACTCCGGCGGGAAGGCGTATGAAGCCGCCTTCCATTTCACGTCGCTGGCGGGGCGCACCGGGCGCGGCGACACGTGCTTTGCCACGTACCTGGGCTGGCGGCTGGACCACTCGCCGGAAGAAGCGGCGAGGGTTGCGGCGGAGGTTACGTCGCAGAAAGTGGCCGTCCCCGGCCCCTGGCGCGGAACGCTGGGATGAGTCGAGCGCAGTCGAGAAAACGCAAAGCCGTAAGGGAGGCTTTGTAGGTCGGGCCGTTGGCCCGACGGCGAGCCAGCGGCTCGCCCCATATCTGCCAGTATGGAAAGTCGAGGAGGGCAAGATGGCTGAAAAATACAGTTTCGGCATGGTTGGCCTTGGCACCATGGGAGGCAGCCTGTCGCTGAACATAGCGGGCCACGGCTACACCGTGGTCGGCTACGACCTGGACGAGGAAAAAGTCCGGGCGTTCGACACAAGCTCGGAGGCATTGAGGGGGGTCTACTCGCCAGCGGATTTGATGGATGTGCTCAAGAAGCCTCGCCGAATCATGCTCCTTGTCCCGGCAGGTAAAGCCGTTGACGACGTTATCTCTCACTTGCTGCCTCATCTGGAGAAAGGCGACATCCTGATCGATGGCGGCAATTCGTTCTTCCGCGATACCGAACGCCGGTCTGCGGAGCTGGAAGCGAAAGGCATCCGGTTCATCGGAATGGGCGTGTCCGGCGGAGAATACGGAGCACTTCATGGGCCATCGTTGATGCCGGGAGGGCAGGAGAGTGCTTATCGTGAGGTCGCGCCAATTCTCGAGAAGATCGCTGCCAAAGTGAACGGCGAGCCGTGCGTGAGTTACATCGGCCCCAGGGGTGCCGGGCACTATGTGAAGATGGTTCACAACGGCATCGAGTACGCCGACATGGCACTCATCGCCGAGACCTACGACATGCTCACCCGGGGGCTGGGGCTTTCCGCCGACGAGCTGGCTGATCTATTCGACGAATGGAATCGCGGCGAGCTTTCGTCGTACCTGGTGGAGATTACCGGGAAGATCTTCCGCAGGCGAGATGAGGAAACCGGCAAGCCGCTGGTCGAACTGATCCTGGACAAAGCCGGGCAGAAAGGCACGGGCAAGTGGACATGCCAGAATTCACTGGATGTGGGCGTCCCTACGCCGACTATTTGCGCCGCCGTGGAGGTGCGGGTGATTTCGGCGTTCAAGGAAGAGCGAGTCGATGCGGCAAAAGTCCTTTCCGGCCCCAAGTCGACTCCCCCTGCAAACCGAGATGCGTTTATCCGCGACGTCCGGGATGCGCTCTACGCAGCGAAGATCATCGCTTACGCCCAGGGGATGGCGCTGATGAAGCACGCGTCGGCTGAGTACGGCTACGGGCTGAACCTGTCGGAGATCGCCAGGATATGGCGCGGTGGATGCATCATCCGGGCACGCTTGCTGGAGTACATCCGGCGGGCGCTGGCTGAGAACCCAGACCTGCCGAACCTGCTGGTGGCGGAGGAGTTCCGCGGCGAGGTAATGGGACGGCAGGACGCGCTCCGGCGAATGGTGCGGCAGGGTGCGGAATGGGGGATACCGCTGCTGGCGTTCTCCACGGCGCTGGCGTACTTCGATGCGTACCGTTCGGAGCGGCTTCCGGCGAACCTGATTCAGGCGCAGCGGGACTTCTTCGGCGCTCACACCTACCGCCGGGTGGACA
>CAZDOZ010000209.1:2434-3728 GCA_964507175.1 uncultured Anaerolineae bacterium
ATCGCGTTTCTTTCCCGAATCTGAAGCCTACCACGCGGGCCATTTCCATACGGTTCCCGGAGTACGTGCTGGACGCCGTCAAGGAAAAGGCCAATGCCATGGGGGTGCCGTATCAGGCGCTCATCAAGGCAGCCGTGGTCAAAGAGTTCGTAAAGAAGAAGAATTATGAAGAGGGATGAAGATTCTGCAACAGTAGAAGAAATGATGCCAGAGTACGATTTCAGCAAGGGGATCCGCGGCAAGTATGCCCAACGCTATGCCGAGGGCACGAACATTGTGGTGCTGGCCCCGGACCTGGCGCGCATTTTCCCCGATTCGGAGTCGGTGAACAAGGCACTGCGCTTACTGGTGGAGATAGCACAGCGCTCGACAGAAAGCGAGAAGTGACAGGGGGTGGACAGTATTCTTTGCACTACGACTTAGGAGTGATGTATAATGTGATGTACATCATAGCCCGGAGGTGGGGGAAATGTCCAGGATGGTCAGGAAACAGATTTATATCGAGGAAGAGCAGGATGCCGCTCTCAGAGAGGTAGCGGAGGAGTACGGCGTCAGTCAGGCGGAGCTGATCCGTCAAGCTGTGGAGCAGAAAATCGCTGGCAGGCGCAGGGTACGCGTCAGGTATCCTGAAAAGATCCGCAAGAAGGCCCTCGAGAATCTGAAGAAGTTCTCGGAAGCGCGGAAAGCGCTCAAAGTGGAGACAGGCGCCCAGGAAGGCCGCGGCTGGACTCGCGAGGAGATATACGAGGAACGCGAGAGCAGGTACGAGAGGAACGCTGAGAAATGATCATCGCTCTGCTCGATACCAATGTTCTGGTGTACTCCATCGATCAGAGATTCGAGCGCAAGCGTCGGCGCGCTTTGGACTTGATAGAGCGGCTTTCCAATATGGAGGCGGCTGCTTTGAGCGTCCAGGTGCTGGGTGAGTTCTTCAACGTCAGCACGAAAAAGCTCGTCCCGCCGCTCCAACCTGCAGATGCCATCGGCGAGATCGAAATGTTCATGCAACTTTTCCCTGTGTTCGCCATGACCCCGCTTCTCGTCATGGAAGCTGCAAGGGGAGTACAGGATCATCGTTTCTCTTACTACGATGCGCAGCTATGGGCCACGGCAAAGCTGAACCAGATACCGCTGATTCTCAGCGAGGACTTCAACAGCGGTTCGACCATCGAAGGCGTGACTTTCGTCAATCCGTTCGAGGAAGGATTCAAGCTCGAGGACTGGATAACCTTCTCATAACGTAACTGTTCAGGCTATACCGCCTGCGGCAAGATTTTGACCGTGTGGGCGAGGT
>CAZDOZ010000210.1:0-3616 GCA_964507175.1 uncultured Anaerolineae bacterium
TGACAGACGTTCAGGATGTCCATCGCGCTGTAGAAGTACTGAGTCCGGAGGGCAAAGCGAATTTTCTCGTCGTTCAGAACGTTTATGGATTGTGGCCTGGTGAGCCCAAGTTCAGCAAGCCTTTCGGGGCGTTCTTTCTTCAGTCTGGGGCGGTAGGACGAATCGTGAGCTGACGGGTTGTGATCCGCGCCGGAAGCGTTGACGGCGTAGATCACGCCCAGCGATCGTTTGATCTGTGGCATGTGCGCTGGAATATCCTGCCTCTTTGCCTGTGCCAGCAGCTCTTCCGCCTCCGGGCCAATGGTCTTGGCTGCACGCGCAGCTCCCTCTGCCAGGAGATCGCCTATCCCCTCGCGGGTCAGGATCAAGGCCGTGAGGCGGAGCATGGAAGCCGTGTCGCCGAAGCGCGGGCGAAGCCGCCCTAAACCATCCTCCAGCTTGCGCTGGATGAGCCCCTGCTGGTACGCTTCCATGGCCCACGCCACCGTCGCTCCGCAGGAAATCGTGTCCACGCCGTATTTGGAGCAAAGCTCGTTTGCCTTGGCGATTGCTCCCAGATCGCTAACGCCGCAGTATGAACCGAACGCCGCCAGGGTTTCGTACTCCGGGCCTCCGTACCTCGGATCTACTTCCCACGGGCCGCCTTCCACTTTCACCACAGGCTTGCAGGCGATGGGACAGGCGAAACATGTCTCCATTCCCTGGAGGATCGTCTTTTTCAGCCGCTCGCCGCTGATGCGGTTGTTCGTCAGAAGCCCACTGGTGCGGTTCTGGTAGCTCAGCGTTCCGGCGGTGCCGTAGGCGCTCAGGGATTGTGCCCAGCGTGATTGCTTTATCCGGTCCATGGTGATAGCTATGAGTCGCTTGATTCCCTTCGGATCTGCCACGGCTGGCTTGCCATGCCCGCGCACGGCGATGGCTTTCAGGTTCTTGCTCCCCATGACTGCCCCCAACCCGGCTCGTCCGTTTGCGCGGTTTGCCATGTGCATGATAGCCGCAAACCGCACCATCTTCTCGCCCGCGGGGCCGATTTCAGCGATCTGGATCTGCGGGTCGCCCAGCTCCTGACGGAGGATGTCCTCGGTCTCGCCGGTGACTTTTCCCCAAATGTGCTCTGCTGGACGCAGCTCCGCTTCACCATCGTGGAGCCACAGGTAAACCGGTTCTGGGGCCTTTCCACGGATCACCACGGCATCGAACCCAGCGAATTTCATCTCCGCGGGTAGAAAGCCGCCGCTCTGGGAATCACCGATGGCGCCAGTCAGAGGAGAGAGGGCTGTAACCGTAAGTCGACTGTTTCCAGCCACGGGGACGCCGGTCAACGGGCTGATGGCAAATATCAGCACGTTCTCAGGGCCGAGAGGATCTACGCCGGGCGGGATCAATTTCAAAGCGTAGTAAATCCCCAAAGCGCTGCCACCCCAGTACAGACGATACCATTCCTCGGGCGGCTTCTCTACCCACAGGTCCCCAGACGCCAATTCGACATGCAGTATCCTGCCGGCGTATCCGCGCCCGGATCTCATTTGGGTACGTTTTATCTCAACTGATGCGGTCAATGCCATTTTAGACCTCAGGAAGATTCCCCTTCAGGCAATACGAATGCTACGGGTTTCTTAAGCTTTGTTCTGTGTTGTCTATGAGCTACTCCGGTTCTCCAACTCAGATGAAACGCACCCGTTTCAGGCTCCAACGCTCATCAGAGACACTGGTTGTGGTAATCATGCCAATACATGTTGCACCTGTACCGGGAGCGACGTAGCTGAGAGATGTTGGCTTGCCTCAGAACTCTCTCTTGCTTCTCAGGATATAGATACATATAGAGAGCACCAGCGTGACCGACGCCAATAAACCTAGCTCCCACAGCAGAAAAGAAGAATTACTTTGAGGACCGACAGGGCTTGCCTGTTCCAGTTCCACGGTTACTACCAACATCCTGCGGATGGCCGCAATGATGCCCACAACCAAAAATGGATCGGCTATCAGTCTGTGCTGGCTGATGGAAATCTCAACGGTATGGAGTATTTCCATCAACATCATGACCAATAAAAGGGATTGCAACAGCTGGAGCACATTGTCATGTATGTTAGCATTGATGTTGATTATGAAGCGGTAAAACCCGAATACCAACAAAATACCGGCTGCAAATATCAACACCAATATTGTTGCGTAGTAAACAGCACTTTCCGATTTATCCAGAATGGAAAGCATACGAGGCTGCTTTTGCGAGCCCGTTACGTTGTCAGTAGATCCCTGTGACACCACTTGGCGCTCCATACACGATTTCTCCGGCAGCCCGACGTTGCCGCAAGAACGCTGGCTGTTTTTGCACAGGTCAGTCTGTCAAAAGTACTCTCGGCTTGCGCGGTACCTTGGCAAACAAGATTTCAAGACGTTAACAAATTCGAGGCAGTAAATCCCCGCTTAGCGGCCCAACAATGCGCTGTGCACCCAATGCTGTCCTCAGCACCACGCGCCCGGGATGCGCCTCCACCACCTCGCCTATCTTCACCGACTTCTGGCCCACGGGATACGCCCGCATCGCTTCAAGAGCAGCATCTCCTTCCTCGGGAGGCACTATCGCGACAAATGTCCCCTCGTTCGCCACGTAGAGGGGATCCAGCCCCAGTAAAGCACATGCCCGCTCTACCGGTTCTTCTACCGGTATCGCATCCTCGTCCATTTCGATACCTATGCTGGAGGCCACAGCCAGTTCGTTCAACACTGTAGCGAGTCCGCCCCTGCTTGCATCGCGCATCACGTGAACATGAGGCGCAGCTATTAACAAACCCTCCACGATACCATTTAGAGGGGCGGTATCGCTGGCGATCTCCACGTCAAACTCCAGACCCTCTCGCAGAGTCATTATCGTGATCCCGTGGTTGCCGATGGGGCCGCTGAGGATCAGCACATCGCCAGGGCGGGCGTTGCCGGCGTCGATGTTCCTGCCATCAGGGATGACGCCGATGCCGGCGACGGACACGTAGACCCCGTCTCCCTTCCCCTTCTCCACAACTTTCGTATCGCCACCGACCAGTTGTACCCCTGCCCTTTCAACGGCTTCTGCCATGGACTCGGCAATCCTGCGGAGTGTCTGCATCGGCAGTCCTTCCTCAATAACAAAAGATGCGACGAGCCAGAGCGGCCTTGCGCCCATCATCGCCAGGTCGTTCACGGTGCCGTAGATGGCGATTTTCCCTATGTCACCTCCGGGGAAGAAAAGGGGGTTCACCACATGTCCATCTATGCTAAACGCTAGCCTGCCACCCCCAACGGAGAGAAGGGCAGCGTCGTTCATTCGATCCAAGATCGGATTGCTGAATCGCTTACCGAACACCTTCTCTATGAGCTGTTGTGTCATCCGCCCACCAGTACCGTGAGCCATCGTGATGCGTTGTTCTTTGGACATCAGCGCCTCCTCGTTATGAAATCGACCGCCCATAAAGGTAGTAAGCGGAACAAGCGCCTTCATCTGAAACCATGCAAGGGCCTTTGGGGTGATCAGGAGTACATGCTTTGGCAAACAAAGGACATTCCGGCGGTTCGACGATACCCCGCAGAACTTCGCCACACCGGCACCCTGGCGGCTCTCTGGATGGCACTTGCGGCATAGAGA
>CAZDOZ010000211.1:0-3603 GCA_964507175.1 uncultured Anaerolineae bacterium
GACCTCACGGATGTGAACCGTGCGCTCTAACCAACTGAGCTACTCGCCCAAAGCAGAGAAATTATAGCAAGCAGCATGAAAGAGCGCAAATTCCCGCATTCCCTCCGTCGGGATGATTTGTCCCCTGTCGTATCCAGGCGGTATAATGTGACCACTATGGCGAATAACCGAGCGCTGATAATTGTCAACCCCATAGCAGGTGGTGGCCACGGGATGGATGAGTTGTCGCAGGTCAGGGCGATGCTCATGTCGGCAGGCTGGGATGTCACCATGAGGGTGACAGGCAAGCCGGGCGACGCGACGACCCTGGCCTACACCGGTACTACAGAAAGGGTGGACATGATCCTGGTTGCTGGAGGCGACGGCACCATCGGCCAGGTGGTCGATGGCATTGTCTCTGCTCCAGGAGAGACTGCATTCAAGCCAATGCTCGGCATCCTCCCCATGGGCACCGGAAATGTCCTGGCAAAAGACCTGGGTTACCCCATACCGAATCCGTTGCACCCTTTTGTTTTCAGGGAAGCAATCCAGAAGATCCTGCATGGGTCGGTCTATCTGGTGGATGTGGGAAGGGCAAACGGCAGGCATTTCCTTTCCTGGTGCGGGGTCGGGTTCGATGCAAAGGTAACCCAGGAAGTGGAGTCCCGGCCGGAGCAGAAGAAGCTCCTGGGGAAAGCGGCTTTTGTCATTGCCGGAATGATGATCCTCAACACCTACGTAGGGCACAAAGCCACGGTCCTCGTGGATGGAGAGACGGTCACGAAACGGGTCATTATGGTTCTGGTGAGCAACATCCAGCTCTACGCTCGGTTCGTCAGGATAGCTCAGGATGCCAAGTTGGACGACGGTCTGTTGGACATTTACCTGTTCGAGGGAGAGAGCGGCCTGTCTGTGATAAGGCATGGGATATCACTGGTCTTCCGGCCGTCTCCTCCATTCAAGCCTCCCTCGATGCTTAAATTCAGGGGAAAGCACATCGAAATCTTGAGCAAAGAGCCGATCCCGGTACACCTGGACGCTGAGCCCTACGGCAACACCCCGTTGACCGTGAATGTGGTGCCCAGAGCACTCCGTCTGATCATACCGCAGGTGTCCGAGAGGCTTTTTGTCAACGGAAAGGGGCAACAGCGGGGATCATCGGTATGATCCCACCAGCGCGGAATCGAAAATGCAGAATACCCCGATAGAAGCGTTCACCGTCTCCGAAGTATCCGGTTACATTGAGGAAATATTCCGGACAGACCCTTTGCTGGTCGACGTATGGGTCACAGGAGAGGTTTCCAATTTTGTCCAGGCGTCCTCTGGCCATTGTTATTTCACTCTCAAAGACCCTGGTGCCGCTCTGAAGTGCGTCATGTGGCGATCCAGCGCTGCCCTGATCAGGGCTCTGCCGCAAGATGGAGATCACATCCTGGCCCATGGGTACATCGGAGTTTACAAACCCCGTGGCGATTACCAGCTCTACGTGGATTACATGCAGCCGGAAGGCGCCGGCGCTCTCTACCAGGAATTCCTTCGAATCAAATCCAAACTGGAAGCGGAGGGACTTTTCGCCAAAGAGCGAAAACGCCCTGTGCCGCCGTTCCCCAGACGCCTGGGCGTGATTACTTCCTCGACCGGCGCCGCTCTGCGGGATATACTCCGCATCCTGAGTGAGAAATATCCCATGGTGGAAGTTCTGCTTGCTCCGACAATCGTCCAGGGCAGAGAAGCGCCTCTGTCTATCCTGCGCTCGCTGGAGATGCTCAACTCCATCGACGATCTGGACGCCATCATTCTCGCCCGCGGCGGCGGATCCATCGAAGACCTTTGGGCGTTCAACGACGAGCGAGTAGCGCGGGCTGTAGCCGGGTCCAGGCACCCAGTGATAACCGGCGTAGGGCACGAGACCGATTTCACCATCGTGGATTTCGTCTCCGACCTGCGTGCTCCGACCCCTACCGGAGCGGCCGCGGCAGCCGTGCCGGATAGGGACGACTTGCGACGCAGAATTGTGGAAATCTGGCGCGGGATGCGCGTCGCTGTAGGGAACCGGATCGAGGGGAACCGCCGGAAAGTGCAGCAGATGCAGAGCTTCGTGCTGTCTCGCTCTCCCCGGAGGGCGATATCATATCAGCGCCAAATGGTAGACGAGTTGAACGAGAGACTTCTCCTGGCCGCAAGGCGCTGTCTGGAACTCGAACGTGGAAAAGTGGCAGGGGTATCTGGGCGTCTGAGGGCCCTCGACCCTACCGCCGTGCTGCAGCGAGGATATGCTATAGTCAGGGATGCGGAATCGAACCAGGTGATATCCAGGGTGGCGGATGCAATCCGCGGCCGTCGGCTGGAAGTCCGGGTCAGCGATGGCGCTTTTGGCGCGGAGGTAACCTCCCGGGAGTGTCCCCCCGTTGCCTTGGAATAGGTGCTTGATCGAGGAGCGAGAATGTTCAGTGTGGAGGAGTTGTTCAGAAAAGAGATCACATCTCTAAAGCCGTACAAGCCGATATTCCCGTTCGAGGTGTTGGCAGAGAGATTGGGACGCCCGCCAGAGGAGATAGTCAAACTGGACGCCAACGAGAATCCTTATGGTCCATCGCCGAAAGTCCTGGAAGCGCTTGCGCATTACCCGTACTACTACACTTACCCCGACCCTCAGGCGACACGGCTTCGTGAGGCGCTGTCCGGGTACGTGGGTGTGCCCATGGAACACATCTTTGTCGGGAACGGTGCCGACGAAATCATCACCCTTGTCTCTCGGCTTTTCCTGAACCCCGGCGATGCTATCGTGATCCTGCCGCCCACTTTCGGGATGTACGAATTCAACGCTGCTCTGCAGGGGGCGCGAGTAGTTAGCGTGCCTCGTCCCCTGGACACTTTCTCTGTGGATGTGGGTGCCGTCGTCAAAGCTGTGGAGAACACATCCCCCACACCCAAGCTCCTGTTTCTCGTAACACCGAACAATCCCGATGGCGGCATTTCTCCTCCGGAGGTGGTGGAGCGTTTGCTAGAGCTGCCCCTGGTGGTGGTCGTGGACGAAGCATATAACGAGTTCAGCGGTGAACCGTCCTTCGCCAGACGTGTGCTGGAGCGGGACAACCTGGTGGTGGTCAGGACGTTCAGCAAATGGGCGGGGCTGGCCGGCCTACGCCTGGGGTATGGCATTTTCCCGGAAGTTATGACACAGGTGTTGTGGCGGATGAAGGAGCCATACAACGTGAACGCGGCGGCGATGGCTGCTGGCCTGGCGGCACTGGAAGACGTGGATTATGCCCGGAGGATGATTTCGGCGATCGTGGCGGAACGAGATCGGTTGTTCGACGAGTTGGGGCGCATCCCTGGGCTGCATCCATTCCCCAGTCGGGCGAATTTCATCCTGTGCCATGTGACGGGGATGGAGGCACACCGCCTCCGGGATGCCCTGGTAGCCGAGGGGATAGTCATCAGATACTACGATAATCCCGATTTGGAAGACTACATCAGGGTTACCGTTGGCAGGCCGGAGCAGAACGACCGGCTGCTGTGCGCCTTGTGGCGGGCGCTCGGATGAGCTGCTGCGTACGGCAGGTCTCTGGCGGTGGATGCCCGCTGGATGCGTCATGATAGCCCTGGCATCAACTGATGGCT
>CAZDOZ010000212.1:0-3485 GCA_964507175.1 uncultured Anaerolineae bacterium
GCCGTCTGGCCCGACGGGCGGGCTAAGAGCCCGCCCTACAAAAACGAACCAGGCGTTGTTGGCGCCTGAGGTGCCGAAGCGGGCACCGCTTAATTTGTTCGAATTTCCCTTACGCCATTCCCTTCCGCTTTTTGACCTCCTCGGTCAGCGCCGGAACGGCTTTGAACAGATCCTCCACAATGCCGTAGTTTGCTACCTGGAAAATGGGGGCTTCAGGGTCTTTGTTGATTGCTACGATGACCTTGGAGTTTCTCATTCCAGCCAGGTGCTGGATTGCACCGGAGATACCGCAGGCGATGTAGAGGTCAGGGCGCACAACTTTGCCGGTCTGCCCTACCTGGTAGGAATATGGAATCCAGCCAGCATCTACCGCGGCGCGGGAAGCACCAACTGCTGCACCAAGAGCTTTCGCCAGATCGCGGACTGGCTTGAACCCCTCAGGGCCCTTGACGCCGCGCCCGCCCGAAACGATGATGGTGGCATCGTTCAAGCTTACCTCGCCTTTGGCTGTCTCCTCGAAACCCACCACCTTGGTCCTGATCTCATCCTCGCTCAGTACCGGGTTGACATTCACGATCTCACCGGTACGAGCCTCGTCTGGATCTGGCTTGGGGAAACTGCGCCCGCGCACGGAAACTACCTGCAACTCCGAGCTGAAAACGATGTCCGCCAGGATGTTGCCGGTGAAAGTCGGCCTGGTAGCCACAGCTTTGTCCCCATCAAGATTCAGATCAATCGCGTCTGGGGCAATCCCAGCGCCCATGTCGGCTGCTACAGCAGAGGTCAAATCCCTGCCGCGGCTGGTGGCAACTGCCATGAAAAGGGTAACCCCTTCGTCCTGGATTACTTTCTCCACCACAGCCGCATACGGGTCCATCCGGAAGCTATCCAGGGTAGGGTCCTCGCTTACGAACGCTTTGTCGGCGCCATAACTGATGGCAGCCTTTGCCACGTTGCCAGCACCCTTACCCAATATTATCGCACCTACCGGCGTGTTCAGCTTGTCCCCTAACTCCCTGGCTTTTCCGAGAACTTCCCAGGAAGAAGGGTAGGCTGCGCCGTTCGACTGTTCGATCCAAACCGCAATACTCATCGTCTCCTCCTCAGATCACCTTCTCCGCTATCAGGCGGTCAACCAGCGTTTTTGCTTTCTCCTCGACGGTCTCACCTTCGATGATCTCGCACTCCACTTTGCGGGCTGGAGGCTTGCGCAGATTTGTCCATTTCACGGTGGAACCTGCCTCTCCTACCTCAGACGCGTCTACCCCCAGGTCTCCGACGCCCCACACGGGGATCTTGGCTCTGGTGGCCTTCCGGATGCCCATGAAAGTTGGGTAACGGGGTTCGTTGATCTCTTTTACGACAGAGATGACTGCCGGCAGTGGCATCGTCACTACCTCGCGCCCATCCTCTAGAAGGCGCTCTACGGTGAGGGTCTTGCCGTCTGGATCGACCTCCCTGATTTTTGCCACGTAGGTGACCATGGGCACCCCGAGTGAGCGTCCCAGGGCGACCGGCACAACGCTGGAATCGCCGTCGACAGCAGAGCGCCCGGTGATGATCAGGTCGAAATCACCGAGTTTCTTGGCTGCCGCTGCAAGGAGCTGCCCGGTAACGATAGCATCGCTCCCGTTGAATGCGTCATCACTCAACATGACTGCTGCATCAGCCCCCATGGCGATTGCGCGCTTTACTCCCTCCCTGGCGTCGGCAGGCCCGAAACAGAGGGCTGTCACCTTACCCCCGAATTTCTCCTTGAGCAAAAGCGCCTCTTCCACAGCATACTCGTCCCACGGGTTAAGTATCTGTGTTGCTTTGATGTTGCCGGAAACCACCTCGGACGGATCGATTTTCGGTAGCTCCGCCGTGTCCGGCACTTGCTTTACTGTGACAAGGATGTTCATAAATTTCCCTCCTATGGAAAGGCTTGGTCTGCGATTCGATTTGAAGCCCCCTGGAACGGTTTAGGGCTTCACATCCGAGATTGTTACTATTCAGCCTCTCCAACAGTAGAACGCTGATACACGCTGATCTTTTCTGATTTATTTGTCTTATCTGCGTGAAATCTGCAGCGTCTGCGTTCGATTTGTTCAAGGCTGAACAGTTATCCGAGATTTTACTCTTCCGACTGCCAGTACTCTGGATCGTAAGCGGGCAGTTCGTTGCGGATTGGCTTATCCCTTCTGGAGCCAAGTGCGTACTGCGCCTGTAGGATCTCGTGGATCTGCGTGGTCCCTTCGTAAATGACGGCGCCTTTCGTGTTTCGTAAAAACCGCTCCACGTCGTACTCGTCGGAGTATCCATAAGCACCGTGAATCTGGACAGCATCCGATGCTGCCTGGAATGCTGCTTCCGTGGCGAACATTTTCGCCATGGAAGTCTCGCGGGTGTTGCGGATCCCCATGTTTTTCATCCAGCCGACTCTGTAGTAAAGGAGTCGGGCGATGTCCAGATTCACCGCCATTTTGGCGATCATCTGCTGCACAAGCTGGAACTGGCCGATTTTCTGGCCGAAAGCCATGCGGGTGTTGGCGTATTCCACCGATGCATCCAGTGCCGCCTGGATGCTTCCGGTAGCCCCGGCCGCCACGGTGTACCGGGCATTGTCCAGAGCAGTCATCGCTATCTTGAAACCTTCGCCTTCCTCGCCCAGGCGGTTCTCGACCGGCACAGGGGTGTCCTCAAGGGAAATCCAGCCGGTGTTGCTGGCGTGAACGCCCAGTTTCCCGTGGATCGTGCCCGTGGTCACGCCCGGGAAGCTCCTCTCTACGATGAAAGCGGTAATCCCGCGATGCCGTTTCTCTGGATCTGTCTTGGCGAAAACAAGAAATTGATCTGCCACATCAGCCAGGGTGATCCACATTTTCTCGCCGTTTAGGATGTAAACGTCTCCCTCGCGGCGTGCCCTGCTGGTCAGCCCCGCCACATCGGAACCCGCTGCAGGCTCCGTCAGGCCATAACAAGCGATCTTCTCGCCTTTCGCCTGGGGAACCAAATACTTTTGCTTTTGCTCCTCGGTCCCCCACTGTAAAAGCGCCAGGCTGTTCAGTGCCACATGGACGGCGATGGTCTCCCGGACCGACGCGTCGGCCCATTCCAGCTCCTCAGAAACGATCCCCAGGGAGATGTAGTCCATGCCTGCGCCGCCGTATCTGACGGGAATACAAATGCCCAAGATGCCAAGCTCAGCCATCTTGGGCAGCAATTCCATTGGATATTCCTGTCTTCGGTCGTAATCCTTGATTATGGAGCGGATTTCTTTCGCTGAAAACTCATGCACCATCTGGCGCACCATTTCATGCTCTTCGGACAGACGAAAATCCATCTAACCCTCCTCGGTTTGTTCACAGACTACCGCGTTGTCTGCTCAATGTCTGCCTGACTTTGCCGACAGGTCTGTGCCGGTTTGTGATATATTATACCAATGGGAGATGGGAACGCAAGATACCCATCCGAAAGAAAACTTCCCGGTGTCGAATGGAGGA
>CAZDOZ010000213.1:0-3410 GCA_964507175.1 uncultured Anaerolineae bacterium
TTCTGTTTCATCACGACTATCATTGTTCCCTCCTTTTTGCTCTCAATCTCCATTTCTTGTGCCCCCTGGCGCACACTCTGCCGGATAAGAACCCAGGAGCTTCACGAAAGCAGCCTTGGATAGCAAACCCATGAGGGCTGCCTGACAACCAGGCTCTTTCCAATGGCCTTCACAATCCAGGTAGAAGACATAATGCCAGGGGCGGTTGCGCCGGGGCCGGGATTCCAGCTTGGTCAGGTTCAGTCCGCGGCGCGCGAACTCGTCCAGACATTCCACCAGCGCTCCGGGGCGATGAGGCACAGCAAAGACCAGCGATGTCTTGCTATTTTCGGCTGTTTCCGCCTCCTGGTTCCCCAGGATGAAGAATCGGGTGGTGTTCCACGTCATGTCCTCGATTCCTTTCGCCAGGATCTCCAGACCGTATATCTCGGCGGCGAGGGCGCTGGCAATGGCAGCGACGCCCTGTTCCGGGTTCTCCTGCAATGCCTTGGCACTTCCCGCCGTATCGTACACTGCCTCCGCTTCCCACCCGTGCTCGCGGATGGCCCGCTCACACTGGGCCAGGGCCTGGGGGTGGGATCGCACTACCCGGATGTCCTCTAGCTTCGTGCCACGTGGGGCCATGAGGCAATGCTTGACCCTGAGGCAAATTTCCCCCACTACCCGCAGGTCCCGCTCCAGTAGCAGGTCGTAGGCCTGGTTGATGGAACCAGCGACAGAGTTTTCTACCGGCAGGACACCGTAGTCCGCCTCTCCGCCCTCTATGGCAGAAAAAATGTCGGCGAAACTCCTCTTGGGCAATGTTTCCACATGGTCGCCAAACTTCTGTCTGACGGCCTCTTCCGAGTAAGCTCCATGCTCCCCCTGAAAAGCCACAATCGGTTTCGCCATGATCTCCTCCTGATTTGTTTGCTCGCCGCAAGTGCTCCGGAGAACTCTGGTCCTCCTCGCGTGTCCCGCGGCGAGTGTATCACGTGGACGAGAGACGCTCCTTCTCGTCCATCCTCTCCTCGATCCACTTCTCGATCTTTGCCTCGTCCAGGACCGCGGGCGGCAGGTCGGGACGCAGGACGGAAGCGCCTTTCAGGTACACGTGGACGATTTCCTCCTGGGCCTTCTCGGTGTTCCAGTGGATCAAAATGCGGATGCACATTGGGAGCGCGTCCGGCACCGCCATCTCATGGGTGCACAGGAGAGGCACATCCCGCCAGCCCAATTGCCGGGCTGCGGTCGCCGGGAAAGCGGCATTGATGTCTGGGGTAGTGGTGAAGATGATGCTGGCCACATCCTCCTTCTCGATCCCGTTGGCGTGAATCATCCACGCCAGAAGCCAGCGCGTCTCCCTCAAAATTTCTCCTTGCTCGTCCCTTTCTACCGTGGTTGCACCACGGACACCTCTGCAAGGCATTTTTGCACCTCCGTCCGATTCTGCCCATGAAAAAAGCGTGGAACCTTTTGGCTCCACGCTTCGAGATGTGCGAATTGCTTCCTGCTACACGGGCCTATCCCCGGCATGGAGCCGCTTGAAGATGCCAAAAAAGTAGTAGTAAGCAAAATAAAACCCGCGCCCAAGATCATAGCGCGGGGAGAGGCCTGCGATCGTGCTGTTATTCAATTGCGACTGAGATTTCAGGCCGTGCATCTTCTGATCTCCAAACCGGAATTTGATTGGCAACATGCTAGCACCTGAAAATAGATTTGTCAAATATGCGCACCAGAGTTCACAGGTTGTGCCCGAGCCAGGCGTCGGCAGATACCTGCGATAGCATGGCGTTTCGCGTGTGCTATCGCAGAACGCGTGTGATCTCGTCCTGGTCGAACCGACGTAGTGGCTTTACGCCGCCATTTTCGATCCAGATGCCGCTCCCGTCGATCACCCTGCCGATGACGCTCCCACGAATGCCCATGTCTCCCCAGGCTTGCAAGATCGCCTCCGCGCTTTTCTCCGATACCACCGCCAGGAGCGCTCCCGACGCAATCAGCCCCATAGGATCGAGGCCGAAGAGTTCACACAGGCGGCGCGTTTCAGGGAAAACCGGGATGGCAGAGTGTCGTACCAGGATGCCCACGCCGGAGGCCATCGCCAGCTCCCATAATCCTGTCGCCACACCTCCTTCTGTCGGGTCATGGAACGCGTGGACATTGCCCGCGTTGTTGGCGATGGAGGCATCGAGGACGACACTTATCCCAGGGTAGTGGAGGAATGCTGACATTTTCTCGATCTCCTCCCGCGCAAACCCGGCTTTGGCCAGCACATCCCGTTTCTCGCGGGCCAGGATCGCCGTGCCCTCGACGGCGATCCCTTTGCTCAGCAGGACCAGGTCGCCGAGGCGAGCGCCGTTGGGCCGAATCAGTTTCCCCGAAGGCACTTCTCCCACCATCGCGCCGACTACGATGGGACGATCCAAACCGTAGGTTACCTCTGTATGCCCACCAACTGGTACTGCGCCGATCTCGCGGCACGCGGCGGCTATCTGGTCGAATATCCCCTCCACCAAGGCATCGTCGGCACCTTCCGGTAGGAGCAGAGTCGCCAGAAACCAGCGCGGCCGCGCCCCAACGCATGCCAGATCGTTGGCATTCACATTCACCGCGTACCAGCCGATCTCGTCGGTGGCGAAAGTGATTGGATCGCTCTTCAGCGCCAGAAAGCCATTGGAAACGGAGACCACCCCCGCGTCCACACCGATGCCCGGCCCCAGAACCACGTCACCGGTCTGAACGCTCATGTACCGTCCGATTAGACTGGCGAGGAATTCGGGTGTCAGTTTGCCGATGGGGTGGCGCATCTCCGCTGTCACCCTTGGTCAATCACTTCCAACGTGTCGCCCGGCTGCACATCACGCCGGGCAGCCTCGCCCGCCGGAAGCTCTATCACGTATCTTGCGCCAGACACCGGCCTGCCAACTCGCCATGGCTTCATTGCTTCGTCTATCTTCAACACCACGTCCTCCCGACTTACGTAGATCACGTCTATCGGATACGACATGAAGAAGCAATGAACCGAGTTGCTGGGGCGGATAAGCAGGCCCTCGCCTGATTTCAGCGGTGGCCTGCCGATGAGGCCACGCAGGCGTGTCCAGAAATTATCCGCCAGCCAGCCGGAGGAAACCAGATCTTTTCCCGTACGCTTATCGACAATCCGTATTTGCCTCATAGTCGCAACCTTTCCAATGCCCAACCCGCAGATCTGGAAGAACGCTCGCAGATAGCTCTACCGACAAACTGGCGTCACATCTTTCGCCCGACAAAGCAATCTCAAGTACCATTTTTCGCCTCCTTCAGTAAAAGAGCGTTCGGAAACTCCTTCTGCTCTGAGTCGGCTACCCCGGGGGAAGTGTCTTATCGACTGGGGCAAGGCTTGTCCTTGCCCCTGGTCGAGCCAGACGGCTCGACCTACTTCATGTTAA
>CAZDOZ010000214.1:0-3350 GCA_964507175.1 uncultured Anaerolineae bacterium
TGCCGAATATTGAAATGAAGCCCCGAAAGTTGTAAAATAAACTCCTGGCAGGGGCGTATGCCCCAATCGGATGTCGCACATGTCTGAGAAGGAGTCTTCCATGTCAACCAAGCTAAAGCTATGGGGCATATCTTTCCTGGAGAGCGGCTGGCTGGCTGCTTTGATCGTGGCTCCGCTTTTTTTCAACGTATATTCCAGCCGGGTGTTCGAGCCGGACAAAATCTCGATGGTGCGCTCTATCGCTCTGTCAATGGTAGCTGTAGCCGTACTGGTATGGCTCGAAGGGTGGTTCAGCGGGGAATCCGGCGGACGCAAAGGGGAGGAACCGTGGTGGTCCAAAGCCTGGCATACTCCGTTGGTGCCACCAGCGCTGTTGATCCTCGCAGCATATTTGCTCAGCACACTCTTCTCCGTTACGCCCAGAATTAGCATATGGGGGTCTTATCAGCGGCTTCAGGGAACTTACTCCTTTCTCTCGTACATGATTATGTTTGCTGCGGTGCTTCTTTTTCTCAGGCGACGGCAGCAGATGGAACGTATTCTCTGGACCATCACCGTAACCAGCCTTCCCATAGCTTTGTATGGCGTGGTGCAGCACCACAGGCTTGATTCCCTCCCCTGGGGGGGCGATGTGGTCACCAGGGTGGCAGCGAATGCAGGCAATGCCATTTTCCTGGCTGCTTATCTGATCATGGCGTTCTTTGTCACGCTGGCACTTCTCGTCCGCTCTGTCACCAAGCTGATGTCTGATGATTCCAGCATGATCGAATCGATTCGTGCGGGAGTGCTTCTTTTCATATTGGCAGTGCAGTCTCTGGCAATTATCTATACCAAAAGCCGAGGCCCATGGCTTGGCTGGATGGGTGGAATCTATCTATTCGGGCTGGTGGGTTTTATATCCCTGAGGAAATGGGGAAGCAGGGCTGACACCATTGGCGGTCTGAGGAAATTTCTCTCTCATGCCTGGCTGGGATGGCTGGGGTTGTCTGTGGCAGGTGCCATTTTTCTGGTGGTTCTCAATATTCCGGGTTCTCCCTTGGAACCTCTCCGAGAAATGCCATATTTCGGTCGACTGGGAGAGGTCTTCCAGACAGAACACGGCACGGGCAGAGTGCGCGTGCTGATCTGGGAAGGTGCCGTCAAGCTGGTAGAACCTCATGCTCCGCTGAAATATCCCGACGGTCGTACAGACCGTTGGAATTTCATGCGTCCTCTCATAGGTTATGGCCCCGAAGCAATGTGGGTAGCTTATAACCCGTTCTATCCTCCTGACCTGGCCCATGTAGAGAAACGTAACGCCTCCCCCGACAGGGCTCACAACGAGACTTTCGACGCCCTGGTGACCACCGGCCTTTTTGGCTTTCTCGCCGAGACGATCCTTTTTGCCAGCGTTTTCTATTTTGTTCTCAAGTGGATGGGATTGATAGAGAAAAGGAAAGACGAATACATTTTCATAACTTTCCTGGTGGTCGGCGGTCTTCTTGGATTCTTGATCCCCGTAGGACTCGGCAGGCCGGAGTTTCTTGGGGTCGGTATACCGGCTGGCTACATCATAGCATTCATCGTGTACACAACCTGGGTTTCTCTCTCTCACATGCCCGGAGGAGGCAGGGAAAGCAAAGTGAGCGGCGAGCAGCAGTTACTCCTCAGCGCCCTGCTGGCGGCATTGGTAGCCCACTACATTGAAATCCATTTCGGTATCGCGATAGGGGCCACCAGGACTTATTTCTGGATTCTCGCAGCGTTGCTGGTGGTCGTGGGTACACGGTGGCAAGATATATCGGGTGCTCAGGAAGGAAAAACTGTTGCGCCGAAAGTCGAGGAGGAGCAGCGGCAACCAACGTCTCGGCGGCGTCGAAAGAGCAAGCGCCGCACATCTCCTGCCAGAGAGCAGCGTGTTCTGAAATCCAATCCCAGCAAATGGGCTTTGATTTTTACACTATCCTTTGTGGCTGCTTTTATCCTGGTGATATTGGCATACGATTTCACGACTAACGGGCAACGGTACACAAGCGCTTGGAGCATACTCCGATCTTCCTTCACGACCAGGCTTGTGAAAAACAAACCCGTTTTCGGCCTGGGGATATTCTGGCTTATGGTCTTCACCTGGGTCATTGCAGGGGTGTTGGCCGTGGCGCATCACCTCAGGGACGGCTTGCATTTGGCGTCTTTGTCCGACGGGATCGAATCCGCTGGCATTTACTTTGTGATTACTTTCCTCTCTTTCTGGGTATTCGCTCTGGCTCATGCGGCTGGGCTGGCGTCATTGGCGGCGTTTCATGCCCCTGCTGGCCTGAGTGCCTTCGAATCGCTCGCCAACCAGGTGATGAAGTTCACCATCAACACCGCTTTCATAGCGATTTTCCTGTTCGTTTTCCTGATATCCTTTGCCATCTGGTGGGAAGTGCACCACAGGGCACAGAGATGGGCCGCCGGAGGCTTCATATCGCCTCTTATGGGTGCCTTGTTTCTGGTCGCTGCGATAGTCCTTGCAGTGCAGACCAATCTCGCTCCGATCCAGGCAGATGAGTACTACAAACAGGCGCAGGGGTACGATAGCGCCCACCAGTGGGATGCGGCCATCATCCTTTACAGGAAAGCTATAGACAAAACTGGCGGTAAAGAGGATTTCTACTACCTTTTCCTTGGGCGCGCTGAGATGGAGAAAGCGAAAGCGGCTAAGGACAAGAGAATCCGCGAGGAGTGGTTCGACAAAGCGGAGTCTTCCCTTTTGAAAGCTCAGCAACTGAACCCTCTCAATACGGACCACACCGCCAACCTGGCTCGGCTGTATAGAACGCGTGCAGAGGTAGAGAGGAACCCCGCGAAGAAAAAGGGATACCTGGAGAAATCGCTCCAGTACTACAAAAAAGCCATTATGCTTAGCCCCCACGCGGCGCATCTGCGGAATGAGATTGGCCTGGTTTACCTGATGATGGGGGACAGGCAGAAGGCATTCGAGGCATATCAGAGTTCACTGGCGCTGGACAAGAAATTTGACCAGACGTACTTGCTTCTGGGAGACTGGTATCGTACCGGGCAGGAATGGGACAAAGCAGCGGAGATGTACGCCCGCGCTGCAAAACTGAAGCCTTCTGTTTCTGCTTACGTTGCTATGGGGTTTGCTTTCGCCCGCGCCGGTAAGCTGGATAAGGCGATAGAGGCCAATCTGAAAGCATACAAACTTTCTCCCCGCAATTCGGAGGTACTGCGCAACCTGGCCGTGCTCTATGAACAGAAACGCGATTATGCTACGGCGCTCCGATACGCCCAGGCAGCGCTACAGGTTGCTCCAAAGAAAGACAGGCCAGCCTTGGAGAAGATGATATCCGATTTGGAGGGAAAGCAGT
>CAZDOZ010000215.1:0-3341 GCA_964507175.1 uncultured Anaerolineae bacterium
CAGCGTTCTATTTTCGGAGCGGATACAGACGATGAAACGCTATTATCTCTACAGTCTCGGGTGTCCCAAGAACCTGGTGGATAGCGAGGCAATGGCCATGCTCCTGGAGCAATCCGGGTACCGAGGCGTGGCATCTCCTGAGGATGCCGACGTGCTTCTGGTGAACACATGCGGATTCCTCCGCGCTGCCCAGGAAGAGTCTTTGGATGCACTGAAGTCCCTTGCAGAGCACAAGCGGGCCGATCAGGTGCTGATCGCCGCGGGGTGCATGGTAGAGCGAAGCGCCGAGCTCATCGCCGAACAGGTACCAGAGGTAGACCTTCTCCTCGGTACCTACCGCTGGCCTGACATAATTTCAGTCCTGGAGTCGCTGGGAAACAAACGCCCTCCGGAATCGCGACGCGCCCTCCTCGGCGAACCGGAATCCCCATGGGAAGGCCCACTGCCCAGAGCGAAAGTGGTGAACGGCAGCGCTTACCTCAAGATAAGCGATGGCTGCAATGCCAACTGCGCTTTCTGCACCATCCCATCTTTCAAAGGGAGAATGAGAAGCCGTCCTATCCACGATCTCGTGAGGGAGGCAGCAGAGTTGGAGGTTTTGGGTGCCAGAGAGATCGTTCTCGTCGCCCAGGACACCACCGACTACGGACGAGATCTGGGCATGAGAGATGGGCTCGCCCACCTGATCGAATCGCTGTTGTCGGGAGTTCCTGCGCTTTCGTGGCTCCGGGTCATGTACGCTTACCCCGGGCACATCACTCCCGCGCTGATAGAGACCATGGCGGTGCATCCCCAGGTGTGCCATTACCTGGATGTTCCGTTGCAGCACGGACACCCGGACATCCTCAGGCGCATGCGCAGGCCGGACAAGGTAGACGAAATCCTGGAAACCATCGGCGCACTTCGATCTGCAATGCCGGACATAGCCCTGCGCACCACGTTTATCGTCGGATTCCCGGGCGAAACGGAGGAGGAATTCCGCACGCTGCTGGATTTCGTCCGCACGATAGAGTTCGATTGGGTCGGGGCATTTACTTTTTCGCCGGAGCCGGGCACGCCTGCCGCTGAGATGCCGGACCAGGTGCCGGAAGAGGTCAAGGAAGAGCGATACGATCGGCTCATGACGTTGCAGCGACGAATATCGAAGAAACGGAGCAAGCTCCAGGTAGGCAGAGCTCTGGACGTTTTGATCGAGGAAAAGGACGGCAAAAGGAGCGTCGGCAGATCCTACCGAGATGCCCCCGAGATAGATGGGTCCGTCGTAGTGAAAGGGAAGTTTCCGGCTGGCGAGATGGTGACAGTGCGGATCACCGGAGCGGCTACCTACGATCTGATGGGGATCCCAATCCACCAGCCAAAACGCCCTGGCCGGAAAGAACGAGCCGCCGGAAATCACCGTGGCAAATGCCCAAACACGCCGTGACGAGCGCCCGCATCCGGCCTTCACAAAATCTTCACAAAAACCTGCTAACCTTTATTAACAGGATCGGAGGAACCATCCTGCGAAGATTCTGCGAAGGAGGTAACAGGAAATGTTCAACAGAAGCAAGCTTTGGATTGGTGCGATATTGTTGGTTACGTTGGTGGTGACAGGCGTTGGGCTGGCATCGGCGGAGTCGCCGAACGTGCCGGCAGCCCCGCAACCATGGGCAGTTCAGCCTTGGGCACCCCAAGCACGTCGTCTGGCGAGGTTCCCCATCGCCCGCGATATGCTGAAAGCGATTACCGACAAACTGGGCATGAGCGTGGGCGACCTCACGAAGGAAATGCGCTCTGGCAAGTCCATCCTGGTGATAGCCAACGAGAAAGGGACGAACAAGGATGCTTTAGTGCAGGCGATTGTGGGCTCACAGGAAAAGCGGCTGCAGAAAGCTGTGGACGACGGCCGGATAACGGCAGACCAGAAAACGTGGATCGAGCAGAAGCTCAAGGATAGGGCAGGTAGCTTTTTGGACAGGCAGGGAGTTGGCAAGCTGGCATCGCCGGCGTTCACGAAGGACGAATGGAATGCCATAGCTGACAAACTCGGCATGAGCACCGGTGATCTCCGGAAGGAGCTGCATGGGAAGACTCTTGCCGCCATCGCGGCTGAGAAGAGCGTTTCGCTCGACGACCTATCGAAATCCGCCGCCGACGCCCGCAAGGCAAGCCTGGACAAGATGGTGAAGGACGGGAATATCACTCAGGCACAGGCAGATGCTGCACTCTCCTCTTTCCAAGACCACCTGAACAAGTGCGTGGAAAACGGCGAGGGCCTGAGTTGCGGCTGGGGTGCCAGGACATTCTTCGACAAAGTGGTGAAAGGCCGTGAAAAGCGCGCTTTCAGGGGAAGGATGCGCGTGCCCAGAGCCCAGGGAATGTGGGGTTACCAGCCTGCTCCGCAGTGGTACCCTGGTTTCGGTCAGGGACAGCCCGGGATGCAACCGATGCCCAGAAATCCTTGGGGATGGAGCCAAACTGCTCCGCCACAGGGATGGCAGCCTGCTCCGCAGTGGAGGCCGCGGTTTGGTCAAGGTTGGAATGCACCAAACGCCAGGGGGCGCATGCGCCCCGCCCCTCGTCAGAGGTAAGCATTAGCCGTCAGACGATCAGGTAAAGTGAAGAGAGGATGGCGGGAGCGTCGAAATGCGCCCCCGCCGCCCTCAATTAATTCACACAGTCTCCCAGAAATCCCGCAGTGCTCCGCTTACGGTAGCTGGCGCCTCGACAGTGGTAAAATGCCCCGCTTCCGGCACAACCAGCATCCTGGCGTTCTGGAGCCTTTCTGCCAGTTCTCTGGCACGTTCCAGAGGCGTGACCACGTCTTTCTCCCCAACGACGAGGAGGGTCGGTGTGGCGATTTCGGGCAACTTCGGCAGCAGGTTGGGACGTGCGAAGACCGCCTCTGCGGTCCAATACATCCCCTCCACGTTGGCATTCAGGAAATCCCCCCTGAACTTTGCGACCGCTTCTTTCCGTTTCTCTCGGCTTAGCTCGCTGAAGAAGAGCCCTACGAGCCTGTCCACTGCCTGAGCTTGATGCCCCGCTCGTATAGCTGCCGTGAGCTGGCGGTACCCTGCCAGTTTTTCTTCCGATTCCGCCACCCCCGAGCCGCCGATAAGTGTCATGGAACGGAGGGCGTCGGGGTGCGCCAGGGCGAAAAACGGCCCCATCATTGCGCCCATGGAATGGCCCACGTAATGTACCGGGCCTACGCCCAATTTCTCCACCAGCAGATACAGGTCTTCTGCCATGTCGTCCAGACCATAAGGCTGTGCCACAAAGCCGGTCTCCCCATGCCCCCGCTGATCCGGAAGGATAAGCATGTAATCATCCTTGAGCGCCTCCGCCTGATAATCGTA
>CAZDOZ010000216.1:0-3194 GCA_964507175.1 uncultured Anaerolineae bacterium
TCTCCCGAAGCGCCCACAATCCGTCATCCCGTATGGGTAGCCGAAGGCACTGCCTTTGGCTACCCGGGAGCGAACGCCAACGGAAAGACTGGTCGGGACCATTAGGGGCGTTTCGCTTTCGATTGGCTTTGACTAAGACTGTGGGTTGTGATAGCATATGTTTGTACCAATGGTTTTCACAGAAAAGGCGTGTGCGAGGATGCACATCCTGATAAAGCACGGACGCGCAGGCCGTGCTTTGTGTTTGCCTAAATCTAATATGTCCAAAGGAGGTCACTATGGCGAAATTGCTATCTGTTCCTGGGCCCAAAGCTCAGCACTACGTGGAGAAGGACAGCCGTTACATTTCTCCCTCGTACACCAGGTCCTACCCGTTCGTGATGGAACGGGGGAAAGGGTCAGAAGTGTGGGATGTGGACGGCAATCGGTTTCTTGATTTCAATGCAGGCATAGCGGTGGTGGCGACTGGTCATAGTCATCCAGAGGTGGTCAAAGCGATCCAGGAACAGGCGGAAAAGTTTATCCACATGGCTGGAACTGATTTTTACTACCCTCAGGAGATAGATCTCGCGGAGAAATTGAATGAAGTCCGACCGATGGAGGAGGAAGTCAAGGTATTCTTTTCCAACTCCGGTACCGAGTCGGTGGAGACAGCGGTAAAACTGGCGCGGTACGCCACCGGCAGGCCGCGGTTCATTGCTTTCCTGGGCGGGTTCCACGGCAGGACTATGGGCTCGCTGGCGTTCACGGCATCCAAAGCGGTGCAGCGGGAGAAGTTTTTCCCAATGATGCCGGGCGTGGTGCATGTGCCGTTCCCAAACCCTTATCGCCCGCTTTTCAGGGGCGAGGATCAGGGGATAGCGGTGCTCGACTATATCGAAAATGTCATCTTCAAGTCGGTGGCACCTCCCGGTGAGGTTGCCGGAATCCTGGTAGAGCCGATCCAGGGTGAAGGCGGGTACGTGGTACCGCCGGAGAGCTTCCTTCCTGGCTTGCGGGAACTGTGCGACCGCTACGGCATTCTTCTGATAGCAGACGAAGTGCAGAGCGGCATGGGGCGCACTGGCAAGATGTATGCCATCGAGCATTCCGGCGTAGAGCCAGATATCTACACTATGGCGAAGGGGATTGCATCAGGGATGCCTCTGGGCGCGACGGCGGCACGCAAGTCGGTGATGACATGGAAGCCTGGCGCCCATGGTAATACTTTCGGCGGGAACCCGCTTTCCTGTGTCGCTGCGATGAAAACAATAGAGCTTGTTCAGCAGAAGTACATGGCGAACGCGGCCAAGATGGGGGAATACATGATAGGTCCCCTGAGGGAAATGCAGGGAAAGCATCCCAGCATCGGCGATGTGCGTGGTAAGGGATTGATGATAGGCGTCGAACTGGTCATGGATCGGGAGACGAAAGAGCCTGCCAGCGACTTGCGGAGCAAGGCCATACAGGAGTCGTTCAGGCGAGGAGTTCTGTTCCTGGGGTGCGGCACCAGCACTATCCGCCTCAGCCCTGCCCTCAGCATATCTAAAAATGAGATAGATGAAGGTCTGGGAGTGCTTGACGAAGCCTTGACGGTGGCGGAGAAAGAGTTCGGTCTGTAACAATGCGAATCAGCGGATCCGTGGTCTGTCCCGGTACGTTCCCGCCGGTCCGCCCGATTCGCTGATTCGCCCATTCGCTCGTTGGAGGTGCATTTTGGCCTATTCTGCTCATTTCAGATGTATCCATGGGTGTCCGGGGGAGTATTCCGTTTACGATGTGATCTACCGCTGTCCCCATTGCGGCGGCCTGCTGGAAGTTGCCCATGACGTAGAGGCCCTCAAGGACCGCAGCCCTGCCGCGTGGATGGAGCTTTTCGACCAGCGCACCAGGGCCACCGAATGGCCTTACGGCAGCGGGGTGTGGGGCAAGAAAGAGTGGGTGCTGCCAGACATTTCCAACGATAACATTGTCTCCATGTACGAAGGACACACGAATCTCTTCTGGGCTCGTAAGCTGGGGCACCAGATCGGCGTGGAGGACCTGTGGGTCAAGCTTTCCGGGAACAGTCACACAGGTTCTTTCAAGGACCTGGGAATGACGGTCCTGGTCTCCGCGGTGAAAGAGGCAATCACTCGTGGCAGACCGATCCGGGCGGTGGCTGCAGCCTCTACGGGAGACACATCGGCATCTCTGGCGGCCTATGCAGCTGCTGCAGACATCCCTGCGGTGGTGATCTTGCCCCGTAACAAGGTCAGCCTGGCCCAGCTCATCCAACCCATCGCAAATGGTGCCATCGTCCTGGCGCTAGATACCGATTTCGACGGTTGCATGCGCATCGTCCAGGAAATCACCAAAGACAAAAGCATCTACCTGGCGAACTCGATGAACTCCCTCCGGATCGAAGGGCAGAAGACCGTCGGGATAGAGATCGTCCAACAGTTCGATTGGCAGGTGCCGGACTGGATCGTCATCCCAGTGGGGAACCTGGGGAACATAAGTGCACTGGGGAAAGGCCTGCTCTTGATGGAGAAGCTGGGACTCACAACAAAGCGCCCGCGGTTGGTGGCTGCTCAGGCGGCCAACGCCAATCCGTTTTACTTGAGCTATAAAGCGGGTTTTACCGAGAAGAAACGGGTGAAAGCCAGGAAGACGTCTGCCTCGGCGATCCAGATTGGCGATCCTGTGAGCTACGATAAAGCCGTGCGGATAGTACGGGAGTTCGATGGCATCGTGGAGCAGGCCACCGAGGATGAACTGGCGAGCGCGTCTGCTCTGGCCGACAGGACGGGGCTTTACACCTGCCCTCACACCGGTGTAGCGCTGGCAGTGCTTTTCAAGCTGGTCAGGCGTGGGGTTATCGGCAGGCATGATAAAGTCGTGGTGATCTCGACGGCTCACGGCCTGAAATTCACCAACTTCAAACAGGCTTACCACGGGGGCAGCCTGGCGGACGTGGTCTCAAGGTATGCCAATCCGCCGATAGAGCTTCCTGCAAGCGTGAGCGAGGTGAAGGAAGCCCTGTGGCGCAGGTTGGACGAGGTGGAGCGGGAGAAAGCAGCCGTCGTGATCTAGCGGTTCGTCAAGCGAAACGTTGTGGGTATGGTTTCCGTGGACAATCCGCGATTCGCGTCGGGATGGCACCCTTGGGCCGTACCCGCCGCCAGGGGGAGGCGAAATTCACCCGACGGCCCCTCCCTCGCCCACGGATGTGG
>CAZDOZ010000217.1:0-3157 GCA_964507175.1 uncultured Anaerolineae bacterium
GCAACCCCTTCACCTACTTTGACGCCTACGGAGACACTTGTGCCCACTGCGACTCCACTGCCTTCCAATACTCCCACTTGCACTTTCACACCATCGCCGACCCCCACCAGCACAGCAACGTCGACCCCTACTGCGACGCCTACTTTCACCCCCACCCCTCCGGCATGGCGGTTCTGGGGGTATGCTTACCATGGTGTACCGGGCTCCGACATCCCCCTGCCGGGAATGCAAGTTTCCATTTACGGCAGCAATTCCTGGGACGACATGGGCGTGCTCCTGAACAGGGTCACTTCCGGCTCCTACGGATGGTTCGGGGTCTTCGTCAGCGAGCCTTTCGATTTCTACACCCTGGTGGCTTCCCCGCCGGAGGGATACATCCCCGCAGGATCGGGCTCCGGTTCGGGCGAGCCTGACGGCCCGACCCGCATCCGGTTCGCGTACCCCACGCCCGGATTCTACATCGACAACAGCTTCTGGGCCATCGTCCCCGGCGAGGCTCCCACACCGACGCCCGCGCCGACGCCCCATCCTCCCGGCGGATTCGGAGTGCTGATAAGCGAGGTCTGCTACGATCCGCCTGCCGACCTCTCCCCGGAAGGGCGCTATGAGTGGGTGGAGCTTTTCAACACCAATCCGTACACCGTAACCGCCCACGAATGGCGATTGCAGGACAACAGGGACAGCGACGTTCTGCCGGATTTCGAGATCGGACCTCGTTCCTTCGTCGTCATCGTTTCCAGTGAGTTCCACTTCCTGCTGGAGTACCCCGACTTCGACGGGCTGACCGTGCAGGTCTACGATGGTGGCATCGGGAACGGGCTGGGGAACAGAGGTGACAGGCTCAGACTGCTGAATGAGCGGCATGAACTGATAGATGCCGTTTCCTGGGGCAAAGACCGAACGTTCCTCGACCCCCCGGCGCCGAGGGTGAAGACAGGCCACACGCTGTGCCGGGTGCCCACGGACGCCGACACGGATACAGCCGACGATTGGGCAGATTGTGCCACGCCATCGCCGGGGGAAGAAAATGTGCCGGTTGCAACGTCATGCGACGAAGATCGTTCCTATGCCTGGCAACCTCCGTCATTGGGTAAAACCCGCCCGCGAGAATAGGCGACAGCAGTCAGAGTTGCCTCTTCTATCGATTGCGTTTAGTATGTAGGTGTGGAGTGTTTGTTGTTTCCGGCCGGAGGCATGAGAATTGAAGAGCCCTATCAGCGAGGAAGCGAACAGGATAATAGGAGAGGAGCGGCAGTTCCTGATGCGCCTGCACACTTTCCTGGCGGGCATGGATGCGCCTGCACAGGACCTGGCCCACGTGCAGACCGGAATGAAGCAGCTCGATGGCCTTTTCCTCATCGTGGTAGTGGGGGAGTTCAACGCGGGCAAATCGGCTTTCATAAACGCTCTCATCGGGAACCCGGTACTGGAAGAGGGGGTCACACCCACCACCACTGGAATCCACCTGATACACTACAGTGACGAGCCAGAGCGAAAAGAGGGGAACGACGGCATCACCCGGATTGGCTACCCGGCGCTGTGGCTCAAACACCTGAACGTAGTCGACACGCCGGGAACCAATGCCGTCATCCGGCGGCACCAGGAGATCAGCGAGGCATTCATCCCGCGAAGCGACCTGGTGCTCTTCGTCACCTCGGTGGAGCGGCCGTTCACCGAAAGCGAGCGCCAATTCCTGGAGATGATACGCCAGTGGGGCAAGAAAGTCGTGCTGGTTCTGAACAAAGTGGACATTCTGAGCAAGGAGCGGGAGCTTCATGAAGTGATGGATTTCGTCCGCGAGGAAGCCCGATTGACCCTGGGGCTGAACCTGGACGTCTTCCCGATATCGGCGCGCTATGCCGCCAGCGACGATTCTCTGAAACCCTGGCAGCGAGGCGGGTTCCTGGTGCTCCAACGATATCTCCTGCAACGTCTGGACGAGCGGGAGCGGCTGCAACTGAAGCTGCGCAGTCCCCTGGGCATCGCCGGAAAGCTGATGGAAGATTACGGGCAGCTACTCGAAGAGCACAAAGCGATGCTAGAAGAGGACCGAGACGCCCTCTCGAAAATAGACACGCTCTTGAAATCTTATGAGGAAGAGATGCGCCGGGATTTCGTGTACCACCTGAGCCACGTCCAAAAAGTCCTGTACGAGATGAACGAAAGGGGAGATCGCTTTTTCGATGAATATCTACGGATCGGCCGCTTTCTGGACATGCTGAACCGAGAGAAGTTGAGGAGTGCGTTCGAGAGGGAGGTGGTTGCCGATACCGCCATCCAGGTAGAGCGGCAGGTAAACGACCTCATAGATTGGCTCGTGGAAAAGGATTTCCAGCAATGGCAGGCGATCACTGCTTTCACCAGCGAGCGGGTAAAACGGTACAGAGATCAGATGGCCGGAGATATGTCGGAGCGGTTCACGCTGAACCGCCGGAAGCTTCTGGATTCCATCGGCAGGGCGGCGCAGGAAAGCATCGCGACGTACGACAAGCAGGCAGAAGCCCGCAAGCTGGCGGATTCGGTACAGATGTCCGTAACTCAGACCGTGCTGGTGGAGGCAGGAGCGCTTGGGTTGGGAGCTCTGTTGGTCAAGATAATGGCGGTCACGGCTGCAGATGTCACCGGCGTTTTGGCCGCTGGCGTGCTCGCAACTTTCGGATTCTACCTGATTCCGGCGCGGCGTCAGAAGGCAAAGAGAGAGCTGCATAAACAGGTAGGAAAGCTTCAGGAGAAATTGAAGAAAGCGCTGGAAGATGCTTTCGAGAAAGAGCTCACTCATTCTCTGGGACGGTTCCGGAGTGCATTGGCCCCCTATGAAAGCTTTGTCCGGGCGGAGGAGAGCCACCTTCAACAGCAGGCCGAGACGCTGAAAGGCCTTCAACAGGATATCCAAAAGCTGGACAAAGAGATAGAAACGCTCTGAAAGGCACAGGGGTGTCTGGAGATTCATCGCAGACCTGCCTTGAGAATCGACCAACCCTTCTTGACAAAATCTACGCGCCCCTGCTAAAATCCGTGCGTATTTGGCGAGCAGCCAAAACAATAAATCTGGTACCGTTTCCTCTGTTGCAGGGTCAGGAAATGGCAAGATGGGCAACAATGGTGTTGCCCATTTTTTGCAGGCATCCTACGCGGGCTCTACTCTCGGTGCGGGAGG
>CAZDOZ010000218.1:0-3114 GCA_964507175.1 uncultured Anaerolineae bacterium
CTTGCCCCGTGGAATAGTATTCCACAGGGCTTGTGCTGTGGCTTGCCTGGGGTTGACGGAAACCTTCAGAAGGGCAGGTAAATTTCTGGGGGCCTGCCGGCCCCCAGAAATTGCTTTGATCTCCCTTTCGCGCTCGGTGTTTGACATCCCCCGGCCTCTACCCTATAATCCACCCCAAGACAGCCGAATACATACGATCGAACCTATCTGCTTCGTCGGCCAATGGAGGTCTTTTTCACGTCACAGGAGGAGAGGGACTCATCATGTCGAAATCCGAAAAGACACCCGCATTGCCCCTGCCGGAACCGGGAGAGATGCCCAAAGCGTACGATTCCGCCAGGTACGAGACCGCCATCTACGACTGGTGGGACGCTAAGAAGTTCTTCAAGCCAGAACAACAACTGGAAAGTGGCCTGGCCGACCCATCACACAAGCCTTTCGTGATCTCCATGCCGCCTCCCAACGTCACTGGGGCACTCCACCTGGGCCACGCGCTGACAGCGTCCCTGGAAGACCTGATGGTCCGCTACCACCGGATGATCGGCGCCCCGACATTGTGGGTGCCAGGCACAGATCACGCTGGCATCGCTACGCAGAACGTGGTGGAGCGGAAGCTGGCGGAGCAGGGGATCAGCCGGAAAGATCTGGGGCGTGAGAAATTCGTGGAGAAAGTCTGGGAGTGGAAAGAGGAGTACGGCAATCGGATCACCCGGCAACACCGGCGACTGGGCGTCAGTTGCGATTGGGAACGGGAGCGTTTCACGCTGGACGAAGGGCTTTCCAAAGCAGTGCGTACCGCTTTCGTCCGCCTCTACGACAAAGGGCTCATCTACCGGGGCAGCTACCTGGTAAACTGGTGCCCCAGATGCGGCACAGCCATCTCAGATCTGGAAGTGGAGCATGAGGAAGAACAGGGGACGCTCTACTATTTCAAGTATCCCATAAAGGAAGGCGGATATCTCCCAGTGGCAACCACCCGTCCGGAGACCATCCTGGGCGATACAGCGGTCGCCGTGAACCCAAACGACGACCGATACAAAGAGTATGTGGGCAAACATGCTATCGTCCCGATCCTCGGCAGGCGAATCCCTCTCATCGCCGACGAGCACGTGGACATAGAGTTCGGCACAGGAGCGTTGAAAGTCACGCCAGCCCACGATCCGGATGACTACGAGATCGGCAAGCGCCACGGGCTGGAGTTCATCAATGTGATGAACCTGGACGGTACCATGAACGAGAATGCTGGCCCATACCAGGGTCTCACCAGGGAAGAATGCCGCGTCCGCCTGTGGGAGGATATGCGGAAAGAGGGCCTGGTTATCAAGGAAGAGCCATACGTCCATTCGGTAGGGCATTGCCAGCGCTGCCACACGATTATCGAGCCGATGATCTCCACCCAGTGGTTCGTCAAGACCAAACCACTGGCGGAGGCTGCTATTGCAGCCGTCCGGGAAGGACGAACGAAGATCTTGCCCAATCGGTTCGAGAAAGTCTATTTCCACTGGATGGAGAACATCCGTGACTGGTGTATCTCCCGCCAACTCTGGTGGGGACACCGGATTCCGGTCTGGTACTGCGACGACTGTGGGGCAGTGATTGCCTCGGAAGAGGACTTGAAAGTCTGCCCCAAGTGCGGCAGCAGCCATATCCACCAGGACGAGGATGTGCTGGATACCTGGTTTAGCTCCGGGCTCTGGCCTTTCAGCACCCTTGGCTGGCCGGAGGAGACGGAAGACTACAAGAAGTACTACCCCACCAGCGTCCTGGAAACCGGATACGACATCCTTTTCTTTTGGGTTGCCCGGATGATGATGATGGGTCTGGAGATGACCGGCAAAGAGCCGTTCCACACCGTCTACCTCCATGGTCTGATCCGTGACGAGCTCGGCAGGAAGATGAGCAAATCGTTGAAGAACGCTCTGGATCCACTGGACCTGGTCGAGGAATATGGCACTGACGCTCTACGGTTCACTCTGGTAACTGGATCCACTCCGGGCAACGACATGAAGCTTTCCAAGACTCGGCTTGCGGACGGACGGAATTTTGCCAACAAAATCTGGAACGCGTCCCGGCTCGTGATATCCAACATCACAGGCAGGGACGTGGACGCAGTCGGACGGGACGAGACATTGGACGCCGCTGTCCTGCCAGACGTCCCGTCGCGCTGGATCGTGAGCCGACTGCACTCCGTCATCTCGGAGGCGACCGGGTTGATAGACGCGTACCAGTTCAGTGAGGCAGGAAGGCTCGTCCACGATTTCTTCTGGGGAGAGTTCTGCGACTGGTACCTGGAGATTGGCAAAGTCGCCATTTACGGTGAGGATGACGCGGCGGCGAGGAGCGTCCGGAAAGTGCTCGCATACGTGCTGGAGCGAAGCCTGCGTCTGCTCCATCCATTCATGCCATTCGTCACCGAGACGGTTTGGCAGATACTGAAGAAAGCAGTTGGCAAGACTGATTGGGCAGAGGCGCTCATCGTCACCCCGTGGCCTGCATCTGGCGGACGCGATGCGGCGGCAGAGGCGACCATGGCATCGGTCATAGAACTCGTCCGCGGCATCCGAAACGTCAGGGCAGAGTACCATGTGGAACCCGCAAAGCGGCCCAAGGCGATCGTGACAGCCGGGAAGATGACATCGGAGGTCGAGGAGATGCTGCCGGTGATAACGTTTCTCGGCAGACTCGACACAGTGGCGTCTCAGGTAGTCGCCAGGACAGAACCCCCAGCGAAATCCGTAGCTGTCGTGTCGGGTGACCTCGTAGCGTACCTGCCGCTGGCCGGCATGGTGGATCGGGAGGCTGAGAGGAGACGTCTGGCAAAAGAGATGGGACAGGCGCAGAAAGCAATCCAGCGTTCCGAGGGCCTTCTTTCTAACAAAGGGTTCACGGAACGCGCTCCAGAGGAAGTTGTCCAGAGAGAACGTGAGAAACTAGTAGCGCTGAAGGAAAAAATCGGGAAGCTTAGGGAACATCTCAGGGTGCTGGAAGGGTGATAACAGAACGTTCGGGAACTGCATACAGGCAGTGGAACAACGACCCTATAGTGGCCCAAACCACTTGTCATCCTGAGCCGAGGCGAGCAGAGCGAGCCAAGGTGAAGAATCTGACAGCGCT
>CAZDOZ010000219.1:0-3089 GCA_964507175.1 uncultured Anaerolineae bacterium
ACCAGCTCGAACGGCGGCTCGTAATCCGGCTTTGCATGTTCCAACAGCAGCTCCACCGATGCATCCGCACCTTCGAAGAAGAACCCCTTGTTCTCCAGCTCCTTGATCTTCGCCAGCGCGGCCTTGATCTGCTCCTCCGTTGCATCGACGCCGAGTTCCTGGGCTTTGTACCGCAAGTTCCCGCGCCCTGAAAGCTCCGACACCAACACCCGCTTCTCGTTCCCCACCAGCGCCGGATCGATGTGCTGGTAGCTATCCACGTTGCGCAGGATCGCGCTGACGTGGATGCCGCCTTTGTGGGCGAACGCGGTCTCCCCCACGTAGGGCAACTGCGGGTTGTGGGCCACGTTTGCCGCCTCGCTGACGAACCGGGAAACCTCCGTCAGCATCCGCAACTGCTCGTCGGAAACGCAATCGATCCCCATCTTCAGCTTCAGGTCCGGAATGATGGAGCAGAGATTGGCGTTGCCGACGCGCTCACCGATGCCGTTGATGGTGCCCTGAATCTGGGTTGCACCTGCCCGCACCGCCGCCAGCGAGTTGGCCACCGCCAGTTCCGAATCGTTATGGGCATGGATGCCAAGGGGTACATGCAACCTGCGGTGCATCTCCGCAACCACTTCCTCGATTCGCCAGTACATGTTGCCGCCGTTGGTATCGGCCAGCACGATCCAGTCCGCGCCGGCGTCCTGGGCCGCTTTCACCGTGGCGAACGCGTACTCCGGATCGGCGTTGTAGCCGTCGAAGAAATGCTCCGCATCGTAGATCACTTCCTTGCCAGCGGCTTTCAGGTAAGCGATAGTGTCGGAGATCATTCGCAGGTTCTCCTCCAGCGTCGTTCGGAGCACATCGTGAACGTGGAGCGTCCACGACTTGCCCACCACCGTGACCACTGGCGTCCCGGCGTCGAGAAGCGCCTGCACCTGCGCATCGTCCTCCACTGCTTTGTCCGCGCGGCGGGTGGAGCCGAACGCGGCCACCTTGGCCTGCGAAAGTTCCAAGTCCTTGACGCGCTCGAAGTACTCGGCGTCCTTCGGATTGGAGCCTGGCCAGCCCCCTTCGATGTAGTGGATGCCGAACTGGTCGAGCTTCTGCGTTATTTTCAGCTTGTCCTCGAGCGAAAACGATATCCCCTCGTGCTGAGCCCCATCGCGCAGCGTCGTATCGTACAGAAACACCTTCTTCATAGATATCACCTCCAAGAATGGTGCCGCGCTGCTACGAAGCCGTTAGCCGATGGCCGACAGCTGGTAGCACGAATCCCCGGACGCCCCGACTGCCACCGGCTACCGGCCAACGGCTGTTGTCTGCACTGGCGAAGGGTGCGAGGCTTCGTATGCCTCGGTGAGCGACAGGCGGTTCAGCAGGTATCCAAGCTGATCCACCCCTTCCAGCAGGCAGTACTTGCTGAAGCTATCTATCGGGAAACTCTCCGCCCGGCCTCCGGGGAAAGTGATGGTCTGGGATTCCAGGTCGACCACCACCTCGCCGTCCGGATCGCGCTCCAGGTCTGTCACCAACTCTTGATGCGCACCCTCGCTCACCACCACCGGAAGCAAGCCGTTCTTCAGGGCGTTGTTCCGGAAGATGTCGGCAAAGCTGGTGCTGACGACCGCCCGGAAGCCGTAGCCGGTCAGCGCCCAGGGCGCATGCTCCCGGCTCGATCCACAGCCGAAGTTGTCCCCCGCCAGCAGCACCTTCCTTCCCTGCATCTCCGGTCTGTTCAGCACGAAGTCCGGGTTCGGGGAGCCGTCCGGCAGGTAGCGCCAGTCGGCGAAGAGGTGATCCCCCATGCCTGTCTTATCCGTGGCTTTCAAAAACCTCGCCGGTATGATCTGGTCTGTGTCTATGTCGTTGATGAGCAACGGCACAACCTTGCTCTTTAACCTCCTGAAAGGTTCCATCTCTCCTCCTGAAACGTAACGTGGGTGCAGCGTGCCGTCTCCTAGGACGGTTAGCCGGTAGCCGTCAGCGCAGGATAGTTGCCACCGGCTGCCGGCTCACCTGGCGTCTCTGCGTCAAATCAGCGTCCTCGGATCGGTGACGACGCCGGTGACGGCGGATGCCGCGGCGGTCAGCGGGCTGGCAAGCATCGTCCTGCCGCCCTTGCCCTGCCTGCCTTCGAAGTTTCGGTTGTTGGTGCTGACCGCGTACTGCCCCGGCTCCAGCCTGTCGCCGTTCATGGCGATGCACATGCTGCATCCGGCGGTGCGCCACTCCGCACCGGCGTCCTTGAACACACGATCCAGGCCTTCGTCTTCCGCCTGCCTCCGCACCTGCTCCGAACCGGGCACCACCAACATCCGCACGCCTTTGGCGACCTTCCGCCCGCGCATGATCTGCGCCGCTGCCCGCAGGTCTTCGATGCGGGAATTGGTGCAGCTCCCGATGAACACCACGTCCACTGGGTGTCCCAGCAGCGGTTTCCCCGGCTGCAAATCCATGTACCGCAGCGCTTTCTCCACCGATGCCCGCTGGGTCGGATCGGCGATCTCCGCCGGGTTGGGCACCGGTGCGGTGATGGGAATCCCCATGGACGGGTTCGTGCCGTAGGTGATCATCGGCTCCAGCGCGCTAACATCGATGGCGACCTCAGCATCGTAGCCCGCGCCTTCGTCGGTGGCAAGCGCCCGCCAGCGGGCCACCGCCTCGTCCCAGGCTTTGCCTTTCGGCGCGTAGGGTCGGCCGTGGAGATACTCGAACGTCGTATCGTCCGGAGCGACCATGCCGGCGCGCGCCCCGGCCTCGATGCTCATGTTGCAGATGGTCATCCGGCCTTCCATGGAAAGCGCCCGGATCGCCTCGCCGGTGTACTCGAACACATGACCGATTCCTCCGCCGATACCGATTTTGGCGATGAGCGCCAGGATCATGTCCTTGGCGGTGACGCCGGGCCGGAGCCTGCCGTCGAACCGCACGCTCATCGTCTTGGAAGGCATCTGGAGCAGCGTCTGGGTTGCCAGGACGTGCTCCACCTCGCTGGTGCCGATGCCGAACGCCAGCGCGCCGAACGCGCCGTGGGTGCTGGTGTGGCTGTCGCCGCAGACGATGGTCATGCCGGGTTGGGTCAGCCCCAGCTCCGGCCCGAT
>CAZDOZ010000220.1:0-3086 GCA_964507175.1 uncultured Anaerolineae bacterium
CGGATGAATCCCGGCCGCCAATAGCCCGATAGGTCAAACACTGAGATGCCTCTGTTCTTAAGCGCCCAGGCCATGTCGGTCATCCTCGTCTCCACGAGCAGGAAATTAGCGCTGCTGGGATAGACCCTGACACCCATCCCCTTCAACTTCGCTCCTACCCGCTCCCTCTCTTTGAGAAGCAGACTGACGTTCTCCTCCATGTAAGTTCGTCCTTGCAATGCAGCAATCGCCGCGGCCAGGCTGGGCTGAGGAAGCAAAGCATAGAACGAGGAGAAAGCGTCCAGACAGTCATCCCCGGCGAGGAGATAGCCGATGCGAGCGCCTGCCAGAGCGAAGGCTTTATCCAGCGTTCGCGTGATCGCCAGGTTTGCATGCTCTGCGACCAGGTCGGCATAAGTCACTCCGGAAAACTCGTAGTAGGCCTCGTCTATCACGAGTAGCGTGTCCCCGCTTGCCAGTATGGCCTCTACCGCCTCCCGCTCCAGAAGTATCTTACCAGTCGGATTGTTGGGATTATCGATTATCACCAGACTTGGCCCGCTCAACTCATCCACCAGGAGATCGTATTTTAGCTCGAAGTCCGGTGGGGCGAGCTGGAACCGGACCAGTTTCGTAGCGAGTTTCTGAGCGACCCGACTCGTCGGGAAGAACGAGGGACTTACGATGATGATCTTCCTGCCCCGCGAGAATGTGTGGATTATCTCCCGCAGCAGGAGATCCGATCCGGGGCTCAGAATGATACGCTGCGGAGAAACTCCCGAGTAATTGGCCAGCAGCCCCCGCAACGTCTCCAAATCAGCGGGGTCGGCGTAACGATTAAACCTCAGCAACCCGTCCTGGGCCGCCGCAATCACCTCCTGAGGCGGTAGATAGGGCACCTCGTTCATATCCAGCTTGATGGTTACCGCGGTCTTCTTCAACACTTGACCTCCATCACGACCTCTTCCTTATCCCCCACAATGACCTTTGCAGGACCACATAGGAGCTCATCCGTTTCCAGGTCGCCGGTGTCCACCCGGAGGCAGTCCAACCTGTTTATCTTATCCCTGGTACCGACTACCATGATATTCTTCTTGCCCACCCGTTTGAGCACTTCTGGCGTGAATTGTTTGCTCCCCCTGCCGAAGATGAAACCATTGCCGCCAATAGGAGTCACGATTATCTTCACCTTTTTTCCGACGTTTCCATACTTTGCAAGCAACCCCAAGATGCCCCGCTCGTTCAGGTCCGCACCTACCAGCCGATTATCAAAAACTGCATCGATGCCGAGCAAGGTCTTAGGAACCCCCATTTCGTCGGTGAGAGCCTTTACTGTCGTCCCTGGGCCGAGCAAATACAATGTGTCACGATCCATGTTTGCAATTACGTACCTTGCAATCTCCGTCTTGTTCTCCACGGATGTCTTATCGACACTTGATGCCTCTTTCCCCGCCTGTAAAAGCCCTTTGACTTTGGGAACGAGGAGGTAGCCATAGAGTTCAGCGGCCAATTTGCCCTCTCTGAAGGCGTCTTCGTCTATATCCAGAACTTCCTCCTCCCCTGTGTCGGCGCCATTAACGAAAGCATCCACCATCTCCGCTGCTGCCCGCGCACTGACCGCGAACACCGAGCTGAAAACCTTGACGCCAGCAGGCACCGCCACAACAGGCGCCTTTGAATCCACTGCATCGTAGATGTCTCTCGCCGTGCCATCACCGCCGACAAAAATCAAAAGGCCAATTCCGTTATCCAGCATCTCCCTGGCTATCCTTTTAGTATCCGCCGCACTGGTTTGCGTGCCTATCTCACCAATGACTGTAAACGGAATACCTGATTCTTTGACGTAGTCCTCCCCCATCTTCCCCGGCGCGACGTACAGCTCGACCTCACCCCTGTTCCTGACACGCGACAAAAGTTCTTTTGTCCTCTTTGGGGTCACGGGTTCGGCTCCCAACTTGAGCGCCTGCTCATACATATTCCCATCTGTCCCTTTAAGGCCGACACTCCCTCCCATTCCTGCCACAGGATTCACGATGAGCCCTATTTTCTTCATGGTTTTCCTCCTCATGTTTACATTCCTTCGAAGCTTATAGCGTTCAGTCGTCTAAGTGCCAACCATGCCAATCCCTATATTCGTCGGTATCAGCCTTACCGCGGGCATAAGCCTTGTGCCATCCCTCTGGCACGGGCATCTCACGATACAGACGCCTTCTCCAGGCTTCGAGCAACATCCGACGGCGCCCCATAAAATCCGCAGCACAGATAACCTTGTGCCTGGTCTTGGACGAGAGCTCCTTCAAAAAACGGCCCCCTTCCTCGTTCCGCATCAGATGATGGTCAAGGATCAGGGTGTCGACCCCTTGGGCCAGTCGTACAGCGTTCTGCCAGGCAATCGTCCTCAGTTGACCTGATAGACGGAGGTAGAGCGGCGGCCCGGCCGCCAGCACTACATCAGGGTGCCATTCCAGAATCTGGGTGATGGCTTCAGCGTTCAGAAGTTGGATGTCGGAGGCATGCACGAATACCTCTCCGTCCTCTGCAATGCGGGTCATCATTACCGTTCCCAGCCTGCTGCCCGGCTCCCCATGGGGCACTGGCATGGAGAAGCTCAGCGGCCCCGCTGTCTGGCCTTCCGCATTAGGCAGATGCCGTCCTAAGATCGCCGCCAGGTCGTTGCGCCGTCGCCTCATATTGGACGAGAGGCCGTGAGTACCTTTGCACCACAGACGAGGCTTTCGGAAGAGAGGAACGACCTGCTGGGCTGCCAGCTGATAAGGATTGGCGTCGACCAACGGAACGTGATCACCGTGGAAATGGCTAATCACCACATCGGTGGCCTCGGCCAGCTCCGCTATGATCCTTCGTCGGACCTGTCTGCCGACCGCTACCTGAAAAGGATGGGGTAGCAACCCATGCCGCTGATAGCCCAACGCCACGCCGGGGTCGATGACTATCCTGCGGTCTCGAAGCTCCACCACACAGGAGAGGCCGCGGACACCCAAGGATTCAGTACCAATGATTTTGATCTTCAATGTCCATCCCCTCTTCTGAAAATAGCCCCCTAAGAAGTTCAACTTCTTCAAGAAGTTGAACTTCTAATCGACGGG
>CAZDOZ010000221.1:0-3048 GCA_964507175.1 uncultured Anaerolineae bacterium
CTGCGGTGAGGAAGCGTCACCGCAAAAGATCTGCTACCGGCCTGAACAGTTACGACCAAACAACGTCTCTCCCTTCAGCATGGTCAAGCCAATTGCCAAAGGAGCCAAAATCAGGGACAATACGGACAGGCATACTATCAGTTTCATGCTTTTTCTCCTTGAAAAGAGTTTTCTGATAGTATGCCACAGACTTATCCAAATTGTTAAGGGACACTACCCCAATGTCAAAACCTGGGTTTTTCGCGCAAAAATAAGGTGACAGTTCGGCCTACAGCGTAGCCCTGGATTTGTCTCATCCCACCAAAAGGAACCTCTCGATCCGATCCTCCCGTTTCGGCTTGACCACCTTCCGACCTTTTCCATCCCGACGGGACTTGGGCAGCCCCCTGGTCTTACTCCACGGCATGTAGGTCGTCTGGCCGGAGTTGGTCGCAACGAAGACCTCCTCCTTGCCTGCAAGGACAATCCCCGAGGCTAGTTGATCGCCGGGGGAAAGGCGCACGGTGATCACGCCGCTCCCGCCCCGGTGCTGGGAAGGGTACTCGTCCAGAGGCGACCACTTGCCGTAGCCCTTCCGTGTGACGCATGCCACTTTGTCGCCCTTCGGCATCACGCGGCTAAGAGATACCACCTCATCGTTGCTGCTCAGGTCTATACCGCGCACACCGGCCGCGGAGAAGCCCATAGGCCGAACATCAGAGGCGGGGAAACGGATGCTGCGCCCTCCGGCGGTGAAAAGCATGGCCTCCGTCTCGTCCTCCACCGGCACCACCCCGACCACGCGGTCTCCGGGGCCCAGCTTCGTCAGCGTGGGGACGCCATGGGCGTACTCCAGCACGTCTTTCAGCAAGACACGCTTCACCCTGCCGTAGGCCATCGCTATCAGGAGCGTCTTTTCCGGCCCAGGCTCCTCGTCTCTGGGAAGGCTAAGCATGGCAATCACCCGTTCCCCTTCCTCAGGCACGAAGAACTCCTTCAACGGTGTTGGATCCTCCGTCACCATGTGCATCGAGATGGCGGCCACACGGCCCCGGTCTGTGAAAACGTAAAGGATGTGGTGGGTGTTCGCCACCCCCACCGCCTGCGGGATGTCCTGATCCCGATGGGGCACCGTCCCGCGCCGGTGATCGGCCATCCGCACTCGATAAATCTCCTCGGAAGTGTTGACCACCGCAAGTACATCCTCCGCCTCTTCCGCCTCGTGGGCCATCACCACGCCGCGGCTCCGTTGGACGATTTGAGTTCTTCTGGGATCTCCATAGCGCTCCTTGAGATTCAAAAGCTCCTGCCGTATCACTTCCATCATCATCCGTTTGCTTTTCAGCAGGCGTTTCAGGTAGCGGATGGTCTTCTTCTTTTCCTTGTACTCGTCCTCGAGATGCTTTCGTTCCAGCGCAGCCAGGCGCTTCAGGGGCATGTCCAGGATCGCCTGAGCCTGCAGCTCTGTGAACTTGAAATTCTTCATCAGGTTCTTGCGGGCGGTGTCGGTCGTCCGAGAGCGCCGAATGGTGGCTATCACCTCATCCAGTACGTCCAACGCCCGCAGCAAGCCTTCCAGGATATGCGCTCGCGCCTCCGCCTTTGCCAGATCGTATTTAGAACGGCGCGTTATGACCTGCCGACGGTGTTCCAGGTAGAGGAGGAGCATCCGCTTCAGGGAAAGGGTACGCGGCTCACCATCCACCAGGGCCAGCATCCCCACGCCGAAAGTGGTCTGTAGCGGCGTGAGGCGGAATAGGGAACGCAGTACCTCGTGTGCGTCGGCGTTCTTCCCTACCACTACCACGATCCGCATCCCCTGGCGATCCGACTCATCCCGCAGGTCCACGATTCCCTGGATCTTTCCGTCCCGCGCCATGCCCGCTATCCGCTCGATGAGCCTGGTCTTGTCCGTCTGGTACGGCAGTTCTGTGATGATGATATGGGTGCGCCCTCGTGTGCCCGGATCCATGCGGACCTTTCCCTGCATGTAGAACTTGCCGCGCCCACTGGCGTATGCGTTGGCGACCATATCGTTGCCTTCAGCGTCGTAGCGATAGACGATGCCGCCGGTGGGGAAGTCTGGCCCCTGGATGAACTGCATCAAATCCTCGACAGTGACGTTCTCCACCTCGTCCTCTTTGTCTATGAGGTAGACGAGGGCGTCTACCACCTCCCTCAAATTGTGGGGCGGAATGTTGCTAGCCATGCCGACAGCGATGCCGCTGGCACCGTTGACCAGCAGGTTTGGTAGTGGAGAGGGGAGCACTGTCGGCTCCTGGAGTATACCATCGAAGTTCGGAGCAAAGTCCACCGTTTCTTTCTCGATGTCCTGGAGCATCTCCATGCCTATTGGGGAGAGACGAGCCTCCGTGTAGCGCATGGCAGCGGGCCGGTCGCCGTCTATAGAGCCGAAGTTCCCCTGGCCGTCGACCAGCGGATAGCGCAGGGAGAAATCCTGGGCCATGCGGGCCATGGCATCGTAAACTGCCGCGTCGCCGTGGGGATGGTATTTCCCCAGCACCTCGCCGACAATGCGGGCACTTTTCCGGTAGGGCTTCTCCGGCGTCAGGCCCATGTCGTACATAGCGTAGAGAATGCGCCGGTGAACTGGCTTTAGTCCATCCCGCACATCGGGGAGTGCCCTGGCAACTATGACGCTCATGGCGTAGTCGAGATAGGCCGCTTGCATCTTCTCCTCAATAGCGACCTTGCGTATGGTCTGCGGCATGACAACCTCCTCAAGCAATTTCAGCTCAGGCATACCGTCGTGGGAATCTATGTCCCACAACTGTGAACCGTCCAATCGTTTTGCCTAACATATACCAGGACGGGTCGGACTGTCAAGTCGGATCTGTCGTTGCTGGCAATCCCAGGTGTGTTGAACTTTGAGCATGAGCTTGGACATCGTCTCTCCGCTGGAGTGAATCGGTACGGATGCAGCATGCTGCACCCGTGCCGGCCGAATGTTGCCTTGCCCACGATGCGCCGCTACTCACCATGTCAGAATTCATGTCTGGGCCCCAGAGATGTGGACTTGACCGGGTGCCCGGTGGTGGTTGAACTTTG
>CAZDOZ010000222.1:0-2948 GCA_964507175.1 uncultured Anaerolineae bacterium
AATTAGTCCAAAATGTTGTCAAAGCGAATCAGCAAATCAGCGAATGAGCGAATCAACGAATCAGCGGAGCCTCCTCATTGGAGCTTCATCGCCAAAGGCAGTGGTAGCCTACGGCTTCGCTAATCCCTGGCTTCCTCGCTCCTCGAGTATCTTCTCGATTTGAGACTTTACTTCAGGAAGACGTTCCTGAATCGTTCTCCAAACCAGTTCGTAGTCCACACCGAAATACGTGTGTATCAACACATCTCGCATCGCTGCCATTTTACGCCACGGCACTTCCGGATGTTCCCTCCGTACTTCTTCGGGAACGCCTTTGGCAGCTTCCCCGATTATCTCGAATTTTCTGACTACCGCACTCTTGGTCTTCTCGTCACGCAGAAAATCCTGGAAATCCATGTCGCCCACGAATGACTCGATGCTCTCTATGGCATTCAAAATGTCCGTGAGGTACAGGTAATAGTCTCTCATACCTTTAGCGCCTCCCGGAAAACCTCGTCCCGCAGTTCCTCCCTCAACGCTCGTTTGGGAACCACATCGACCTTGCGCCCCAGATTCTCTTCCAGGAAAAGCATCAATCCCACCATGTCGAACAGATCGGCCCCCTCCTCGAACTCGACGAGGATGTCCACGTCGCTGGTGCTCTTCTGCTCCCCGCGAACGAAAGAGCCGAATAGCTCCATTTCCTTCACTTTGTAGAGAGAGGCGACTTTGGGTTTAAGTCTTCTCAGCTGCGTGATTATGTGCTCGGCCTCGGTTGTCATCATGATAGACACCTCACCATTCCAATCCCAGCTTCAACTGATTCTTCAGCGGGGCGAGCCGCTTCTCCGCCAGATTCACGTACTCCTCGTTGATCTCGTACCCCACGTATTTCCTGTCCGCCTCCAGCGCAGCGACAGCCGTCGTCCCGCTGCCCATGAACGGATCCAGGACGATGTCGCCGCTGAAGGAGAACAATTGGATCAGCCTGCGCGGCAGTTCCACCGGGAACGGAGCCGGATGCCCGATCTTCCTGGCCGATTCCGGGTTGAACCGCCAGACCGATTTCGTCCATTCCATGAACTGCTCTTTGGTTACGGTATCCCGCTTGCCCTCGGCTTTCTCCCTGGCAAACGAGCCTTTGGAGAAGACCAAAATGTATTCGTGCACGTCCCGCAGCACCGGATTGGACGCCGATCTCCAGCTCCCCCACGCCATGGAGACTCCTGCGCCGGCACCTTTGTCCCAGATGATCTCGCCCCGCATCAGGAATCCGATGTCCAGCATCATCCGGGAGACGAAATCGGATAGCGGGATGTACGGCTTCCGCCCCAGGTTGGCGACGTTGACACACGCCCGGCCGCCGTGCACCAGCACCCGATACACCTCGGAGAACACCCTGTGCAGCATTTCCAGGTACTCCGTGAGCGACAGGTCCTGATCGTACTCCTTCGTCACGTTGTACGGCGGCGACGTGATCATCAGGTGGACGGAGTTGTCCGGGATTTCCTTCATCTCCTCGGCGCTGCCCAGGATGACCCTGTTTTCCAGGTCCGCCGGGAACGGGTTGTCCGGCACAGGCGATTCTTCTTCCCGCGCCATCTCGGCGTAGAGCCGCGAGCCGTAGTACGCCGACGAATCGTGGCTTATCCGGCTGGTGGTGCCAAATTTGCTTGTGGACGATCCCCTGGGCATGGCCGATTCTCCCGCTGGAAAGCTACATCTGGCTGAGGAACCGCACGTCGTTGCTGAAATAGAACCGGATGTCGTCGATGCGGTGCTTCAGCATGTGGATTCGCTCCGGCCCCATGCCGAACGCGAACCCGGAATAGACCTCCGGATCGTAGCCGCCGTTCTTCAGCACCACGGGGTGCACCATGCCCGCGCCCATGATCTCCAGCCAGCCGGTGTACTTGCAAACGCGGCATCCCTTGCCTCCGCAGAGGATGCAATCCATGTCCACCTCGACGCCCGGCTCCACAAATGGGAAGTAGCTGTTGCGGAACCGGAGTTTCCGCCCTGGCCCGAACATCTGCCGCACGAAGTTGACGATGGTGCCTTTCAGGTCGGCCATGGTGATGTTCTTCCCCACCACCAGCCCCTCGACCTGGTGGAACATGAACTCGGAGCGGGCGGTGACCTGCTCATACCGGAAGCACTTCCCCGGTAGGACGACCCGGATCGGCTCTGGAGCGAACTCACGCATCACCCGAATTTGCCCCGGCGATGTGTGAGTTCTCAGCAAGACGCCCGGGTCGGTTGTGTAGAAAGTGTCCTGCATGGCCCTGGCCGGGTGGTGGGGCGGGATGTTGAGGAGCTGGAAGTTGTACTCATCTAGTTCGACATCCGGCGCATCGTACACCTGGAAGCCCATATGTGCGAAAATGTCCATGATCTCCCGCAGGGTCTGGGTGCTGGGATGCAGCCGTCCGAGTTCCTGCGGACGGCCGGGAAGGGTCACGTCCACCGCTTCGCTGGCGATGGCCCGCTGGAGCTCGGCCCGCTTCACTTCTTCCAGCCGGGCTTTGTACGCCTCCTCGAGGCGGGCTTTGGCCTCGTTGGCAGCCTTGCCAACGGCGGGCCGCTCCTCCTTGGGAAGCGATCCAAGCCCCCGAAGCACCTGGGTGAAAGCGCCTTTTCGCCCCAGGTATCGCGTGCGCCATGAGTCCAGGTCGGATTCAGTGGAAGCCTGTGCCAGTTCTTCCAGCGCTTCCCGCTCGATGTCTTTGATCCCGTCCAGCATGATGAGAACCTCCAGATGACAGCCGACAGCCGATAGCGACAGTCTCGTGCTGACACGCTCGCTGATGGCTGTCTGCTATCGGCTGCCGACTTCTAATGATGAAACCTGCGGGGGAAACCGCAGGCGATCGAATTCGAGCATCTAACGTGTGAATGATTATACAAGATTCTCCAGAGGCGATGCAAACTCCTTTGATGGAAAGGGAGGAGTTGGGCCCTTTCTCCAC
>CAZDOZ010000223.1:0-2946 GCA_964507175.1 uncultured Anaerolineae bacterium
CGTAAGGGGAAAAGGCCGTCACCTTTGGTGCTGTTCAATTTGACAAACTCCGCGGCGGGTGGCGGAGGGCAACTCCTTCCGCTACCTGGAGAAATTCAGAGCCTGACGTCATCCAAGAATGCCGAACGATACCGATCCGTTCCGGCTAAGAGATGATAGTCGCCCCTTTGCGGTAGTAGCGCAAAAGAGGGCTGGTCTTCTTCAGACAAGCCACATGCTACACCAGGTGCTGCAGTCATATCTCCCATTGTTTCAGCCCGCTCCCCGTCAGCGGGATGACCACGATATCATCTTCCCCGATCTCGTTCTGCAGATGGCTCAGGGCAGCCACAGGAGCCGCGCTGGTGGTCTCGACGAACACCCCTTTGAGGCTTAACATCTTCCTGGCAGCGAGTATTTCGTCATCGCTGACTGCAACCGCTGTGCCCCTTGTCTCTCTCAGAGCCTCCAGGATACGGCGTCCTCTCACAGGTTTCGTTATGGAAATTCCATCGGCTACGGTGTATCCAGGCGCGACGCTTTCCACATCTTTCGCGCCTGACCAAAGTGCCCGCACCACAGGGGGAATCTTCTCCGCCTGCACCGCAACCAGCCTCGGAAGGCGATCGATGAGGCTGGCTTCCAGCAGCCTCTTGAACCCATGGTACATTCCCAAAAAAAGAGTCCCCTGGCCTACCGGCATCAGTATCCAGTCTGGAGCGCGCTCGCCGAGCTGTTCCCAGATCTCGAATGCAGCGGTTTGCTGTCCGACCAGGTTTATCGGCACCCAGGCATGGCTGGCGTAGAAAACGCCCTCGTCGGCGATGCGCAAGGCAGCTTTTGTCGCCTCCGGACGCGGCCCTTCGACCAGCGTTAGCTCGGCTCCAAACGCTTCGATCTGAGCTTTTTTCCCTCCCGGAGCGTAGGCCGGCACGCAGATGCGGGCCTTTATTCCCGCCAGAGCAGAGTAAGCGGCCATGGATGCGCCGGCGTTTCCGGACGAATCGTCCACAAGCTCTGTCACGCCTGCCAGTGCCAGTCGGTTTACCACCAGTGCGACGCCTCGGTCCTTGAAAGAGCCTGTGGGGGAGAGAAACTCCAGTTTGAGGTAGAGGTTCGGTCCTAATCCTTTCAGGCGCACCAGTGGGGTCCAGCCTTCGCCCAGAGTCAGCGGCTCCACATCTTGGAGCAATGGAAAGAAATGCCTGTAACGCCAGAGCCCAGGCATGTTCGGTTCGATGCACGCCGGGTCGAGAGGGGGCAGGTCATCCCATTCCAGCGGCCCACCGCAGTCGGGACACCGCCAAAGGAGTTCCCCACCCGGGAATTTCCTGCCGCAATGAGAGCAAATCAGTTGTGCCACCTCATAGCCTCCTCGCCATATATCCGTACGCCGCGGGAAAGGATTCACAACATCGATAAGACGCCAGCGATGATGTACCCCAGGGTGATCAAAACTCCGGTGAGCATGTGTATCTGTACAGTGGCAGCATTCGCCGGCGCTAAATTCGGTATGTCATCGTAATGAACTCTGACGATGTTCCACGCTTTCCACGCTATCGGGATAGTGACCAATCCGAGCAACGACCAGAGAGTCATGCCACCGAAGGCCACTCCGGCGACGAGAGACAGATAGGCCAGGAAAAGCAGCACTCCGTACCATGGGCCTGCCTTCTTACGTCCCAGGCGCACCACCCAGTGACGCTTGCCGACCTGCGCGTCGGCGGTAGCATCAGGGAACTCGTTGATGAAAAGCACAGCGGTGATGAGAAATGCCACTGGCAGGGACGCCCACACAGGCTCCCAGGCCAATGTCCTGGTCTGCACGGCCCATGCTCCCAGAGTCATCAGCACTCCAAAATCGAGGCCGACAAAAAGCTCTCCCAGCCCCATTCCAGCCAGAGACGCCATCGGAGCTACGTAGAAATAGGAGGAGAACACGCCGATGATTCCCAGGGCCAGTATCCACGGAGTCCTGGCCCACGCCAGGTAAATCCCGATGATGGAGCCGAAAGCAAGGTAGAAAAGCCCCTCGTTTCTCATCCGCTCCGGAGATACAAGACCGAGCTGGATCAACCTGCTTCCTCCAGTGAACGGAGCCACAAACTCCTTGTTCACCCGGTCGTCCCCGCTCAAATGATCGAAGTAATCGTTGATCATATTGGTACCGGCGTGCAAGGCTGCGCCGCCGATCAAGGCGAGCAAGAAATAACCCCATAGCAAATGGCCGGTACGTACCCACGCAACGACAGTCCCCAGGGTTATGGGAATCAATGTTGCGGTGAAAAATGGGGCACGCACACGCACCATCCATCCTTTGATGCCGTTTACTGGGATAGACGGTCTATCCGCTCTTCCCATAAAACCTCCTCCGATGATACCTGCGGGAACGCAAGGGGTCAACAGACAGTGCTCTATCTCGGTTGATCCGGCCAGTGCTACTCTGGGCCTTGGCCCATCAATTCAGACCAGGTGTGCCCAAGCAGGGTTGCGCTTTGGTGCTGTCGGGTACCATTCCTACGTCAGGGATAGAACCCCTTTCTTGATCATATCATCCACGAATGTGATCACATCCGACAGCATCTGTTCACTTTCCGCGTCGTACACGTCCGTCATCTGCCGGGCGATCTCTCCTAAAGTTCGGGTGCCGTCCGACAGGCGGTAGATCAACATGCCGGTAGAATTCAGCACCAGGACTTCGCCATTGTCGGGGAGCACCACAACCATCTCCCCATCGACTTCTCTGGACACCGTGCCGGGAGTAACCGTGGGGACGCTACCGGTTTTTGCCTTGTCCATCCTCCCTCCTTTCGGGGATTCAAAGCATACCCATCACGTTGCTCCGTGTTATTCCGAATCAAGGCAAACGGAAGTCATTCAAAGGCCCTGCGAGCCCTCTCAGGTCTCCAGGGTTGCCCTGAAATCCCTTTGAACCATATGGTAGCAGTCCTTATCGCTACAAACAAG
>CAZDOZ010000224.1:0-2908 GCA_964507175.1 uncultured Anaerolineae bacterium
GCTTCGCGCTCAGCAAAGGGGTTGTCCTTGAACCCAAGACTTTTCAACCATTCGTCAAAAGAGGTTCTTGTCGTCGGCACCGGTCTGCCTCCTGGCAAGCGAAGGGAAAAATGACTACGGCAGTGACCAAAAAACAGTATAACATAAAACCAACCATAAATGCAAAGGGCGATGTTAAACAACGCACAAAAGTTAAAAGCCCAACGCCTGGAAACGTTGGGCTTGTACAGCCAGAACCCCGGATAAATCAATGCGACTTCACCACCACCGGAAGCCCCTATCGCATCAGCACGACCTGTTTGCCCTCATTTTTGTGGATGCCCACGCATATGCCTCCCTCACGCTTTCGAGCACCGCCGACAAATCTACCCCAACGGCTGGCCTACCGGCGGAACATGATCTTCCCATCCACCACCATCGTCAAAACCTGCGTGTCGGGTATGGCCTCCGATGAAACAGAGAAAATGTCCTGGGATAGCACGACCATGTCGGCCAGCTTGCCGGGGGAGATGCTGCCCCGGACGCTCTCCTCGCCGGAGGCATACGCAGCCCCCATGGTGTATCCCCGTACTGCCTCTTCCACCGATATCCGCTCCTCCGGATGCCATCCACCTGCAGGTGTGCCATCGGCGTGCTGGCGCGTGACGGCGGCATGAATCCCCAGGAACGGGTTCGGGCTCTCCACCGGAGCATCGGAGCCAAAAGCCAGGTGAACACCCAAATCGAGGAGCGAGCGGAAAGCGTATGCGCCCTTGCTTCGTTCTCCCCAGTGCAGGTCGGCAATCTCCATGTCCGCGGTGGCGTGGATCGGCTGCATCGAGGCAATGACGCCGAGGCTGGCGAAGCGGGGCATGTCCCCCTCCGCCAGAAGCTGCGCGTGCTCGATCCGGTGCCGCATGACATCCCCACGCCGCCGCGCTTCCTCCAGCACGTCCAGCACCAATCGGTTTGCCCGGTCGCCGATGGCATGAACGGCGACGGCCAGCCCGGCGCTCCCCGCTTTGCGGACGGCATCACGCAGATCCTCCGGCGATATGTCCAGCATCCCCCGGTTGTCCGGCTCTCCCTCGAACGGCTCCAGCATGGCTGCTGTCCGGGAACCGAGGGTGCCGTCGGAGAAAATCTTCACGTTCCCTATCCGGAGCCAGTGATCCCCAAAGCCGGTCGTCAACCCTACGGAGAGCGCAGCGTCGAGGGATTCCAGCGGGACGCCCATGTTTACCCGCAGGCCAAGACGCCCCTCCTTCAGCAGATGCTGGAACGCCAGGAAAGCATCCCTTCCCTCGAAATCATGGATTCCCACCAGCCCCATGGCGTGGAAATCCGGCACCATCTGGAGAATCGCTTCCTCGATTTCGGAGGCGGAAGGCTGCGGGACGGACTTCTCCGCCATCACGGCCGCGTTCTCCCTGAGAATCCCCGTGGGCCTGCCGTGGGCATCCCGGATGATCTCGCCTCCGGCAGGACTCGGTGTATCCTGCCCAATGCAGACTTCCTCCAACGCCCGTGAGTTGACCCAGGCCACATGGCCATCTTTGCTCCAGAGAAAGACCGGATTGTCCGGCGCAACGGTGTCCAGATCCCACCGCGTGGGATACCGACCGCCGGGCCAGAGGTTCCTATCCCACCCCCGCCCCAGCACCCACCTTCCTGTTTCCGTTTCAGCAGCCCGGTCCGCCACCCGACGCAGCGCGTCCTCTGGGGAAGACACGTCCCGCAGGTCGACCCGCTGTTGCGCCAGGGCGTGGGATACGAAATGGATGTGCGAATCGGTCAGGCCCGGGATGACTGTCTTCCCCTCCAGGTCAAGCCGCAGAGCGCCTGGCCATTCGTCCGCCAGGGAATCATCCCCCACGGCGGCTATCCGTCCCTGAGAGACGACTACAGCCTGAGCCCGCGGCCGTTCAGCGTCCATCGTGTGGAAGTCGCCGTGGTAAAGCACCATATCTTGGGCAATCATCATGCTTCCCCGCGTAGCTCCTTCTCCAGGCGTTCCTTGAACTCCTGCAGGAACCTCACCCTGCCCTCGATCAGTTCGCGGGCGCGCTCGGTGTGGAGGTTGTCCGACACCTGCTTGGTGAGGCTATCGATGAGGGCGGGGAGCTCGTCCACGTTCCCCGTATAGCTCCCGTTCTCCATCCCCCGGACGATGCCGCGGGCCAGCCCGATGGCTCCCACATACTCCACAGCGTCCGCATCCTGGAGGACTTTCTCCTCCAGCGTCTCCGGTTCCGGGCCCCCGTACCGGCTGTGGGTTTCTACCATGCGGGCCACTTTCTCCACGAAATCCCGATCGTAGCCCAGTTCGGTGAGGATGCCCTTGACCAGGAAAGCGCCTATCTCGTAATGGTGCGGCTTGTCCAGTGGCACTCCGACATCGTGGAGCAGGCCGGCGACCTCCAGCGCTTCCAAGTCGGCCCCTTCCCCACGGCCGATGTCCAATGCCACCTGCGTGACCCGGCGGGCATGATCGTAGCCCGCGAACGTCGCGTTCTGGGACATCTGGCGTGATATCTCGCGTATTCTATCGATTTCTTTCATTTTCTCCTCCGGAGAATCATCCGTGTTTATAGAGCCAAATGCAAGGTTATTACCGTAGAACGAACTGCTCGCCAGCTCGAAAACGCCGTGAGAATAGCTACTCCTTCTCGTAAGGCTGACCGTCGGCGGCCGGTGGCACCGCCTTTCCTACGACCCCCGTCAGCACGATTATCGTCAGAAGGTAGGGCGACATGGAGAGAAATTGGTATGGGATGTTGGGGAAATAAGAGCTCAGGTTGATCTGGATCGCCTCCGGCAGACCAAACACCAGGGCAGCCAGCAAGCTGCCGAACGGTGTCCACTTGCCGAATATCATAGCGGCAAGTCCAATGAACCCCTTGCCGTTGGTCATTAGCATATCGAAATG
>CAZDOZ010000225.1:0-2865 GCA_964507175.1 uncultured Anaerolineae bacterium
TTTTTCAGTGCAGCCAGCCTTACAATAAAATTGTACCACGACGGCAGGTGCCGAACAAAAGCCTTTTGCGTCGGATGCTTCTCGTCTGCCGGGGCAGCCAACCAGATTGGAGAGATAGGAGGCAGCATTCCCTCAGCCGAGAGACAGGCGGGAGAGGGAATGCGAAGCAAATCCTGGGAGCCCTACAGGCCCCCAGGATTCCCCAGACCAGCCTGACTTCCATTGGATCGAAAGAGTCAACTAATCCCTGAAAAGTCCAATCCCCTACAACGATCTCTTTTCCCGGATCGCTTCCAGGGCCACGTTAAGGAAGTCCTCCACAGATAGATCGTCCTTCCGGCTCCCGTCCCGCATCCGGAGTGCTACGGTACCGTTTTCCACCTCCTTGTCGCCGATCACCAGCATGTACGGGATTTTCTGGAGCTGGGCGTTGCGGATCTTGGCGTTCATCCGGTCGGCGGAATCGTCTACCTCCACCCGAAGCCCGGCATCGAGCAGTTTATCCCGTATTCCGTAGGCACAATCCACATGCCGGTCGGCAATTGGGATGAGAATTGCCTGCACTGGCGCCAGCCAGACGGGAAACGCTCCGCCGTAGTGCTCGATGAGAATGCCGAAAAACCGCTCCATCGAGCCGAGCAGCGCCCGGTGTATCATGTATGGCCGGTGCTCCTGACCATCCGCCCCAACGTATCTCATATCGAACCGATCTGGCAGGTTGAAGTCGAACTGGATGGTGGAGAGCTGCCATTCCCGCCCCAGGGCGTCGCTGATTTTCAGATCGATCTTCGGGCCGTAGAACGCGCCGCCTCCCTCATCGATCTCGTAAGGGATGCCGGAGCGCTCCAGCGCCTCCTGCAGCGCCTTTTCCGCATCCCGCCAGCGGGCCGGATCACCCACCGCTTTCTCCGGCCTGGTGGAGAGATACGCGTTGAACTCCTGGAATCCGAAGCTCCGGAGGATGTGCAGCGAGAACGCCAGCACTTTGTCGATCTCCTCCGGCATCTGGTCAGGCCTGCAGAAGATATGGGCGTCGTCCTGGGTGAACCCTCGCACGCGCATCAGACCGTGGAGCACGCCACCCCGCTCGTAACGATAGACCGTCCCCCACTCAGCCCAGCGGAAAGGCAGCTCCCTGTAGCTCCTCCGCCTGGACTTGTAGATCATTATGTGGAATGGGCAGTTCATCGGCTTGATGAAATACTCCTGCCCGTCCACGTCTATGGGGGAATACATGTTCTCTCGGTAGAAATCGAGATGCCCGCTGGTCTCCCAGAGCCACGACCGCCCAATGTGGGGCGTATAGACGAACTGGTATCCGGCTTTCTGGTGCTCCTCGCGGCAGAACTGTTCCATGATCATGCGGATCATCCCGCCGTTTGGGTGCCACAGCACCAGCCCCGGCCCCACATCTGGGCTGACGCTGAACAGATCGAGTTGCTTGCCCAGCTTTCGGTGATCCCGTTTCTCGACCTCTTTCAGGAACTTCAGGTGCGCCTGCAGGTCTTTCTTGCTGAACCAGGCAGTACCGTAGATACGCTGGAGCATTGGATTGTGCTCGTCGCCGCGCCAGTAAGCGCCAGCCACGGAAAGGAGCTTGAAGGCATCCGGCGGTATCTGTTTCGTGTTCTCGATGTGCGGGCCGCGGCAGAGGTCGGTGAAATCCCCCACGGTGTAGGTGCTGAGGGTAGGTTTGGTTCCCTCCGGCAGCGGATTCCCGTGTTCGTCCACGCCGCGGCTCAGGATGTCGTCTATGAGCTCCAGTTTGTAGGGCTGGTCTCCGAACAGTCCGCGGGCTTCCTCAGGCGTCACCTCCCGCCGGACGAAGGGATGGTGCCCGGCGATGATCTTCCGCATCCGCTTTTCGATCTCCTTCAAATCATCCGGCGTAAGCGGGCGCGGGAGGTCGAAGTCGTAGTAAAAGCCGTTCTCGATGGGTGGCCCGATGGCGATCTTCGCCTCCGGAAACATTTCCAGCACTGCCGAGGCCATCACGTGGGCCACCGAGTGCCTCAGTTTGTACAGATCGTCTTGCGTCAAATCCTTGCTTTTCTTAGCCATGATTCCTCCTCCTGATTTCGCTATTGCTACTATATCCACTGGCGCACCGGATTCCACAGATCACTCAGATATTACTCTTGACTCTACTGAAAAAAGCCCTCTCACGGCGGAGCCCGCTGCGGCGAATCGGCGATAGACTTTCCTCCAACGGTTCGTTTCGCTGATTTCAGACCTCCGCGTTCTCGGCGGTGGAGCTTTTTTCAGTGCAGCCACTCTTCTAATCTGTGCAATCTGCGTAATCTGTGGATTTCTGTCCGCTCTAACACAAAATCCCCTCGCCCGTATTGGGGCGAGGGGATTTCCACGCGGTTCCACCCAACTTCGCCGACCGGAGCCGGCCTCGTTGCGGCCTTTAACGGAGCTACCCGGGATGGGATACTTGCATGAGCTTTCCCCCATCCGCTCACGGGGGGTTTTCGGCGGGTTCGCGCAACGTAGGCTCTCAGCCAGTGGCCTCCGCTCTCTTTTGTGCTACGTCCGCCTACTCGTCCCGATCAGCGCTTTGTCGCCATGTGCGTGCGACGCACCATTCCGATGCGTCGCCTTTGTCATGATGGGCGGTACAAGACTTGAACTTGTGACCTCCACGATGTCAACGTGGCGCTCTAGCCAACTGAGCTAACCGCCCACAACGAAAACCATTATAAACAGAAAAACCTGATCGGGCAAATTTGTCTGGCTCGTATTCGATGGCTTCCCCTTTTCGATACCCTTGAATCGCTCCCCATGATGAAGCCCCGCCAACGGCCACCGGCCAGCGGCTAACGGCTGTGCGCGCTTTCAGTACCCTCGAATCGGGCCTAC
>CAZDOZ010000226.1:0-2841 GCA_964507175.1 uncultured Anaerolineae bacterium
GGGGTGGCCGCAGGGTTGCCCCTTTTTTGTTTTGGGGAAGTTACTATTCAGCCTCCCCAGCAGTAGAACGCTGATGACGCTGATACACGCTGATTCTCGCTGATCTTTTTGATCTATTTGCCTTGCGGGTATCTGCGTTCAGTTTGTCCAAGGCTGAACAGTTACTTGGGGAAAACCATGAGGTACGAGCGCACTTGGGCGTGGAGCAGGCCGGTGACCTGCTCCACGCCCTAGCATCTGGTAAATGGAGAGCACTCCAGACCTACATTTCAGGTGTAAAAGCGCTTTCGGTCAATCACCACGGTTAAGGGAGACGCTACCAACCATGGGGTTACTAGAAGAAATTATTTCCACACTCCCCGATGAATTGCCACCATTGAAGGTGCTAAACATCGGTGCCTTCTGGACAATCGCGTGGGCGGACGAGGCGGGGATGGCGGTCACGCTGCGTGGGAAGGGATACCACGGGACAGGTTTCCCGATCCCGGAGGCAGGGGATATCCTCCAAATCGATACGGCAACCCTGGCCCGGTGGGCTTTGGATCCATCCACGCTGAGAGCAGGGATCGGCATGGCAGTGCTGAATGCTGTGCTTCCCCGCTATCCGGAATTGGAAACCGATCTGAATGCTAAGGATATGCTCTTGGAAGAAGGCGCCGGCCGGCCAGTCGCTATCGTGGGGCATTTCCCATTCGTGCCCGACATGCGCAAGGTCGCTGATCCCCTCTGGGTGCTCGAAATGGACCCGATGCCAGGGGATCTGAGTGCCGACAAGGCCCCCGAAGTGCTCCCGAAAGCGGAGGTCGTAGCTCTCACCAGCAGCGCTTTCGTGAATCACACGATAGATGATCTGCTGGGATTGTGCCAAAGCGCCCGCCTCGTGGTGCTGCTGGGCGGATCCACGCCCCTTTCCCCACTGCTTTTGGAAAGAGGGATAGCCCTCGTGGCGGGAGTGCGGTTCGACGATCCAGAGCGGGCGATCATGGACATCAGCCAGGGCGCCACGTTCCGCCAGATACGAGGGATGCGTCTGGTTGCTCTGGCACGTTAGCGAAAATGAATGTTTACCTCGACTTTTTGGGCTGCAGGCTCAACGAAGCAGAGCTGCAGGAGTGGGCCAGAGGATTCCAGGCGGCAGGTCATGAGATCGTGACCGACCCTAGAGAAGCCAGGCTCTGCGTTGTGAATACCTGTGCAGTTACCTCAGAAGCATCACGCAAGTCCAGACAAAGGATTCGTCACCTCCACAGGCTGAACCCGCAGGCGTCCATCATCGCTGCCGGATGCGATGCATCTTTCGAACGGATGTCGCTGGCGAGGTTGCCCGGGGTAATCATGGTCCTGGACAACCGGCAGAAAGAGACCCTGGTGGAGCGGGCTCTCCAAGCTATGGGTGAGCCCGTGCCTAAAATACGACGAATGGATGCACCGTATCACCCTTTCGAAGGAAGCAGAACGAGGGCGTTCCTGAAAGTGCAGGATGGGTGCAACAACCGCTGCACGTACTGCCTTGTGAGGATACTTCGGGGTGAGGAGCGGAGCAGGCCCTCTGATCGTGTGCTGGAGGATGTCCGGAAACTGGTCGAGGCGGGCTACAAAGAAGTGGTGCTGACTGGGGTTCATCTGGCGGCGTATGGGCGCGATCACGGAACGACTTTGATGAGCCTGGTTGCCAGAATCCTGGAGGAAACGGATCTGCCTCGACTGCGCCTATCCTCCCTGGAACCGTGGGATATCCCTGATGACTTTTTCTCCCTATGGGACGACGCCAGGCTCGGGCGGCACCTGCACCTGCCGCTTCAGAGTGGGTGCGATGCCACGCTGAAACGGATGGGACGCAGGATCACGACCGATCAGTTTGCCAGGCTGGTGGAAAGAGCAAGGGAGAAAATCCCCGACCTGACGATCACCACCGACATCATGGTCGGTTTCCCCGGGGAGAGCGACGAGGATTTCGGCGAAAGCCTTTCTTTCGTCCGGGGGGTCGGTTTTGGCCACATTCATCTGTTCCCATTCTCTCCGCGCCCTGGGACACCTGCAGCGAGTCTGCCAGGACGAGTAGATGGGAAAACCGTCCGAGCTAGGTTGGCTGCCATGAGAGAAGTGGCAAGGGAGAGCAAAAAGGCACATCTGGCCCGCTTCGTCGGACAGGTGAGGCCGGTGCTGTGGGAATCGCCTGAGAATACGCCGGATGGCCTGCGCTGGTCAGGCCTGACGGACAATTACATCAGGGTTTACGCCCTCACGCCTGTGAACGTGGATCTGCATAACCGCATCCTGCCCACGCGATTGCTGAGTGTTGAGGATGGTGCTGTCCTGGGCAAAGTGAGTGGGATGGGTTGACCCTGGCAAGACGAAGGCGGGTGGTATATGCTCAAAGAGAACATTCGGAAACTGCGCGCAGGAGGTGGGACAGCATTCCTATGGCATCTCGACCGCTCGTCATTCTGAACCTGAGCCAAGGTGAGCAGAGCGAGCTGAGGTGAGGAGTCTCGCAATGCTCGGAAGTAGGTCGAGCCGTCTGGCTCGACCGGCGAGCTAACAGCTCGCCACTACAAGCGCCCTGGGCAAGCCAGGGACGTCTGGAAAGAGAGCGTTCAAGATTCTTCGTCGCTGGCGTTCCTGCAGTGTAGACACGGGTACTTAACATGAGTGTTGCTGCCGTTGCTGCACCGGATGAATCCGGCCCTCGAGGCGGGCTGCGCCCGCCCAAAGCAGGGGTTAGGAGCCAGGGATAGGGTACGATGGAAGACCTCCCGGAGCAGGGGGGTGGCCTTTGCTTCACACCCTAGCCCCTGCTCCCTAATCCCTTGTGTGGCGTCTCCAAGTGCCAAATTCATT
>CAZDOZ010000227.1:0-2804 GCA_964507175.1 uncultured Anaerolineae bacterium
ATCTACTCCGCCGGAGGAATGATGTCCGGACTTATGTCCAGAGCTGAGTATCTGGAATTTACAGGGAACATTTTGCCGATTTCACACACATAAGGAGGATTTCATTGACCCGATATGCGCGAATTGTGGGGTGGGGCAAGTTCCTGCCCCCGAAAGTGCTGACAAATTTTGACCTGGAGCGTATGGTAGACACATCCGACGAGTGGATACGTACCAGAACTGGCATCCGTGAGCGTCACATGGTGAATGATCCGAATATCGCCTCGTCGGACCTGGCAGTAGAGGCTGCAAAGCGTGCCCTCAGCGTGGCCGACATGACCGCTGGCGACATAGACTTGATCATGGTTGCAACCTCGACGCCAGACCATCTTTTCCCGGCGACCGCGTGCATTGTCCAGGACAAGCTGGGTGCAACGCAAGCAGGCGCTTTTGACGTGAGCGCAGCGTGCTCCGGTTTCATCTACGGCCTTGCGCTGGCGCGAGGCCTGATTGCTTCCGGCGAGGTAGACACCATTCTGCTGATCGGGACGGAGGTGCTCTCTCGGTTCGTGGACTGGAACGACCGGGAGACGTGTGTGCTGTTCGGCGATGGCGCTGGCGCCGTGGTGCTAAAGGCCAGCGAAGAACGTGGTGGGGTGATGGCCTCCATGCTTGGGGCAGATGGGTCCGGGGCCAGTCTTCTCGGATTGCCAATGGGTGGAAGTCGACTCCCTCCCTCGGTGGACGGGATTGCCGAGGGGGAGAACCACATTAAGATGAAAGGGCGACCCATTTTCAGGTTTGCGGTTCACGTCATGGCCGAATCCTCCCGTGTCGTGATGGAGAAAATGGGATGGACGCCGGAGGATGTGGATCTGGTGGTTCCGCATCAGGCGAACGAGCGGATAATCCGCGCTGCGATGAAGCAGCTCAAAATCCCGATGGAAAAAGCCTATCTGAACATCGCCACCCACGGAAACACCTCGACGGCGTCGGTTCCCATGGTGCTGGTAGACGCTATAAACGATGGAAGGATAAAGCAGGGAAGCAAGTTGGTCCTGACAGGGTTCGGCGCCGGCCTGACCTATGCTGCCGTCGCCATCGAGTGGGGTGCGCGGACGCCAGCACCGGAAGCGCCGATACACCGAAACATCTGGCGGAAGATCGGGTATAACCTCGCCCATGTCCGTTCTGCCATGCGACGCGTTATCAGGGCGTTCTATGGCTTTCTGCTGGGGCCTGAAGAAGGAGGCGGCTGGCGCGTGCCCATACGCCAGAAGTTCGATGAGTGGCTCGGCCTGCGGAAAAAAGAGAAATGAGGACAGATTGACATGAAATGCCCCAAATGTGGCACATGGAATCCGGACGACCGCCAGACATGCTGGCGGTGTGGTGCTCCGCTGCCCAAGCCTGCCGAAAAGAAGAGACGCATTCCAAAGACGTTCATGGGATTCCCCCTGTGGGTGTGGGTGCTGATATTGCTGATGTTTTTATCCATGATCCTCATCCAGTGCCAGACAATGTTTAGGTGATGATGCTGGCTGGGGGTGCTCTCGATGGAATGTGGAGCCGTTGACGGATTCAAGGCGCGTCATGGCGAGATGCCGGAGGTGCTGGCCCGTGCACCCGGCAGGGTGAACATCATTGGCGAGCATACGGACTACAACGACGGCTTCGTCCTCCCAATGGCGATAGACCGCTTTGTCTGGATTGCCGCCCGCCGCACAGCCAGCCGTCGCGTTTCCGTTTACTCCATGAATTTCGGCGAGGCTGCAGGTTTCGATCTGGACCGGTTCTCCAGGGGTGGGCCGGGTTGGGGAGAGTATGTCAAGGGGGTGGTCTGGGCTTTCCGGGAAGCGGGGTACGATCTCGTTGGATGGAAGGGCGTAGTGCGCGGGAATGTGCCGGTGGGGGCGGGACTTTCCTCTTCGGCAGCGCTGGAGTTGGCTGTGGCCCGGCTGTTTGCCCATCTTTCCGGTATCCCCTGGGATCCTGTGGAGATGGCGAAACTGTGCCAGCGGGCAGAGAACCAGTGGGTTGGAATAAAATGCGGTATCATGGATCAGCTCGTGTCGGCTGCGGGGGTCGCCGGGCACGCTCTGCTGATAGATACCAGAGATTTGAGTCTGGAACCTGTACCCCTTCCGCCCGACACGACTTTGGTAGTCCTGGATACGGGCACGCGCCGCGACTTGGCTGGCTCAGCTTACAACGAACGCCGATCCCAGTGCGAGGCTGCGGCCAGGTTCTTCGGCGTCCCTGCGCTTCGGGATGTGACATTGGAGGAATTCCTCGCCAAGGGTGCGGGCATGGGCTCCCCCTTTTGGCAGCGTGCCAGGCACGTGATCACGGAAAACGCCCGCACTCTCGATGCGGCCGATGCCATGCGCCGTGGTGACGCCAGAGCTCTGGGGCATCTGATGTCTGAGAGCCACCGGAGTCTCCGGGATGATTTTGAGGTCTCCAGTCGAGAACTGGATGCTGTGGTGGAGTGTGCCATGGCTCGTTCCGAATGCTATGGTGCCAGGATGACGGGAGCTGGATTCGGCGGGTGCGCCATTGCCATGGTCCGGTCCGACTCTGTGGATGAGTTCATTCCCTCTGTTTCCTCGTGTTACGCTGATATGGTCGGCATCTCCTTGAAAGCATACCCTTGTGTTCCATCAGGTGGGGCAACCATTCTCCCAATAGCAGGAAAAAATTAGGCTAGAAACTGGCATCTTGAAAGCGCGGTAACCATTTAGCCTTGAACAAGTCGAACGCAGATACCGCAGATTTCACGCAGATACCCGCAGATAAGGCAAATAATCCAGAAAAGATCAGCG
>CAZDOZ010000228.1:0-2684 GCA_964507175.1 uncultured Anaerolineae bacterium
TATTTTCGCCCAAGCTGCGCCGGCAGAAGATGGATGGTGATGTCGGCGTATTCCGCGGCGGCGTCCATCACCTTCACGTCCTTGACGTTCAGCTCGTCCATGAGCTGCAGCTTGATCCGCTCCAGCCGCTCCCGCTCGCCGACTCTCGGCAGGTGTACCCATGCGACGGAAAGCGGCTGGCGAACTTTCACACCGGCTCTCTGGCGCGCTGCGTGTCCCAGGCTCGACATCTGTTGCGCCAGCGACACATCTGCACGCAGTTCTTCGTCGATCAGGGCGTCGTCGTGCTCCGGCCAGTCGCTCAGATGGACGCTCTCCAGGGCATCCGGATGGAAGGAGAGAACCAGGTTCTGGTACATCTCCTCGGCGATGAAAGGCGTGAAAGGAGCCAGCAGGTGGCTCAGGGTCACCAGCGCCTCGTACAGAGTCTGGTAAGCCGCCATCTTGTCCTTGTCGTCCTCGCCGCGGCCACGCCAGAACCGCCGCCTGCTCCGTCGGATGTACCAGTTGCTCAGGCTCTCCACGAAGCGGGAGATCGCCTTGGTGGAATCGGTCACGTCGAACCGCTCCAGCGCCTCCGTCACGTCACGGATCAGCGCGTGGGTCTCCGCCAGGAGCCACCGGTCGAGCTCGGAGCGCTCCTCCGGCGGGACTTTCGGCTCTCTGGGATCGAAGCCGTCCAGGTTGGCGTAGGTGACGAAGAAACTGTAGGTGTTCCACAGGGTCAGGAGGAACGAGCGCACCACCTCTTCCACCAGGTGCAGGGAGAACCGTCGGGAGTTCCCTGGAGGCGATGCCGTGTAAAGGTACCACCGGATGGCATCGACGCCCGTCCTGGGTATCACGTCCCACGGATCGACGATGTTCCCGATGTGCTTGCTCATCTTCCGGCCGTCCTCGGCCAGGATCAGGCCCAGGCAGATCACATTCTTGAAGCTGGGCTCGTCGAAGAGAAGTGTGGAGACTGCATGGAGTGTGTAGAACCAGCCGCGGGTCTGATCCACCGCCTCGGAGATGAAATCGGCCGGGAACTGCTCCTTGAACATCTCCTGGTTCTCGAATGGGTAGTGCCACTGAGCAACGGGCATGGATCCGGAGTCGAGCCACGCGTCCGCCACCTCCGGCACGCGGTGCATGGTTCCGCCGCACTTCTCGCACTTCCACGTGATCTCGTCCACATACGGGCGGTGCAGCTCCAGGCCGGAGAGATCGCGCCCCGCTTTCTCGCTCAGCTCCGCCACGGAACCGATCACCTCGGTGTGGCCGCATTTGTCGCACTTCCAGATGGGCAGGGGCGTGCCCCAGTACCGATCCCGCCCGACGGCCCAATCGATGTTGTTCTCCAGCCAGTTCCCGAAGCGCCCGTGCTTGATGTGCTCCGGCACCCAGTTGATCTTCTCGTTGTTCTCCAGAAGCCTGTCCTTCCTGGCGGTGGTCCTGATGTACCAGGTGGACTTGGCATAGTAGAGCAGCGGCGTGTCGCACCGCCAGCAGAATGGATACGTATGCTCGTAGATGCCATGCCAGTACATCAACCTCCGCTTCTCCAGTTCCTCGATGATCAGGGGGTCGGCGTCTTTGACGAACACCCCCTTCCAGGGCGTGACCTCGTCGATGAACTTGCCATCCAGTCCCACGGTCATCAGCAGCGGGAGCCCGAACTTCCGCCCGACCTCCATGTCGTCCGCGCCGAACGCTGGCGCCATGTGGACGATGCCAGTGCCCTCGTCCGTGGTCACGAAATCCGCAGGGACCACGTAGGCGTAATCCTTGTCTACCGGCAGGAACTCGTAGAGCGGTTCGTACCGCTTTCCAACCAGATCTTTCCCCTTGAACCTCCCCACGATTTTGTACTCGCCATACTCCTCCCGGATCGACTCCTCGAGCCGCGCTTCGGCAAGGATCAGCTTCTCGCCGTTCTGCTCCACCATCACGTAGTCGAGGTCTGGGTCCACCGCCAGCGCCACGTTGCCCGGCAGCGTCCAGGGCGTGGTGGTCCAGACCAGGAAGTACGTGTTCTCCTCCCCTTTCACCCGGAACTTGACGAAGATCGACGGGTCTTTCGTGCCCTCTTTGTACCCCAGCGCCAGCTCATGGCTGGAGAGGGGCGTGCCACATCGAGGGCAGTAGGGCACGACTTTGTAATCCTGGTACAGGAGTCCTTTTTCCCAGTACTGCTTCAGTATCCACCAGACCGATTCGATGTAGGAGTTGTGGTAGGTGACGTAGGGGTGCTCCATATCGATCCAGAAAGCGACCCGCTCCGTGAGCCGTTCCCATTCCTTCACGTAGCGGAAGACGCTCTCCTTGCACTTCTTGTTGAATTTCTCGACCCCGTACTCCTCGATCTCTTTCTTGCCGGAGAACCCCATCTCTTTCTCCACCTCGATCTCCACCGGCAGGCCGTGGGTGTCCCATCCGGCTTTCCGCAGGACGTAGTACCCGCGCATTGTCTTGTAGCGCGGGAAGAGGTCTTTGAAAACGCGCGCCAGGACGTGGTGGATGCCCGGCTTGCCGTTGGCCGTGGGCGGGCCCTCGTAGAAGACGAAGCGGGGCGCGTCCTTGCGCTTTTCCAGGCTCTTGTGAAACGTGTCCTGCTCGCGCCAGAGTTCGAGTACCCGTTCTTCCATCTCCGGGAAATTCACTTTGGGTGAAACCGGTTTGAATGCCATGATGACCTCCGA
>CAZDOZ010000229.1:0-2659 GCA_964507175.1 uncultured Anaerolineae bacterium
TAGGGAAAAATCTTTAGACAGGAAAGAGAGTGCGAAGCAAATCCTGGGGGCCTTACAGGCCCCCAGGATTTGCTTTGCACTCTCAGGTTATGATATAGTGTTTAATTGAGGTAAAGCTCACTTTCTGCTCCCGACGCTGGCCGGGGGCAAACCCAAAGAAAGGAGGAACCAACAAGTGCGAGAGTACGAAGTGGGTTTCATCATCCATCCAGACCTGGAGGATGAGGAAACGAACGCCATGATCGAGAAGATCAAGGGCTGGATCGTGGAAACCGGCGGCGAGGTAACCGATGTGGACATCTGGGGACGACGCCGCCTGGCCTATCCGATCCAGCATCATCAGGAAGGCTTCTACGTCTTCATGCAAGCGAATATGCCCCCAACGGCAATCGCCCGGCTAGAGCGGAACCTCCGCATAGCGGAGCCCGTCATGCGTCACATTGTGGTCAGGGCAGACGAATAGCAAGTCACCCCAATTGGCCAGATAAAGTCGCATCTGCAGACATAAGGTTAATTCTGGGAATGTAAAAGTTAGCTGAGGTCAGGGGAAAATGGCTCGAGGACTGAACAAGGTGATGATTATCGGCAATCTGGGCCGTGATCCGGAGCTCCGATACACGCCCAGCGGTAAGCCTGTCGTCTCTTTCAATGTAGCGGCTGGAAGGAGTTGGGTTACATCCAGCGGCGAGAGGAAAGATGCCACGGAGTGGTTCAACGTAGTGGCCTGGGGATCTCTGGCGGATATCTGCAACCAATACCTGCGGAAGGGATCGCGTGTTTACATCGAAGGTCACTTGCAGACTCGCTCTTGGGAGGATGCCGATAGACAGCGGCACTACAGGACCGAGGTGGTAGCGAACGAAATGATAATGCTGGACAACCGGAATGTAGCCGAAGAAGAGCCTCCCGAAGGACTAAAAGAAGCGTTGGCTACACTTGATTAGAGCACCTAGGAGGATTTGAAAGAATGGCAAGACCAAGGACCAACAGAAGATATACATCGCGCCGCAAGTCGTGTGCGTTTTGTGTGGAAAAAGTCGAGAAAATAGATTACAAGGACGTGGACACCCTGAACCGATATGTCTCCGAGACAGGAAAGATATTACCCGCCAGGAAGACTGGCGTTTGCGCCAGGCACCAGCGGGCGTTGGCGAGAGCTATCAAAAGGGCGCGTCACATGGCATTGCTCCCCTTCGTTGCGAAACATATCAACTGGCTGGAAGAGTGACCACTTGATTCGACAGGCGGGGCATAGGGGCACCAGCCCTTATGCCCTTTTTCAGTTCGCTTTTCGGAGGCCCTATGGCAAAGAAAGTATCCAAAAGAAAGCGGGAGAAACAGGTTACCAAAAAGCAGATAGCCCGAAGCGCCCGCGAGAAACACCAGAGAAAACAGTTGATGATCGGCCTGGGCATTGTAGGGCTGTTGATACTCTTCGTGGCGGCTTATGCCGTGGTCAACGAGATGATCCTCAAACCTTCCCAGCCGGTCGCAAAGGTCAACGGGGAGAAAATCCCCTTGAATGAGTACCAGAAGTACGTGCTGTACACCTATGATCAGACCAATCAGCGCCTGCAGCAGTACAGAGCGTTCCAGGCCCAATATGATCCAAAAGGGAAGATGGGACTCTTCAAGAGCCAGATCCAGCAGCTAGAGACGATGATCCAGAACCCGAAACAGCTGGGAAACACGGTTCTGGACCAGATGATAGACGATTCTCTTGTAAGGCAAAGTGCCAAAGAGCGGAAAATCACCGTATCGCCGGACGAGATAGAGGCAAGGATACAGAAAATGTTCGGGTACGATCCCAACGCACCTACGCCGACCCCGACACCTATCACAGCCACTAAAGTCATCTCCGGCACGCCAGTACCCACGCCCGTGCCGCCTATGACCAAAGCTCAATTCAAAAAGAGCTATCAGGAGTTCTTGCAGCAGATATCCACCAAGGACCATATGACAGAGAATGATCTACGCGACATCGTCCGGGACCAAATCCTGAAGGAGAAGCTGCAGGAGAAAATCGGCGAGGAGAAAGTCGCTCCTACGGCGGAAGAGGTGCATGCACGACATATCCTCATTTCTTTCAGCACCGCCACGAACAATGGAGCGCCCACAGGGCGCACCCCAGAGATGGCGCTGGCAAGGGCAATCAGCATAACCCAGCAGCTTCAAAAAGGAGCAGACTTCGCGGAACTGGCGAAGAAATACTCCGATGATCCTGGCAGCAAGGACAAAGGAGGTGATCTGGGGTGGTTCCCCCGTGGCATCATGGTGAAGGCGTTCGAGGATGCAGCATTCAGCCTGAAGCCCGGCGAGATCAGCGACCCGGTCAAGACTCAGTACGGGTTCCACATAATCCAGGTATTGGAGAAAGACCCCAATCACAAACTGGACAAAGCTACTCTCGAGTCGTTGCGGCAGAAAGCCTTCCAGAAATGGTTTGCGGACTACAAAGCCAAAGCGAAAATCGAGCGCTTTTGGTCTGCAGACAAGATGCCTAAGCTGCCTGCGGGGACGCCGTAAGAATGGCGGCTCGTCGCGACTTGTCAAACCCACGCAGGATCAGGTATAATATGGCTGAAATCGGGGCGTAGCGCAGACCGGTAGCGCGCACGGTTCGGGTCCGTGAGGTCGGAGGTTCAAATCCTCTCGCCCC
>CAZDOZ010000230.1:0-2641 GCA_964507175.1 uncultured Anaerolineae bacterium
GGCAATGCAGCCGGCGGTTTTGTACTTGACCCTTGGAGAACAACCTGTTAAGGCCGCATCGAATAGCCAAACCGGTGCCTCCCATGATATAATTAGAAAGTGTTTGCCATCAAATTTCTACGAGCGAGTTGGTTCATGGATTTCGACATAGGAGTTGTAAGAGAAGTCGACATAGAGAAAACCATGCGGGAAGCTTACCTGGACTACGCTATGAGCGTGATAGTCGCCAGGGCGCTCCCCGATGTGAGGGACGGTTTGAAGCCGGTCCAAAGGCGCATCCTGTACGCCATGTATGCCACCGGCTTGCGTCACAACGTCCCCTATCGCAAAAGTGCCCGTGTGGTAGGCGAGGTTCTGGGAAAATACCACCCTCACGGAGATACAGCCATCTACGATGCTCTGGCCAGAATGGCCCAGGATTTCTCCCTCCGGTATCCTCTCGTGGACGGTCAGGGGAACTTCGGCTCCATAGACGGCGACAGCCCCGCAGCCATGCGTTACACCGAGGCCCGCCTCACCTCCATAGCCGAGGAACTCCTGACCGACATCGAGAAGGAAACGGTGGATTTCGTCCCTAATTTCGATGGCTCACTGCAGGAACCGTCGGCACTGCCCGCCAGGATACCAAACCTGCTCATCAATGGTTCCAGCGGCATAGCCGTCGGCATGGCAACCAATATCCCATCCCATAACTTGAGCGAGATAGCGGATGCCATCGTCTTTCTGATAGATCGATGGCACGACCTGGACCAGGTGACAGTGGACGACCTGATGCAGATCGTGCCCGGCCCCGATTTTCCTACAGGAGCCCTTATTATGGGGCGCGAAGGTACCAGAAGTGCCTATGCTACCGGGCGCGGGAAGATAACCGTGCGCGCCGGAACGGAGATCGAGGATCTGGCAGGCGGCAGGCATCGGATCGTGATAAACTCGATCCCTTTCCAGGTGAACAAGAGCCAGCTCGTGGAGAGGATAGCCTCCCTGGTGCACTCAGGCAGACTGGATCAGATAAGCGACCTGCGGGACGAGTCGGACCGGGAAGGGCTCCGGGTGGTCGTCGAGTTGAAGCGGGGCGCTCCGCCGCGCAAGGTGCTCAACCAGCTTTTCAAGTACACTCCGCTGGAGACCACTTTCGGCGTCAACATGCTGGCGCTGGTGGATGGTACCCCCAGGCTTCTTCCGCTGAAAAAAGCGTTGTCCCTTTTCATCCAGCATAGGCAGGAGGTACTGGAGCGGCGCACCAGGTTCGAACTGCGGCAGGCGAAAGAGCGCGCCCACATCCTGGAAGGGCTGCGTATTGCCCTCCAATTCCTGGATGAGGTAATCTCCATCATCAGGCATGCGGAATCGGCGGAAAATGCGAAAGCGAAACTGGTGGAGCGCTTCAAGCTGAGCGAAGTGCAGGCTCAGGCGATCCTGGACATGCAGCTCCGCAGGCTGGCGGCGCTGGAACGCCAGAAAATCGAGGACGAGTACCAAGGGCTCCTGAAGCGCATCGAGTACCTGGAGGGCTTGCTGAGGGACCCGGATGCATTGCTTCAGTTGGTGCGTGAGGATATGCTGGATTTGAAGACAAAGTATGGTGACGAACGCCGCACTCTGATAATGGAAGCAGAGGGTGAGCTGACAGAAGAGGATTTGATCCCACAGCGGGACATCCTGGTTACGATTACCCGCGGGATGTACATCAAGAGCACCCCTGCCCACAGTTTCCGCTCCCAGGGGCGGGGCGGCAGAGGGGTTGCCACGGCAGACCTGCGGGAAGACGATCTGCTGGAGCATGTGTTCTCCGCTAAGACCCTGGATCACATCCTTTTCTTCACCAGCCTGGGACGGGTATTCTCGCTGCGCGGATACCATATCCCAGAGGGGAAGCGTACTTCAAGAGGGACTTCGGTGCTCAACTTGCTCAGTCTGGGCTCGGAGGAACAGATAGCGACCGTGATCCCGGTACATGATTTCGATGCCGCCAGGTTCATCGTGCTTGCTACCACACAGGGAATCGTGAAGAGAATGCGCCTGGATGAATTCCGGAACGTCAGACCCAGTGGCTTGATAGCTGCTAACCTTCGGAAGGGGGATTCCCTCGTGGCGGCGCAGCTTACGGGCGGGCAGGACGAACTCCTTTTGGTTTCTGCACAGGGGCATGCTTTGCGCTTCGGTGAAGGTCTCCTCCGGCCGATCGGACGGGCATCCACCGGCGTCCGCGGAATGAGGCTGGGGCTGGGAGACAGCCTGGTCTCCGCGTGCGTGGTGTGCGTGGTCGAGCCGGACGCTCTCCTTTTCCTGGTGACCGCCAACGGCTATGGCAAGGTCGTGCCGTTGAGCGAGTACCCGCCCCACGGCAGGGGCACCCGGGGGGTGAAAACGATCTCGAAGCACCACTTGAGTAAAACGGGGCCGATCGTGGCGGCGCGCGTGGTGCGGGAGACAGATCAGGTGTTGATAATTTCCAAGAACGGGACCGGGCTCCGGATGCAGGTCTCCGAGATGCGCCCGATGAGCCGGGGCGCCCGTGGTGTCTTCGTTATACGCCTGCGGGAAGGGGATGCTGTCTCTGCTGTGGCGGTGCTGCGTGGAGGAGAACCTCGGAAGCCCGAGGAGGAGACAGGGCAAGAAGGCAAACCTTTGTAATTGAGGA
>CAZDOZ010000231.1:0-2634 GCA_964507175.1 uncultured Anaerolineae bacterium
GTACCGACTCACTCCGGCGGAGAGATGATGTCCGGACTCATGTCCGAAGCCCAGGTATGACTTTTGACTTCTCCAAAAGCATATGTTATATTCCATTACCGTTTTGGCGATAATTTTGCCATAGAGCGCGTTTTGCTGAAGTTCGTAGCCGCCTGGACGAGGCGCAAGAGAACCGATCACGGGGAAGGTAGGGGTAACAAATAGGCAGCAAAGGCTTACGGGTCAATGCAGAAATCACCGCAACTGAGGTGCGCGTCATAGATGTCGACGGCGCTCAGTTGGGCGTTATGCCGTTCTTGAAGGCTTTGGACCGGGCCGCCGAGCGTGGGCTGGACCTGGTGGAAGTGGCGCCTAACGCCAAGCCACCTGTTTGCCGTCTGATGGACTACGGCAAGTACCTTTACGAGAAAGCCAAGAAGGAAAAAGAGGCACGGCGCAGCCAGAAGCAAGTCGAAATCAAGGAAGTGCGCATCCGCCCTAAAATCGGCGAGCACGACTTCCAGGTAGCTTTGCGCAAAGTGCGCTCCTTCCTCGAACAGGGGGCTAAGGTAAAGATGCGGATCAGGTTCAGGGGTAGGGAGATCACTCACCCTGAGGTGGCCAAGGATCTGTTGGTGCGGATTTCCAACGAAGTGCGGGAGATCGCCGTCATCGAGCAGCGTCCCCGGCAGGAGGGAGCCAGCCTGTTGATGATCCTGGCACCAGCCATACAGAAAAAGAAGAAAATCCACCCTCCCGACGGGGAACCTGAACTACAGACGGAAGCGGACAAGTCGTAGGGCCGGAGGAACATCCCCCGTTTCTACTACACGGATATGTTTTTGAGGAGGATTCGGTATGCCTAAGATCAAGACACACAAAGTCACGGCCAAGCGCCTGCGTTACAGCGGTACCGGCAAGCTCTTACGCACCAAAGTCGGCAAGAGCCATTTCCGCCGGCGAAAGCCCCGGCGCGTGAGAGCTCTGTACTCCCGCACATTGGTAGAGGAGAATGCTGGTATCAGGCGTAGGGTCAAGAAGTTAGTCCCTTACCTGAAGAAATAGCGAGGAGGGGACATTGGGACGAGCTCCGGGCCATTCAAAACCCTGTGTTGGGTGCCTGGAGCGCCAATCATCGGAAGACTGGGGAGGAATTGGAAGAAGATGCCAAGGGCAAAAGGTGGTTTTCACACTCGAAGAAGGCACAAGAAAGTACTCAAGCTGACCAAAGGGCAGCGTAGGCCCCGCAGCGTTCTGTTCAGGCGGGCCAACGAAGCTATGATGAAATCCCTCTGGTACGCGTACCGCGACCGCAGGGATCGTAAGCGGGATATGCGGCGGCTCTGGATCGCACGGATCAACGCTGCGGCGAGGGAGCATGGTCTTTCCTACAGCAAGCTCATCCACGGCCTTAAGCTCGCCAACGTGCAGCTGGATCGGAAGATTCTGGCCGACATCGCAGTGCGGGACAAAAAAGCTTTCGCTGCCGTGGTGAGTATGGCGAAAGAGGCGCTGGGAGCATAGGTCGTGCTCGATCGTCCCCGCCGGAAAAAGCCAAGATAACGACAAAACGCCGGGGTGCACACCCCGGCTTTTTTGCAACCACGAATTGCATGGGCGGCTTTGCTACAAAAAAGTCCGCCAGCCGAAGATGTAGAGGTTCCCTAACCTGGACGAGCCGAACGAATCAGCGAAAGAGCGAATCAGCGACCGGTAGGATCACTGAGGAGGTTTTGCCGATTCGTTGATTCGCTGACTTGGATAGTCTCAAGGTGCCCATGATAACCAGCACGTCCAACCCAAAGATCAAGCTGATTCGGAAATTGATGGGGCAGCGGAGAGCGCGCTTGAGGGAGAGCGCTTTCCCAATCGAAAGCACGCGCCTGCTGGAGGAGGCGTGGAACGCCGGAATCGTCCCTCGATTCTGTCTCTACGCCGACGACTGGGCGAAAACAGCCGCTGGGACTTCCTGGATCGGACGGCTCAGCACCAAAGGGATCGAGTGCCATGAGGTCGCTCCAGGGCTGTTGCCGGCAGTGACCGACACCGTCTCCGCTCAGGGGGTGGTGGCAGTAATCCCGATGCCGCAGGTGCCCTGGCCTGACGACATTCCTTTGCTCCTAGTGCTGGACAAAGTGCAGGACCCGGGGAACCTGGGGGCGATACTGCGCACAGCATATGCCGCGGGCATACGGGGAGTGGTGTTGACCCCCGGCACGGTGGATCCGTACAACCCGAAAGTGGTGCGGGCCGGAATGGGAGCCCATTTCCACCTGCCGATCCGGATGGTCGGCGACCTGACGGAGGCACTTCGAGGTTATCGAGTATACGTCTCCGATGTACTGGGCGGGATTTCGTGCTGGGAGGCAGATTGGAACCCGCCTGTGGCGCTGGTGGTCGGGGGAGAGGCCCATGGTGCCAGCGGGATGGCCCGCTCCCTGGCCGACGCCACCGTCCACATCCCCATGCCGGGCCATGCTGAATCGCTGAACGTGGTTGTGGCCTCCGGGATACTTCTGTTCCTGGCGACTCATGCTCAGGAAGCCGGCACCTAGTGACCACGGGAACACTCATGGGAGGAAGGTTACTATTCAGCCCCTCCAGCAGTAGAACGCTGATGACGCTGATACATGCTGATCTTTTCTAATTTATTTG
>CAZDOZ010000232.1:0-2626 GCA_964507175.1 uncultured Anaerolineae bacterium
GGGGGTGACCCGCAAGTCGCCCCTACCGCTTCCACCAGCGAGGGCACGCTCAAGAGCATCATACCTGGTCGCGCTGGCAACTCGACCTACATACCGCCCAGCCATCGCACTGCCAGGGTGCTCAGCACGGCGGCTCCTATCGGCAGCGCCCGCTCGTCCAGGTCGAAAGTCGGGGTGTGCAACGGGCGAACCGAAGTACCGGGAGCACGCACGCCCAACCGCAGGAACAACCCCGGCACCTCCCGCGCAAAGAACGAAAAGTCCTCCCCGCCCATCCGAATTGGCGCTTCCAGGAAATGCTCCTCGCCCAGCAGTTCGGACACCACAGAGCGGGCAAAGGAGAACAGCTCCTCATCGTTGACCAGAGGCACGGTGCCCGGCAGGATTTCCAGCTTGTAATCGCCGCCCAGAGTCCGAGCGATCTCCGCCGAGCGGGTCATCCCTTCGATCAGCTTTTCCCTGGTCTCGTCGTCGAACGTCCTGATGGTGCCGGTCATCCGTACCTCTCCCGCCAGGACGTTGGACTTCGTCCCGCCGTTGATGGTACCCACAGTGATCACCGCCGGATTTATCGGGTTGAGCCTGCGCGAGACAACCTGATGTAAGGAATTGAGCACCTGAGCCGCCATGGCGATGGCATCGAGACCCTGATGCGGGAACGCCGCATGGCCCACCCGCCCGAACACCGCCAGGCGGAAACTCTCGGCCGCGGCCATCATCGGGCCGGGGCGCGTGGCAATGTTCCCTACGGTCACCTCCGGGTCCACATGCTGCCCGAAGATCGCCTGCACCTCGTCCAGAACTCCGTCCTCGATCATCCGGAGTGCCCCGCCACGGCCCTCTTTGTGGGCCTCCTCGCTGGGCTGGAAGATGAGGCGCACCCGCCCCGGCAGCGGCCGTTCCCGGTGCGCCCGGGAGAGCAGCGTCGCCGCACCAAGCAGCATCGCCGTATGGGCGTCGTGCCCGCAGGCGTGCATCCTGCCGGGGAATGTCGATTTGTACGGCACGTCGTTCTCCTCCGCGATCGGCAGGGCATCCATGTCAGCCCGGAGTGCCACCACGGGGCCGCCATCCCCGATTTCCGTCACGATTCCGCTTATGCCCACCCCCGTGCGGGGCTCCAGCCCCATCTTCTCCAGTTCACCGGCCACGTACGGGGCGGTCCAGTCCAGGTCGAACTCCAGTTCCGGGTGCTGGTGCAGAGTCCGGCGCCACCGTTGCAGCTCCGGAAAGATGTCACGAGCCTGTTCCAGCAGGTTCTGGAGGCTCACTTGTAGTCCTCCCGAGGGGGCACAAATGTGTCCAGGACGACTGTCTCCTCATGGGCGACTCCGGAATGGGGCACGTTTCCCGGCACCAGAACGCTGTCTCCGGACGTCAGGATCACCGGCTCCCCGTCGATCACCAGCTCTAGCTTTCCTCTCAGGACGTAGGTTATCTGCTCGTGAGGGTGCTTGTGTTCTGGCATGTCCGCGCCTTTGGTCAAAGTGGTTTCCACCAGCATCCCGCGGTCGCCGTAGGCCAGCGTCCGTCTCACTATGCCAGGGAACATCTCAACGGGTCGTGTGCTTTCTTTTCTCACGATTTCTGGTTTCATAGAGACTTCCTCCTCATTGATGTGCGTATTGTGTGTTCGGAGAATCCTCCGCTGTCGTTCGCTGTCTTTGCTCTACCAGGTCACTTTGGGGTGTAATCTCCTGGGACGTGCCGACGATAGCCTTCTTACACCTTCTCCAACACCAGAAAATGGGACAACCCGAAAGCGTGCAAAGGGGTGCGCTCCAATGCGTAGAGAGTTTTTCGCAGCATGCCTCCCAGGACGGGATGGCGGTGCACTACCTTGTCGAATCCGGGGTAAATCTGGGTGTGGTGTACCGTCCGCACCGGCAGGTCACGGAAGAGAGAGAGTAGACCAGCGGAGGTGTACGCCCGAACGTGGGGCGCGAGCCGGTTTCGTATGGGGTTCGGCAGATAGTTGATGAGAGGGGTGTTACCGAAATGGTACTTTCCCCGCCAGTAGTGACCATGGGTCTCGAATGGATAAAGGCGGTTTGGACAGAAAATGACCATCCTACCCCCGGGGCGCAGCACCCGTACCATTTCCATCGCCACCATGCGGTCGTCGGCCACATGCTCGATCACCTCGTGAGAGAGTACCATGTCGAAGGAACCGTCGGCGAAAGGGAGATGCTCCCCGGCTCCCAGGCACAGTGCCGTCTTCGGTAAGCGCCCCCGAGCCTCCGCCAGGTAGGTCGGCTCGATGTCCAGACCCACAACGTGGGGCGTGAATCGGAGTAACGCTTTCACGTACATGCCAACGCCGCACCCATCCACCAGTATCCGGGCGCCTTTGGGACAGGCCCAGCGGCGGATCATCTCCAATCGTCGTTCCTGTCCTGCCTGCCATACCAGCGACGGAACTCCTCTCTCGGCTGCTTTCTCTTTCGTCATTTTGCCTCTCGATTCTGGAGGTACTTTAATCCACAAAAGTATAGCACGGAGTCTCCCAATATCCCAACTTGCCGGAAGGCATTCTGCTTCGGGATTTTTTGCCGAAAACCAAGCGCATTGGTAACTGTTCAGGTCATACTGACTGTGGCAAGATTTGGTCGAAGTGGGCTGCGGA
>CAZDOZ010000233.1:0-2620 GCA_964507175.1 uncultured Anaerolineae bacterium
AGTTCCCCGGCGTAGAATTCCCACTCCTGCAAATCACCCTCCCAGGTTGGGCTCACACTGCGCAAAAAAGCCACGTATTCTTCATCGGATGCCACACGAGCGAGAAAGCTCTGCAGGTCGCATCCGTATTTCTCCTCGAAACTGCGAACGATTCGCTCCGATTCATCCATCTCTCAACCCTCCAGGCCGCCGGGAAAACCATTGGGGGCGGTTCCTAGACCGGGTGCAGGCCGGGGAACTCCAGCCCCAGCGTTTCCTCGAACCCCAGCATCAGGTTCATGCACTGGACCGCTGTCCCGGCGGCGCCTTTCATCAGGTTGTCTATGGCAGCCACGGCCACCACGCGCCCGGTTTCCTCGTCCACCGCGAAGCCCACGTCGGCGTAGTTGCTTCCAGCCAGGATCTTCGGCTCCGGCATGCGGTAGATCCCCGTTTTCGCCGCCACGATCCGGACGAAAGGCTCACCCGCATACGCCTCCCGATACGCCCGCCGGATCGTCTTCTCGCCCGCAGGCTCTCGCAGGAAGACATGGGCCGTCGCCAGCGCACCACGCACCAGCTCCACCGCCGTCACCGAGAGGTGGACCGGCGGCACGTCCCCGGCCAGCGCCAGGTTCTGGATCACCTCGGCGGTGTGCCGATGGCCCACGGGAGCGTAGGAGCGAACCACATGGCTCCGTTCCGGGTGGTGGGACGCCTCGGAAGGGGCATTGCCCCCCTCGCTGGAGCCGACCTTCACCTCCACCACCAGATCGCGGCGGGGGTCCGCCAGCCCGGACTTGAAAAGCGGCCACACCGCCAGGGTCGTCGCCGTGGCGTTGCATCCCACGCCGGAGACGTACCGTGCGCCCCGTATCTCGTCACGGTAGAGTTCCGGCAGGCCGTACACGAAGCGGCCTAGCCAGTCGGGGGCGGCGTGCTCTCGGCCGTACCAGCGGCGGTACACATCCGGGTCCTTCAGCCGGAAGTCGGCGCTCAGGTCCACGATCCGCGGGGCAAGTGAGGCAAAATGCTCGATCCGCTCCTGGGCCCGACCGTGGGGCAGCGCCAGGAAGAGCAGATCCACCGGTTCCAGCCGATCCATACCCACGAACCGGAGGGACGTCCTGCCCCGCAGGTTGGGATGGCGGCTGTGGGCCATCTTCCCCGCGTGCCGCTCGCTGGTGACCTGGACCACTTTCACCTCCGGGTGCCCCAGCAACAGCCGCAGGAGTTCGCCGCCCACGTAGCCGGAGCCCCCAACAATGCTCGCCCTGACCATGCCTCATCTCCAGCCGTTTGCCGTGGGCCATCCTTCCTCGGCCACCCGCAGGGTGAAATCCACGATCTTGCCGGGGATATCCACCCCCGTTGGTTCGATGCTGTTTCGGAACTCCATGGTGTAATTGACCTCGTTCACCAGCAGTCCCCGCTCAGGGTCCTCGAAAACGTCGATGGCGACCACACCCCCGCCGACAGCTCTCGCTGCCTGGACGCAGATCTCGTTCAGCTCCGGTGTGATGGGACAGTAGCTGGCCTTGCCCCCTCTGGCGGTGTTCGTGATCCAGTGGGACGACGAGCGGTAGATGGCAGCGATGGTCTCGTCCCCCACCACGAAAGCACGGATATCCCGCTGCGGCTTGTGCACGTACTCCTGGATGTAGAAAATCGAGTGGTGGTAGGTACCCAGGATTTTCTTGTGCTCCAGGACGGCCTCGGCCGCATCCCGGTCGTTGATCTTGGAAAGAAGCCTGCCCCAGGAACCAACAGCAGGCTTCAACACCACCGGATACCCCATCTGTTCGATGGCATCCAGTGCGGACGCTGGCGTAAAAGCGATGGTGGTTCGCGGCGTTGGGACACCTGCTTCCATCAACGCTGCCGTCGTGAGTATCTTGTTGCCGCATGTCTCCGCCACGTGGTACGTGTTGACGGTGGGAATGCCCCACATGCCGAAGACCCGAAGCGCGTACAGGGCACGGGAGTGGTTCACAGCCCGCTCCAGGATCACGTCGAACTTGCGGAAGCGGTCGCCGTCTTCAAGGTCGAACTGCACCTCCCGGTCGTCGATGATCTCCCAGCTCACACCCCGCTCGTCCAGGGCATGGAAGATCAGCTTCTCTTCCTTCCTGATGATGGACGCCAGAACGCCTACGTGCATCTCACTCCCCCCAGTCTTCTTCTTCCTCAGGCGCCAGTTCTACCTGGGGCGGGTCCAGAGAGACGACCTCTAGCTCCACTCCACACTCGGGGCAGGTTACCAGCTCCCCCTTCATCACATCGAACAGCTCGAACTCGGCACCACACTCAGGACACACGAACCTGGTCATTTCTCCAATCCCTCCTTCTTGAATTTTCGGTGGGTAGGCGATGGCATCGCCCTCGCCTACCCTGATTTCGCACAAAAAAACCGGCTTCCAGGGTCTGGAAGCCGGTTGCTATCTACCTATCAAAGCAAGCAAAGCGGGGCCTACCAGACCCTCCGGTCCGGCGTCTGCTTCTTTACCTGCTTCTTGATAGAAATCCCGATTGTGAGCACGATCTGCCCCCGTCTCAATTTGAAAGCAAATTTAACACACGTCGCCCGGCTTGTCAAATCCAGTTCGCAAGTGTCGCACGCTCGTAACGGTGCCGTTGGTCA
>CAZDOZ010000234.1:0-2614 GCA_964507175.1 uncultured Anaerolineae bacterium
GGCGACCTCTGCGGTGAAGAAATTCTGTCGTCGAAGTCGCTGAATAGTTACGTTCTGTTACATGAGGGACAATGGGATCGAAAATCGAACAGGCAGAACCGTTGCTGAGCGTGAGCGATCTGGTCGTCACGTACTACACCCGTGCCGGAGATGTCCGGGCGGTGGATCACGTGGATCTGGACATCATCAAGGGAGAGGCGCTGGGCCTGGTGGGAGAGTCTGGGTGCGGAAAGTCCACCTTGGGCATGGCTTTCCTGCGCCTCGTGCGCACGCCCGGGCGGATAACCAACGGAAGGATGTTGTTCCACGGCAGGGACTTACTGGGGCTTTCTGAGAGGGAGATGCAAGCTCTGCGCGGGGCGCACATCTCCATGATCTTCCAGGATCCCATGACTTCCCTGGACCCCCTCCAGCGGATAGACGATCATTTCGTGGAGAGCATCAGAGCCCACGACAGGACTGTTTCCAGGAAAGAGGCAGTGGAGAGGGCAGCGGAGCTTTTCGACCTCCTGGGGATCGCGAGGGACCGTCTGCATGACTACCCCCACCAGCTCAGCGGCGGCATGCGCCAACGGGTGATGATCGGGCTGGCGCTGGCGCTGAATGCAGAGCTAATCATAGCCGACGAACCCACCACCTCCCTGGACGTGCTGGTGGAAGCGCAGTTCCTGGACATGCTGAAAGACCTGAAAAGACGCTATGATATGACCCTTGTCCTGATTACCCACAATATCGGGATCGTGGCGGAACTGGCGGACAGGGTGGCGGTCATGTATGCCGGGAAACTGGTGGAGCTGGCGGACGTGATCCCGCTCTTCGAGGAGCCTTTGCATCCCTACACCGAGGCCCTTCTGAGTTCCGTGCCCAATATCCGGTTGGACACCGAGTTGAAGATCATGGAGGGGCAGCCGCCGGACCTCTTGGCCCCTCCGACCGGCTGCCGCTTCCACCCACGATGCCCCTATGCCATGGACATCTGCAGGGAGAAAGAGCCGCCTCTCGTGGAACTGGAGGGAGGGAGGAAAGTGGCCTGCTGGCTCTATGAGGAACAAGGGAACCCCCATCGAACGCCGGAGGCAGCCCATGTCCGATAACCTCGTCGAAGTCACCAATCTGAAGAAGTGGTTTCCTGTGCAGACCAGCTTCCTGGATGCCATCTTCACCAGGCAGAAAGATTACGTCCGGGCTGTGGACGGCGTTAGTTTCAATATCCGCCAAGGGGAGGTGTTCGGCCTTGCGGGGGAGAGCGGCAGCGGCAAGACCACCACCGGCAGGCTGGTGCTGCGGCTCATCGAGCCTACCGACGGCAGGATCCTTTTCGACGGGCAGGATATCACGCACCTGCCGGGGTCGGAGATGCGCAGGATGCGTCGCCGGATGCAGATCATCTTTCAGGACCCTTACGCTTCCCTGAACCCCAGGATGACCATCGGCAAGGCTGTGGGCCATGCCCTGGAGATCCACGGTGTCGCGGAGGGGGAGGAGGAACGGCGTCTGGTGCTGGACATGCTGGAGAAAGTGGGGCTGACACCGCCGGATCGATACTACAACCTGTATCCTCATCAGATAAGTGGTGGACAAAGGCAACGTGTCGTCATAGCCAGGGCGCTCATCCTCCATCCGTCGCTGGTGGTGGCGGACGAGCCAATCGCCATGGCGGATGTCTCGGTGCGGGCGATGCTTCTGGAGTTGATGAACAAGCTCAAGGAGGAATTCGACCTGACCTACCTGTTCATCACCCACGATCTGGCTACGGCCAAGTACATCTGCGACAGGATAGCCATCATGTACCTGGGGCAGATAGTGGAGGTGGGCGATTTGGAACAGGTCTACGGGAACCCACAGCACCCATACACCGAGGCATTGTTGGCCGCTGTCCCTGTACCCGATCCAAAGGCACGTCGTCAGTTCCCCATTCCCAAGGGCGAGATCCCAAACCCGATCAACCCACCCAGCGGATGCCGGTTCCACCCCCGTTGTCCTTTTGCAGAGGAAATCTGCAGCCGGGAGCAACCTCAATTGATGGAAGTCCCTGGCGAACCGGGACACGTGGTCGCCTGTCACATCCGCCAGCGAGAGTGGAAGTAGCCCGGCGTGGCAAAATCGATTGTTCGAGACATTCACCGCTGAGAACCGGAACCGGCGAATCGGCGAGTCAAGCGAATCAGCGGCAAGGCTTCCTCAAAGCGGTTGGTAGCGCTCAGAACTGGTGGGATAGGGCGGTATTCGGCCCTCTCCTACCCCAACCCCTCCCTCGCCCACCGGAGTGGGCGAGGGAGGGGCTATCGGATGTCTGGTCGAGTAAGCGCCGCTTTTTCACGAGCAGGAACGGTTCCGAGCACGTTGCACCGGGGCGAGCTAACAGCTCGCCCTACAAAAAACCGTCTTGGATGGTATGCACTGCAATAGAAGCGGTTCAAAGGCTCCATCTCGACGCAATTTTCGACTGTCCACGGTGTAACTTGACCCGTGGGCGCCCGGGGTGATGGGAGAGGGCATCAAAAGGCAAACTCATCCCGCTGCTTTTGAGCGCTACCAAGTGGTTCGCTTCGTTGATTTGCTTTGGCAGGCTTTGCGGTGAGGGAGTAGGAGAGTCGAAATCTCATTCATCACG
>CAZDOZ010000235.1:0-2560 GCA_964507175.1 uncultured Anaerolineae bacterium
AACGACATTCGACCTACTCTCAGTGTGATCCGCATTGTAATGCCCGTTTCCAACTCACGGGACCGCTCCGCTCAGAGCAGTCGCAATGGAATTGAGGATGCTGCCGATGCTTCCGCCCAACGCTGTGAGAGCCACGATAGCTGCAATTGCGACCAGTGCCAGAATCAGAGCATACTCGGCCAGGTCCTGACCAGCCTCACGACGTACGAACGACCTTACATACTCCACGATCTGATAGAACAACATTTTAGTTCACCCCCTTTTGTGAATTTTGAAAGCAACCGATCCTCTTTTTTTGCGTTGCTTGGTTTGCCTTAGCTTCATAACCTCCTATCCTCGATCCAGGCATTGGCATGTTTTTGCCTTGTTCCCCTGCATCTAGCCACAGTATAACTCTGAAAAGAAGAGGGTGGTATCCCGATTTTGTCGCACTGGGGCTACGTGGAAATCAGTATTCTACATAACCAAATGTGGATGCATTCTCTTAGCGGGGTAGAACGTGAAAAAGGAGGTTTTTTATGAGGTGGGTGAACATGGTGGTAGGAACGCACTTGGCTTTGGATATGGGTCCGGACATCATCTCTTTGCTGGGACGAATCGGTACGGGCGGAGCATGTGTTGAATCTCGGAAAGCTATACCCTCTGCACTTTGACAAAGTCTCGAAAAGTCGTACCGCGGGGAGGGTGAACTGCCTTGGGGCAGTCTGCTCCTCGCGCATTTACAATCCAATTGGTAGCACTCAAAACTGTTGGCACGGCGCGACTCTTGGCGCTCCGGGGCATGTTCTCCCGACTTCACACTTTCTTTCGTTTCCAGCCGCCTCTCTTGAACCAGTAAACGAAAAGAACCCCGTTGAGGATGTTAGCGATGGAAAGCCCGACCCATACTCCATCTGCCCCTATCGCCCCCCACCGAGCCATCGCGTAGGTTAGTGGAACCTGCACAAGCCACAGTGTGAGCAATCCGATAGTCATGCCAGGCATGGTATCGCCTGCGCCATCCAGCCCTCTGGAAGCAATGATGCCCGCTGCGAGAAATGCGTAGCTTATCCCTGTTATCCGCAGACAATGGCCTGCGTGGTGTAGCACTCTGGGATCGCCTGTGAATATATGGGCAAACCACCCCGGGAACAGAAGGTACAGCCCGACTATGCTTCCTACGAACATCAGGTTGTACCCCATGATCTTCCACGTGGATTCCTCCGCGCGATCAGGCTGGCCTGCCCCCAGGTTTTGCCCCACGAGAGTAGCCGCCGCATTCCCAAGCCCGAATCCAGGAACGATGGAAACCAGCAGCAGTCTGTTCGCTACTCCGTAGCCCGCCACCGCAAACGTCCCGTAAATCGCCACGATTCCCAGCAATACCACGCGCGAGAGGGAACGCAGAAACATCTCCACGGTGCTGGGAATAGCGATGGTGACGATCGTCCACATCAGATGGGGATTAGGGTACAGGAACCGCGAAACGAGTCGGATATGCAGATTGCCGCTTAGAAGCAGAGCAATCTGCGCCACAAGTCCGATCGCATACGCCGACACCACGGCCACGGCAGCGCCTACCACGCCCATGCGCGGCAGCGGCCCTGTGCCGAAAATGAAAAACGGTTCGGCAAGAACACTCAGAATGTTTACGCCGCCTCCTATGAGCATGGCGGTGCGTGCATCCCCTGCCCCACGAAACAATGTATTGATGACTGACAGAAGCACGATCACCAGGAGAGCGAGAAGGGTAACCTGCATGTAGGCCAGAGTAGCGGGAAAAATGTCTGGCCCGGCTCCCAGAATCCGCAAGATCGGGGCAATGGTGAGTAGCCCCAGGGCGGACAAGAGGAAGGACACGAATGTCGCCAGAAGCAATGTCTGAGCGGTAGCTCGGTCAGCGCCTTCCGGATTATGCTCCCCAATCCGCCGCGCCACGACTGCCATACCACCGGTTCCAAGCCCGACCGCCAGGCTGACCAGCGCCCACCGGATCGTGCCGCTGAGGGAGACCACAGCCAGCGCCTGCGGGCTTACTTTTCCCACCCAGAACAGGTCGCCGAGCTGGAAGATTACCACAGTGATCTGCTCCAGGATCATCGGCACGGCCAGCAACCAGATGTTCCGGGTGATGCTACCTTTCGTGTAGTCCCACCGCACTTTCGGCGGCCTGCGCTGTGCTCGTCCCTGGTCATCCATGTCGGATCGTGTCCATAGAAACCCTTCGAGGGGATTCCGCGCTTCAGTGGCCTCTGGCCCTGTGGAATAACCATTCCACAGGGCTGGCCCGGAGGGGGAGAGGGATCAGCGCCTCTCGCCCAACTTGACTGCTTCCTTGGACCTCTCCCCTGGCCCCTCCCCTCACAGGGGAGAGGAGTTCTCCCCCTTCCCTCACAGGGAAGGGGGCCAGGGGGTTAGGTGAGTCGCCCTGTGGAATAACCATTCCACGGGGCTCGGATGGAGCCTCTAGGCGCTAACGTAGAGGTTGGGAACTCATGCGTTGCCTAAGGAGCTCCCCCGCTTTAGCGGCCTCCGGCCCGGAGGGGGAGAATACGTCACTTCCCCATCAGCCACGTTGCTC
>CAZDOZ010000236.1:0-2559 GCA_964507175.1 uncultured Anaerolineae bacterium
ACAAGACCGACGTAGGGTCCTCCGTGCTCCTCGGTCCAGACGAAGAAAATATGAGAAGCACGGGAAAGATCTGGTAAATCATGGCGACTGTGGGATTTGCTTCGGAATCCCTTGGCCGGTTTGTATTTGACGATGATCTGAAGGGGATGTAGAATTTGTTAAGTAAAGATAAAAAACCCGGCCAGGCGATGCCATTACCGGCGAGGTGTCGGCCGGTGTGATATCGCCACCCACCCCGGCAAGCACAGCTTCGCGCAGACGCCTACCGGAATCAAACCGATCCGGCGGGCTTTTTGGTTTTTGTCGTTCCTGCTACGTTTCTCTTGTGTGGCGGGGCTGCGGAGATCGCCGGTTCTGTGACCGGAGTGGTGGATGCTTTTTGAGTACGGAAAGAGACAAGGTTAAAGCAAGGTAGGGCGCTCGTCGGGGTGTGTTATCCGGCAAAGTCCATCCGGATCTATGCCGGATAACACCCTGGAGGCGGGTCTTGGGCAGAACAAGTCCGGATAAGTAATAGTTATGGCGGTGGCTGCAGAGACGGCGGGACTTTATCAAAATCGCCAGGGAGGCTGGCAAAAATCTGAATTTGGAGGTGTTTTCTCATGCTCATCAGAAATCTGCAAGACATCGAGACAATGGAGCAAACCCCGCTGAAGGAAAGAATTCACGTCAGGAACACTTATGAGATGATCCTTCGAGGCGGCCGGGGGCACGAGGACAAGGCCGCTCTCTATTTCTTCCTAAAAGGCGAGGACTACGCCAATCCCGTGAAGGTCACGTACCGGCAGCTCGTCGGGAGGATCCACCAGACGGCAAACATGCTCAGGGACTTCGGGTTCGGCCCGAACGATGTGGCGAGCATGTTGTTGCCCAACGTGCCACAGGCACATTTCGCCATTTGGGGCACCGAGGCTGCGGGCATCATAAGCCCAATCAACCCTCTCCTGGAGCCGAAGGCCATCGCCAACATCATGAACGCGGCGGGAGCCAAAGTCCTTTTCACTCTCGGTCCGGTTCCGGGCACCGACATCTGGCAGAAAGTGGAAGCAATCCGAAAGGAAGTGCCCACCCTGGAAGCAATCTTCCAGGTGATGGGGCCGGGGAACGAGGCGGACGGGATTTACAACTACGACGAAACCGTCGAAAAGTACGATCCCACGAAGCTGGAGAGCGGGCGTCAGATTGCGCCGGACGAGATTGCCGCTTACTTCCACACCGGCGGCACTACTGGCACACCCAAGCTGGCGAAGCACACGCATTTCATGGAGGTGCACGATTCCTGGGCCGTGACGGCCGTGGCCGACGCGTCCGATCAGGATGTCTTCATGTGCGGGCTCCCGCTGTTCCACGTCAACGCAGTGATCATTACCGGATTGGCTCCGTTCTCCGTCGGCGCTTCCGTGGTGCTCCTGAGCGCATCTGGCTACAGGGATCAGGGCGTCATCAAGAACTTCTTCAAGATAGTGGAGCATTACAAAGGGACGTTCTTCAGCGCTGTGCCCACGGTTTACTCGGCGCTCCTGCGCATACCGGTCGAGGGAGACGTGAGCTCTCTGAAGTACGCCATCTGCGGTGCCGCGCCGATGCCTGTGGAAACGTTCAAGGCTTTCGAGGCAAAGACCGGAATCAAGATTTTGGAGGGATACGGGTTGACCGAGGGGACGTGCGCCAGCTCCGTAAACCCGAAGGATGGCGAGCGCAGGGTTGGCTCTATCGGGCTGCGGTTCCCGTACCAGCCGATGAAAACGGTGGTTCTGGACGAGAACGGCAAGTACGTCCGGGATTGCAAGCCGAACGAGCAGGGAGTCATCGTTATCAAGGGCCCGGACGTGTTCCCCGGCTACGTGCAGGAAGAACACAACAGGGGAATCTGGGTACAGGAGGGGTGGTTCAATACCGGCGACCTGGGCAGGATGGACGAAGATGGGTACTTCTGGATTACCGGCAGGCTGAAAGACCTGATCATCCGCGGCGGGCACAACATCGATCCTTCCACCATCGAAGAGCCGCTTTACAGACATCCGGCAATTGCCCTGGCGGCGGCGGTCGGGAAGCCGGATGCCTACGCCGGAGAAGTCCCGGTGGTGTACGTGACGCTCAGGCCAGGGGCCGAGGCGACGCCGGAGGGGATACTGGAATACGCACGGGAGAACATCTTCGAGCGGGCGGCCGTTCCGAAGGAGGTTTACATCATTCAGGAGATGCCGGTGACACCCGTGGGGAAGATTTTCAAGCCCAAGCTGCGTTGGGATAGCACGCGGCGGGCCTACGAAGAGGCGCTGGTATCCGTCGCGGGTATGGTGGATTCGTTGAAAGTCAAGGTCGGACCTCACCCCGTCCACGGCACCATGGCGAAGATTCAGGTCTCCGGTGCCGGGGATAGGGAGGCTGTGGAGAAAGCGATCTACGATGCTCTGAAGGACTACACCATCAGGTACGAGATCGTCTGGGAGTGACCTCTTTAGTTTTCGCTAATCCTGGTGGACAAATGGGGCGGCCAAGGCAGCGCGGAAAGCCAGCCTGGAGACCGGAGCACCTCGGCAACGCGAGAGCTTGGCG
>CAZDOZ010000237.1:0-2527 GCA_964507175.1 uncultured Anaerolineae bacterium
CGAATCGGGCCTATGAAGTGAGACGCGTCGAGCGGAAGCAGACCCTGGTACTCCACAATCTCTTTCAGTACCCTCGAATCGGGCCTATGAAGTGAGACCGACGGCCTCTGCCCACTTGTCCAGCGCGTCCTCACCCTCTTTCAGTACCCTCGAATCGGGCCTATGAAGTGAGACACGCTCCGCCGTACCGTTTTTTCTTATGGGTTTTGACCTGTACACCCAGAAAAACGGCTCTACGGGCCTCTACGAGGCTGTTTTTCAGGCTCACTTCCGCCAAAATTTTACATCATGCTGCCGTTTTTCGCAAATCGGATTCTTGCATGAAACCGGCCCGATTTGCGAGGAAAATTGGCCGGAAATCCGCCCTACGAAAGGCTCTGGGACGCAGAACGGCGCAAATTTGCTCCAACAGACGTCGATTTGCGAAATGAGCACGCTGACGCCTCCCCTGGCAACATCTGTGCACCCCGCGGGATGCATCGTCCATCCCCCCACAAGCCACTTTTGTATTTTCCGTGGCAACAAGGTAAAATTCGATTCCAAGGATAATCGATAGACCACCCGGTTTATCGAGTAAGGAACGGCTCGGAGAAGCGAGGAGGCACTCCAATGCCTATGGACCTGGAACGTCTGAGAAGACAATTGCTGGAGGAACGAGAGAACCTGCTCTCCCAGTTAGAGCACAAAGCGCCACCTCCCCAGTCCAATATCGGCTTGGGGAACCATATGGCAGACGATGCAACAGAGGCTTTCGAACAAGCCAAACGGGTTTCACTGACCCGTCGGGAACAGGAAATACTGGCGAAAATAGAGAAAGCCCTCAAGAAAATGGACGAGGGAACGTACGGCTACTGCGAGCGATGCGGGGAACCCATAGATTATGCCCGCCTCAAAGCGATACCTTACGCCACTCTTTGCCTCCGCTGCCAGAAAAAAGTCGAGCAAGGCATGTGAGTGGGGTGTCACCCCGTATAAGCGGGAATGCAGCTTCCCCGCCGACACTATGCCCATTTGGGAGGAAATGTTGCGCTTCAGATCTACCAAGACGTGGAGCACTATAGGTCTCGTCGCCCTGCTCACTCTGGTCCTCGATCAGTGGAGCAAGGCCTGGGTGCGTTCTCATCTAGCTCCGCTGGACTCCTGGGCGATAATTCCAGGAGCAGAAAAATATTTCACCATAACCAGGTCCAGCAACACCGGCGCCGCCTTTGGCATGCTCAAAGGCGCCGGAGCATTCTTCGTGATCGTGGCGGTGGTCATAATCGCCGCTATCCTCTACTACGCGTATCAGATGCAGGAGCAAAGCACCATCCTCAACGTCGCACTCGGCCTGGAGGTTGGCGGCGCGCTGGGCAATCTGATGGATCGCATCAGGTTCGGCCAGGTGACCGATTTCATCGATTTCAAAATATGGCCCAGGTATAACCTCTGGCCCACTTTCAACCTGGCGGACGCGGCCATCACGGTGGGGGTCATCCTGATGGCCTACGTTTTCCTGACGATGGGAGAGACAGAAGAAAAACGCTACTCGCCTCCGAGCCATTCCTGATGTCACCAGAACCATCCGTGATGAACAAGGGGGAAATCATCTCCCTGACCGCAGACACCGCGGGCGAGCGCATCGACAAATACCTGGCATCGCGTCTTCCAAACAGGTCACGCGCCGAAGTGCAGAGGTGGATACGGGCCAGACTGGTGCTCGTCAACGGCGAACCCATCAAAGCCAGCTATCGCCTTGAGGCTGGCGACGGTATCCAGATCGAAATACCTCCGCAGGAAAGCTATCCGGTGAGGCCAGAGTCCATCCCTCTGGATGTGCGCTACGAGGATGATGACCTCTTGGTTGTGAACAAGCCCGCGGGCATGGTCACCCACCCGGCGCCGGGGCATATGAGCGGCACCCTGGTGAATGCCTTGCTCCACTACCTCCCGAACCTGGAAGGCGTAGGAGGCGTGGAACGCCCTGGCATCGTCCACCGGCTGGACAAGGACACCTCCGGGCTCCTGGTGGTGGCGAAAAACGACGTGGCTCATCGGTTCCTCCAGGAGCAGTTCAAAGGGCGGACGGTCGAGAAGCGATACACGGCATTGGTCTTCGGGTTCCTGACACCCCGCCGTGGCCGGATCGAGGCACCCATCGGCAGGGACCCGCGCCACCGACAGCGAATGGCGGTCGTATCTGCGGGGAAAGGGCGCGAGGCAGCGACGGAGTACGTGGTCATGGGGTACTATTGCGACGAGAGAACCACGCGCCGTTCGCCATTCACCCTGGTCGAGGTATCGCCAAAGACAGGTCGAACCCATCAGATCAGAGTCCACCTGGCTTACATCGGGCATCCGATCGTCGGAGATAGAGTTTACGGTCATCGGAAGCAACCCCTGCCTCTAAACCGACACTTCCTCCATGCCGGACACCTGCGTTTCAGGCGTCCCAGCGATGGGGAGTGGGTGGAGGTGCAGTCGGAACTTCCAGATGACCTGACACGTGCCCTTGGGATTCTGTCGGAGGAGTGATACGCAGCAGGCG
>CAZDOZ010000238.1:0-2517 GCA_964507175.1 uncultured Anaerolineae bacterium
GTCGAGCTTCGCTCGACCACAAGATACGCGCTCTCTCTTTCCTCCTTCCTCAAGATAAAGGGCTCTGGTTGGCAAATTAGCCTGTTTGTCCAAAGTCCAATACCATCATAAATGCTACACAATGACTATTCTACACGAAAGGGAAGGTTTGGGGAAAGAAACAGGTACGTTCGCGGATTGGCGGGCATAATCGCCGCTTGGCTTTCTCCCTTTGAATCTCCCATTTCCGCCATGGATGTGTTACAATTATCATAGTTTGGCGTTCTCGTGAGCAGAAGCCGCATTTGCGCTATCCATCTTTGCAGAGGTTGATAAGAGAAATGTTTGAAAAACTTGTCGGAATTGACCTGGGGACTGTCAATGTACTTGTGTACGTGAAAGGGAAAGGCATTGTCCTACAGGAACCCTCGGTTGTAGCAGTCGACACCAGAGAGAACAAAATCGTGGAAGTCGGGGAAGCAGCCAAGGAGATGCTGGGGAAGAGCCCTGAGAGCATCGAGGTTGCACGTCCGCTGCGCAATGGAGTGATAGCCGACTATGTAGTCACGGAGGCGATGCTCCGCTATTTCATATCGAAAATCGTTGGCTACCCCAGATTCTTCAAGCCGAAAGTGATGCTCAGCATCCCAAAGGGGGTTACCAGTGTGGAAAGCCGCGCTGTTCACGATGCAGCCATCCAGTCAGGGGCAAGCGAAGCATACCTGATACCGGAACCTCTGGCCGCGGCCTATGGCGCCGGTATGCCCATCAGCTCCAGCATCGGCAATATGGTGGTAGACATCGGCGGCGGCACTACAGAGGCAGCAATCATTTCTCTCAATGATATTGTCGTGTGGAGTTCCATCAGGGTCGGCGGAAACCGCCTGGACGAGACTATCGCCAGTTATATCCGCAAGAAATACAACCTCCTGGTGGGCGAACAGACAGCCGAGGCGATAAAAATCCAGATCGGGAGTGCCATGCCCCTGGAGGAAAAGCTGGAGATGGAAGTCCGCGGCAGAGACCTGGTGGCAGGACTTCCCAAAACCATCAGGGTCAATTCGGACGAGGTCACCGAGGCGATAGCAGAACCGCTGGCAGCCATTGTGGGTACCGTGCGGGCCACCCTGGAGAAGGCACCCCCGGAGCTGGCCGCCGACATCATAGAGAGAGGCATGGTGATAACCGGCGGCGGTGCTATGCTCCGGGACATCGATCAACTTCTGACGAAAGAGGCAGGTGTTCCCGCATACGTTGCGGATAACCCCATCGCCTGCGTTGCCCTTGGTGCGGGGAAAGCGCTGGAGAACTTCGACGTAATGCGGAGGAGCCTGGCCCAGGTCGGCATCAGCGACTGAGAGAGACACCAGTGATCTACAGATCCACCGGCGGAATATTCTCCGCGAAAGGATGTTTCGCCGATTTGCTTGCACACTGCGGTGAACATTGTGAATCCCGCGGTCGATTTCGAGTAGACTATCAGCTTGCTCTGCAGATCATTTCCGGAGGAAAATTATGATAGCTTTTGGCCCCGTGCCATCCCGCAGGCTGGGACACAGCTTGGGAATAAACAACATACCAGCGAAAATCTGTTCCTATGCTTGCGTTTACTGCCAACTGGGCAACACCATCAAAATGCAGGTCAAACGCCAGGAATTCTACCCGCCGGAGAAGCTCTACGAAGAAGTCAGCGAAAAAGTCCAGGAGGCAAAGAGCCGCGGCGAGAAAATAGACTACCTCACTTTCGTGCCGGATGGCGAGCCCACGCTGGACTTGAATCTGGGCAAGGAGATCGAAATGCTCCGCGCCTTGGGTATACCCGTGGCGGTAATAACCAACTCCTCCCTCATTGACATCGAGGACGTTCGCCACGACCTGCTGGGTGCTGATTGGGTTTCCCTCAAAGTGGATGCCGTCAGCGAGGACGTCTGGCACCGGGTGGACAGGCCACACGGCTCCCTCGATCTGGAATCGTTGCATCAGGGAATGCTTCGATTTGCATCGGAGTTCAAGGGGTTCCTTGCTACTGAGACAATGTTGATAGAAGGGGTAAACGACAGCGAGGAGGAACTGGAACTGGTCGCTGACTTCCTCAAGAAACTGAATCCCAGTAAGGCCTACATCTCCATCCCAACCCGCCCTCCGGCCGAGGGATGGGTCAATCCCGCCTCCACCGAAGCCATAGCGATCGCGTACCACCTTTTCTGCGAGGCCCTGGGGGAGGACCGGGTGGAGCATCTGATCGGATATGAGGGAAACGAGTTTGCTTTTACCGGCAACGTAGAAGACGACTTGCTGAGCATCACAGCCGTTCATCCGATGCGGAAAGACGCTGTGGAAGAGTTCCTGAAGAAAGCAAGGGCGGACTGGGAAAGGGTGGACAGGCTTGTCGAGTCGGGCAAGATGGTACGCCTGGAATACAGGGGACAAGTTTTCTACGTGCGCAACCTGCCCACTCGCAGGCGGAAGGGACGAGGCACTGCATCGCCCAGCCGAAAGTAGCGGGATGATCTTGCCTTTTTGCCCTCATTCATCACC
>CAZDOZ010000239.1:0-2508 GCA_964507175.1 uncultured Anaerolineae bacterium
CTGCACCAGGAGCCGGATGGTGGGCGATCCGCACGCCCAATTTAGCTCAAGGGACCACGAAGAGCAACTGGCGTACATTGCATCCACTCCGCAGATACGGGACGTGCTCCTATCGGGCGGAGACCCACTCATTCTCCCGCTGCATGTCTTGGAACGATTACTGAGTCGCCTGCGGAGCATTCCTCACGTGGAAGTAATCCGCATAGGGACCCGTGTCCCTGTATTCCTGCCTCAGCGGATTACCGACGATGTGGTATCGATGTTGCGTCGGTACCACCCATTGTGGATGAACATTCATTTCAATCACCCGAAGGAGATTACTCCGGAGGTGGAAATCGCTCTGGCCAGGCTTGCAGACGCAGGCATCCCTTTGGGCAGCCAGACGGTGCTTCTGGCCGGTATAAACGACTGCCCGAACATAATCCTGGCGCTGGTGCATAAACTGGTGAAAAACCGTGTCCGTCCGTACTACCTCTACCAGTGCGACCTGGTTCAAGGTGCAGGGCATTTTCGCACCCCTGTGTCCAAGGGAATTGAGATCATGGAAGCTCTGCGTGGTCACACTTCTGGATTTGCCATCCCTACTTACGTTATAGATGCCCCCGGTGGCGGGGGAAAAGTGCCGATCATGCCCAACTACCTGCTCAGCATGTCGGAGAGCAAAGTGGTGATCCGGAACTACGAGGGCTTCATCAGCACTTACACGCAGCCCACGGACTACCAGCCTCACAACCCTGCCACCTGTCCGTATTGCCAGGCCCGCAGAAATGAGGATGGGCAGGAAGGCGTGGCGGGGCTTTTGGCCGGTCGATCGGATGCCATTACTCCTGAAGGGTGGCTGAACACTCACCATCGTACGCCTGCGATGTTCTCCATACACGTCGCGGAAGGCGACAGGAGAAACGAAGGTCCAGCTCACCCCGAGTCGGTGTCAATGCCATCCGAGGAGGTGGCATCATGAACGGATTGCGAGTCGCTCTGCTGTATAACTCGAAGCACAATGTCCCGCTTACTTCGGATGCGCCCTTCGATGCACTGGCGGAATACGATTCGATGGAGACGGTAAACGCCATTGAGAAAGCCTTGCAGGAAGGCGGACACGAAGTGATACCGCTGGAGGCCGATCTCACATTGCTGGACACACTACGCGAGACCCGACCGGACATCTGCTTCAACATCGCCGAGGGGCTCTGGGGGGATTCGCGGGAGGCCCACGTGCCAGCGTTTTTGGAGATGTTGAGGATACCGTATACCGGATCGAGGGTGCTGGCGCAAGCCATCTCTCTGGACAAGGCCGCAACCAAGCATCTCTGGCGCGATGCAGGGCTTCCAACAGCTCCCTTTCAGGTGTTTTATGAAGAAAACGATTTACTGGATAGACGCATGTCCTTTCCACTGTTCGTGAAGCCCTTGAGAGAGGGTTCCGGCATGGGCATCAACGAAGACTCCGTTGTGTATGAAGAAAATTCGTTGCGGAAGCAGGTCCATTGGGTTGCGAGCACTTACCACCAACCCGCTTTGGTTGAAACGTATCTGCCAGGGAGGGAATTCACCGTGGGGCTCATCGGGAATGCCTATTGTTGTGCCGATGAGGGCAGGAGGGATGGTTTTTATGACCAACATGGCTTCCATCTCTTCCCGGTTCTCGAAATAGATGCCACGGTGAGCGTGGGGAGGGGGTTGTACAGTTCCTCCGCAAAATCTTATTACCCTGGCGAAGAAGGAGCACCGCGCTACCTCTGCCCTGCTGATATTAACCCCAACTTGGAAGCAGCGCTGAAGCGCCTGACAGTGTCTGCTTTTGAGGCTATCGGGGCGCTGGATGTGGCGCGGGTGGACTTCAGGCTGGGAGCCGACGGGAGACCATACCTCATGGAAATCAATACTCTCCCCGGCTTGAATCCGGCTCTGAGCGATTTGTGTATCATGGCTCAGGCTGACGGGATGCCGTATACGATGCTGATCAACGAAATTCTGAAGCTGGCGTCTGCTCGCTACAGCCTGAAGAAGCGTCCTGTCCTGATCACGACACAATATCGCTACCAGGGAACACTGGCGTGAGCCGAGGGCATTGCCCCCGACTACCATCACCAAAGGCCATTTACGGGGAAAAGGTCGGGGTCGAGATGAAGCCCAAAACCTTCCAGAAAGAAACCGGAGGCCTTCGAGGCTCCCCAGGCATTGCTTTGGAACCCCAATTGGCATGTGGGATGTCTGTGTCCCGATCTGTCGTCGTACTATACAACGATGATAAGCGGATAATCAAGGGAGAACCCCGCGACTTGATTGCCGGGCAAGGGGTTATTGCATGCGCCCATGCTCTCGCCGATGCTCTTCGAGCCGCGGGGTGCCAGGTCGCTCTGGTGCCCCTCCGGGGAGATGTGGAGCTGGCGCTGACCTCTTACCCGCCGAATCGTTGGGTCGTATTCAACCTCGGAGAAGGGTTGGAGGGAAGGCTTTTCGAAGAAGCGCGAATCGCGTGGGCGTTGGAAGCGATGGGATACCGAT
>CAZDOZ010000240.1:0-2504 GCA_964507175.1 uncultured Anaerolineae bacterium
TTGGGGCGGCGTAAACTCCAGTGTGCCCGCAGCACGCGAAAAGCGCACAACCGTTTTTGGATTGTGCGCTTTTCTGGAAAGGAGGTGTCAGTGAGGTAACGAGCTAAGTAGCGTTCGTGCTGTCAGCCCCAGTGCCGCTTACCCCGTTCTCTACTTTTTCAGTGCCCTTGGGCTTTTCCTGGTTCTTCGGCGGTGTCCCAGCCGAATTCTTGGAGCGGTTATCGGTCACGTAGAAGCCAGATCCTTTGAAAATAATCCCCACGGGCTGGTAGACCCTATGAACAGGCCCGCCACACTCAGGACAAACCTTGATTGGCTCGTCATTGAAGTGTTGAAACTTCTCGAACTGCAACCCGCACTTTTCACATCTGTACACATATATCGGCATTTCCACCACCTCACTACTCAGACTATTCTGATGTAGTCCCCTCCAAGTTCCCAACACATATTATACGAAGAAGCGAATGGTTGTCAAGATCAGTAGCTGAACTTGGACTTTGAAGCAAATCCCGGGAGCCCTGCAGGCCCGCAGAGCCATCGTCGGCCTCCATCGACCCCGATGGCAAATGGTGATTGTCCCATGTGCATCAAGGAAGCTACTAAAACGGCTATAGAACGCTGATGACGCTGATACACGGCGATCTTTTCTGATTTATTTGCTTTATCCGCGGGTATCCGCGTTCGACTTGTTCAAGGCTGAACAATTACGGGGAAAATTGAAGCACAGCCCAAGTCACAGGCCTGCATTCACCAAGGTGGCTACTTCTGGAATAGCTTTTCCCTGGCTATTCTCATCCTCCGGATAGACCGCTCGCGCCCCAGAGCCTCCAGGCTGCCGAAAAGTGGAGGGGCGACTTTCTTGCCGGTGACCGCAACGCGGATCACTCCGAAAACCTGTCCTGCCTTCAACCCCATCTCCGATACCAAACCCCTCAGAGCCTCTTCCAGCGTATCGGAGCGGAATTCTGGAACAGATTCGAGGATCTCCATAACTCGATCTATGATCTCCAGGGTCTGTTCTTTAGTCAGCTTCTTCTGAATAAGCATCTCCGACGGATACTCGATCTCCTCCTTGAAAGCAAAATCTATTAGTCCTGCTGCTTCATCCAAACGCTTGATCCTCTCCTGAATGATCGGGACGAGAATATCCAGCTCCCGGCGCTGGCGGAGCTCTTTCTCAGGTATGCCCAAAGGCCTGCTCAGGAATGGGATGAGTCTCTCTTTCAGCTCTTCTACCGGTAGTTGCCGAATGTACACACCGTTCATCCACTCGAGCTTCTTGTACGGCAATGCAGCAGGAGAAGGATTAATGCTCGGAATATCGAACCTGGCGATCGCCTGCTCACGGGTGAAAATCTCGGTCTGTCCGTCGTAGGACCAACCGACAGCGGACAGAAAATTGAAGACCGCCTCGGGCAGGAATCCTGCCTCCCGATATTCCCGCACGAACACGAGAACTTCCTCTCCTGCCACGCGCTTCTTCCTCTTGCTCAGTTTTCCTTTGCCGCTTGGATCGAGGATCAACGGCAGGTGCGCCAGCAATGGAGGTTCCCACCCGAACGCCTGATAGAGCAGAATATGCTTCGGGGCACTGGATATCCACTCGTCCCCTCGGAGGATGTGAGATATCTCCATGAAATGGTCGTCTACGACATTCGCAAGATGATAGGTGGGGTATCCGTCAGATTTCAGCAAAATGAAATCGTCCAGATTTTTATGTTCGAACGTTATATCGCCTCGTATCATGTCCGTGAAAGTAGTCTTGCCAGTCAGGGGACTCTTGAACCGGATGACATACGGCGCTCCGGCTCCCTCTTTAGCCCTCACTTCTTCCGGCGATAGATTCCGACAGGTCCGGTCGTAGTGAGGCGGTTCACCTCGTCTCACTTGCTCTTTTCGCATCTGAGCGAGCCTCTCCGGCGTGCAGAAGCATTTGTAAGCGTACCCTCGCTCTACGAGCCAGTGGGCCCACTTTCTATACAAGCCTGTCCGCTCCGACTGAAAATACGGGCCGAATGCCCCCCCGATTTCCGGTCCCTCGTCCCAATCCAGGCCCAGCCAGCGCAGTCCGGAAACAATGTCTTGCAGAGCGTCGGGTACGAATCGTTTTCTATCGGTGTCCTCTATCCTTAGGATGAACTTTCCGCCGTTATGACGGGCGAAAAGCCAGTTGAAAAGCGCCGTCCTTGCCCCTCCGATGTGCAGATATCCCGTCGGGCTTGGCGCGAACCGCACCCGTACTGGTCTCTCTGTCATTTCCACCTCCAGATATTGGTTGGGTAGCACCACGCCCAACTGTGGTTGATGCTGTGAGACTCCTCCGCCAGATCACACGTAGGCTTGATGCACCACCAGCGTACTGAATGTAGCGGTGCGGAGCGGGCGTGAGCCTTCTCCACACTTAAAATGCGCTCCTACCTTCTTGGACTTTTGACAAAATCGACACGCGGCTGTCCGAGCCTTTCATCTTTGGACGGCAAATGAAGGGAAGTGGCGTATCTTGT
>CAZDOZ010000241.1:0-2501 GCA_964507175.1 uncultured Anaerolineae bacterium
TTTATGCTCAATTGTACGTCATTCACTATCCACCCGTCAAATTCCCCAAAAAGAGAGGCTTTCGAGGCCGCGTTTGATTTCGCCATCCTGAACTTGACATCGGCATGCGGCGCATTGTACACTTGTTGCTATACAAGTATACACCCCGTTCTATCGGGGGAGGAATAAAGAAGGGCGGATAGCGATATCCGGCTGAGCACAGTCTTTTCCCATTAAATCGGGTATAGCAGTACAAAAGCAGTCTGGAACAAGAGGGAACCAGGTGAAACAGGCTCCGGTGTACCTCAGAATTGCCGAATCCGTACGGAGGCAAATAGCCCAGGGCAAACTCGGCCCCGGCGATAGGCTACCATCTGTGCGCGAACTCGCCAGCCAGTGGAAGTGCTCGCCGGGCACGGTGAACAGTGCCTATGCGGAGCTTGCACGCGAAGGCCTGGTGGTAGGGCAGCGCGGAGGCGGCACTCACGTTGCGACAGGCCCTCTAGCCCATGAGCGCTCGACGTGGCGATGGACAGTCCTGGTAAACCGTGCAGAGCGCTACCTTTTGGACGCTATAGGAGCAGGTCACACACCCGCCGAGGCAGAAGCAGCGCTAGCACAAGCGCTGGCACGGTGGAACGAAAGCCAGGGCCACCCGATTGCGCCAACAAAGGGCCCGGCGATCGCCTGCATCCGATTCGTGGGTAGCCACGATCTGGCAGTTGAATACCTCTTCCAGATATTGAAGCGGAAACACCCCGATATCGATTTCGACGTAGAGTACAAAGGCAGCCTTGGCGGGCTTATCGCCATGGCCCGCGGCGAGGCGGACCTGGCGGGATGCCATTTGTGGGATGAGCAATCCGGCACGTACAACATTCCGTACGTGCGGCGGGTGCTGCCAGGACGGAGAATTGCCCTTTTCACACTGGTGTATCGACGCCTCGGGCTGATTGTGGCTCCGGACAATCCTCTCCACATCGAGAAGGTTGAGGACCTGTCAAAACCAGATGTGAGGTTCATAAACAGGCAGGAGGGTTCCGGTACCCGCGTATGGCTGGATGCCCATCTGCGGTCGCTTGGGATATCGCCTGAGGAAGTGAGAGGCTACGACGCCATAGAAATCACCCACACGGGCGTTGCCAAAGCAGTGGCCGAAGGACACGCCGACGTTGGACTAGGGATCCAGGCAGCGGCTACAGCCTATGGCCTGGATTTCGTGCAGCTCACGCGCGAAGAGTACGACCTGGTGATTGACCAAAAAGCGTGGAGGACAAAAGGGGTACAGGCGTTACTGGCCCTGGCGCGCACCGCTGAGTTCCGTGATGCTGTAGAAGCAATGGGAGGGTACGATACCCGGGATACGGGTAAGGAAAACTGGTTGTGAGGAGAAAAACAATGAAAAAACCCTACACATGGACTGTATTAGCAATGATCTTAGTCATGTTGGTCGCATCCGGGTGTAGTCCCAGTACAGGGAAAAGCACATCACCGCCCCAGAAACCGACCCACGTCAGCCAAAAAATAGTGATTTTCCATGCCGGCAGCCTGACTGTGCCACTGAAAGAGATGTCAGAAGCTTTCAAGGCGAACCACCCAGGTGTGGAGATAGAGACTGAGGCGTCCGGCAGCGTTACAGCCGCGCGCAAGATAAGCGATCTCGGCAGGCGAGCCGACGTGATGATGTCTGCTGACTACACAGTTATCGACAACCTGCTTATCCCCAAATTCGCGGATTGGAACATTCAGTTTGCCCGGAATATGATGGTGATTGTGTATACCGACAAGTCGAAATACGCGGGCGAGATCACCCCAGACAACTGGTATGATGTGCTCACCAGAGATGGCGTGGTCTACGGGCACTCCGACCCAAACGCTGATCCATGTGGATACCGAACACTCATGGTGTGGCAACTGGCGGAGAAGTATTACAAGGTCCCCGGACTCTACAAACGGCTCCAGGATCACTGCCCTCCGGAGAATGTCCGGCCCAAGTCCGTGGAGCTGATCGCACTGCTGCAATCCGGGGATATGGACTACGCTTTCGAGTACCGCTCTGTGGCGGTACAACATGGACTCAAATTCGTGGAACTGCCGGAGGAAATAAACCTCTCCTCCGTCAAGTTCAAGGATTTCTACCGCCAGGCGAAGGTGAAGATATCGGGGAAGAAGCCAGGAACGACCCTGACCAAGGAGGGCAAACCCATAGTTTACGGGGTGACCGTGCCCAAAAACGCTCCGCACCACGAGCTCGGAGTGGAATTTGTGGAATTCTTGCTGAGCAAAGACGGGCAGGCGATTCTGGACAAGTTCGGGCAGCCTCCCATTGTCCCGCCGGTAGTCACTACGGGGAAAGACAAATTGCCAGCGCCGCTAAAACCGTTGGTGAAATAACATTCCTGGGGAACGGCCCAGGGCGTAGTCTGTCCGCCCTCATCTATTAAACTTTTCGGATTCTATCTGAAGGATTGGACTTTTGACAAAATCGACATGCGGCTGTCCGAGCCTTTCATCTTTGGACG
>CAZDOZ010000242.1:0-2414 GCA_964507175.1 uncultured Anaerolineae bacterium
CAGGGCTTGCGCTGTGGCTTGCCTGGGCCTGACGAAAGCCTCCCCGAGAGGAGGTAGTAAATTCCTGGGGCCCACAGGGCCTCCAGGAATTACTTGGTTCCCCCCACACTGCCCCGATTCGCAGATTCGTCGTCTCCATGATATCATTAGCGTGCCCTGATGGACGGCAAGCACATCCAGTCGGGGAAGAATGACATTCTCAGGAGGTACCGGTGAACAAACTATCCAGGACATTGCTAGCCATGATATTGACCTTTACGATGTTCGTATTGCCTCCCCATGCCTTGAGAGCGTCCGATCCGGAGACGCTCCCGGCCGGAGTCACTGTGTTGAGTTCTTCGGCTTTCGCATCGAACGACGGCAACTATCTCAACATCGTGGGACTGGTAGGGAACGGCACCGACAGAACTCGCATTGCAGTTAGGGTGGTAGCTTACCTGTACAATGCCGCCGGTTCCAGGGTGGGGTATCGTTATGGCTATACTTTCCACTCGAAGTTGGCTCCGGGCATGGAATCCCCGTTCACAATGCTGGTGAGGATGCCGAAAGGCTACGATCATTATTCCCTCCGCGTGACATCATTCCCATCTTCCTCCGAACCGTTGCCGGATCTTCAGGTGTCCGGCGTGACAGCCTTTTACGGGAACGCCGAAGAGGGATCGGAAAAGGAGTCGCCATACCTGGTGGTAGGCGAGGTGATGAACAATACCGACATGGCCGTGCGAGCGCTGAAGATTGCGGCGATTTTCTACGACGACGCAGGCCATGTGATAAACGTGCAGACATCTTCTTTGCCCAGGCAGGAACTTGCCGCGGGCGAAAAAGAACCTTTCAAACTGCGCGTGACCTCCGGCCCCGTTAGCGAGAATGTGGATGTGGTCGCGGCGTGCCGCAGGGCCACAACCATAAGGCAATCCTCCCTGTACACCACTGGCGTGCGGCTCGAACCGCGTCAGGAGGGCGAATTGATGCTAAGCGGCACTGTGGTCAACGGCGGAAACAGCAGGGTCACCTTTGTGCAGATAATTGGCGCAATCTACGGCGAGAATGGCGAGGTGCTCGACGCTGACTACACATACACCTATCCTCTCCACCTGGAGCCGGGGGCCAGCACGACTTTCGGTATCATCTTTGGCGAACACTCAAAAGGAACGACAGGGTACTTCGTCTACCCATCCGAGCGGTGATAGAGACAAGCATCCTATGCTCACGATAACGCTGCTAACGACGATCGGGGTGATTTCCGGAATACTTGGTGGCATCTTGGGGCTCGGGGGAGGGGTGTTTCTCGTCCCTGCTCTGGTTATCTTGTTTCATCTGCCTATGCGCATCGCCGTGGGCACCAGTCTGGTCGGAGTTATTGCCACGTCCACCGGCGTGGCAGCTGCAACCTCCCCAGACATCACGCCGAACACATCGCTGGCCCTCCGCCTGGAGATTGCTACGACATTAGGAGCTATAGGCGGGAGTGTATTGGCCGGTATTCTTTCCTCCAATCTCCTGAGTGTCATCTTTGGACTGATGGTAATAGGAACCGGAGCGTACACGATGGTAAAGCCAGAACATCCAGGAGCGCAGGAAGGTGCCATCACGGGCAAGTACGAAGTGCACAACTGGCCCCTCGGCCTTGGCATGGGGACGATTGCAGGTTCTCTCGCTGGGATGCTGGGTGTGGGTGGCGGTTTCATCAAAGTACCGGTGATGTACACGATCATGGGGGTTCCGATAAGGGTAGCCACTGTAACCAGCCATTTCATGGTAGGGATAACCGCCGCTGCTAGTGTCTTCGTCTACTACGCCAGAGGGGATATCCACCCTCTGGTCACCGCTCCGGCAGCGCTAGGGATGTTCATTGGCGCCGGCATTGGAGTTTTCACTGCAAGGCGTATGTACGTTTCATGGATCAAAACAGCTCTGGTGATATTCCTGTTTCTTATAGGAGTGCAGATGTTGACGAAAGGAGTTGGCATCAATGTTCTCTGAGCAATGGCGCAAATTCCTCGACGATGATCATTTTTCTTCCAAAATCATTTCCAGAGCAGTCGGGACTCTGGCTTTGGTGCTAATGGTGGCTGGCGGCCTCGACTACATGACACTTGGGGCGAAAGTCCTCAGCCTCCCGGGCCCCGTTGCTCTTCCCTTGCAAGATTTCGTCCACATCGCGAGGCGTCCCGCCAGCGTGGACTTGATGAGCCTTGGCATTGTCCTGTTGGCCTCCATCCCTTCACTTCGTGTCCTGACAGCGATGGCGGCCGCCATCCACAAACACCGGTGGGGCGATGCAGCGGCGGCTGTAGCTGTGCTGATGGTTCTGATGTCGGGCGCAATTCTCGGAAAATAAGGCTCGACAAATTTTCTCAATAGAGAGAACGTTCGGAAACTGCACGCAGGAGGTGGGACAGCGTTCCTACGGC
>CAZDOZ010000243.1:0-2274 GCA_964507175.1 uncultured Anaerolineae bacterium
GACTTTAAAAGGATACAATGAATGTGGGATTTTGTCAATGTCGACGACACATAAATGGGGGCTCGAAGCAAATCCTGGGGGCCTGTAGGGCCCCAGGAGCCCTCCCGAACCGTCGTCGGCCCCCATCAACCCCAAGGATAAGCCGCTCTTCGTCCCCGACACGTGAAGAAAGCTCCTGGGAGGGCCTTGGGATTTCGATTTGCTTCGAAAGCTCCACCCATAAATATAACTACACGAAATGTGCCCTCCTGATGCATGTTCGCGATGGGGAAGACAGCCGCAAACAACAGGGAGGAGCGACAGATCGGTTCAAAATCCATATCATCGCGGCAGGCAGCGCGAATCATCCACGACCACCAGGTCCCCGGATTCGTAGGTCGTCACGAAAATTTGGTGATTCTGTACTGCTATCCCATCACCACCATAATCAGGCCCCATAGCGGGCAAAGGGATCACAGTCCACGGGGTCTCGCCATCGGTACCTGGCCTGAAAACATACAGTGCATTCTCCTCCGCGCTCAACACGTACAGATGCCCCTGGCCTGGGTCGACAGCAAGTGCATACGGATGGAACGAGAGATGCAAAGTCTGCAGGACTGCCCCGCTGTCCCCATCCAGGATCGCCACTTCTTTGGCGTACTTGAGGCCCACATACACCAGATTGTGCAAGCTGTCATAGGCAATCCCAAACGGGCCCTGTCCCACATCCCATGTGGCAACCACGTTTCCACCAGAGTCCAGTTTCACCACCGAGGAAATCCCGATGGCAGTCACGTAAGCCTTCCCGTCGCCAGCAGCGACTAAAGAGGGCTTGGCACCCGACGGCAAAGGAGCGTCGCGAATCAGAGCTAGGCTATCCGCGTCTATGACAGAGACAGTGTCACTCCCGAAATTCGCCACATACACCCTGTTTCCATAGGCTGCTACGCCAAAAGGCAATAACCCAACTGGGAGGCTTCCGACCCACCTCACGGGGGATCTGGTGAAGATAGAAACGCTGGCGCTGTTTCTGTGAGCCATGAACACCCGATCGGCCGAGACGGCAACTCCATTGGAACCCAGGCCGCTACCTGACACAGTGTCGGTCAACGCGCCAGCGGCGAGATCCACCACTGCCAGCGCCGAAGCATCGAACATGCCCACATATGCGGTCTCCCCTTCCACGGCAATGCCTTTCGGGTGGGCACCCACATGCACCACCCACTGAATCCGCGGCAGGCAGGAATTCGGTGTTGGCGTCGGAGTCGGCAGCGATGGCTCGCTGAGCACAAGGGGCACGTAAAATGCCGCAAAGACAGGGGTAGCAGTTGGAACAACGGCGGGCGTCGGCGTGGCAGTGGGGCTGAGTGTCGCTGTGGCGGTAGGCACTAGCGTTACCGTCACCGTGGGCGTGGCAGCAGGTGTAGAGGTTGAGAGATTACGCGCCAGGACCGACACATCGTACGAAAAATCGCACCCTCCGCAGCCGAAAATATCTTTGACAAGGAGGAAATACGTGCCGGTGCGTGCCACGCTATCGGAATAAATGCAAGAAGGCCCTATCTCATTCCCGCAATCATCATTGGCTGCCAGGAGAGGAGCATTGGTGTCGGTTAGCACTCGATCATCGTAGAGATAAATCACTGTATCAGCCGAACCGGCGAGGTTGAAAGTGGTGATGCTCAGCGCTTCGCCAGCTTGCACGGTGAAGGAAACCCAGTCCCTGTCCGCAGGTTTCCCTCCAGATGCTCCGTGGTCCAGGGTGTGGGTTTGCGGCGTGCCATCAGAGGCGATTTCATGTGCCTCGGCGGGCAAATCATCCGGTTCGTATTGATCAGCGCAAGGGGCAGGCGTGACATCTACAGCGCTCCCCATAGAAACCTGAGGAAAGGTCATCACGAAAGCTATACCCAGGAACAAAGCCATCGCCAACGCCAAAGAAGATATTCCCCACGTTCGTTTCCAGAATCCGGTATTGTTCATAAGCGTCCATCCTGATCAGGATAAAGGGCGATACGAAAATCTTTTCCCAAGAATGCGTCGACTAGCAACTCAACGGAAGCCTCGTGCCTAACAAGGATGACGATGCCGGGTACGAGTAGTTACGTCATACAACGACCGAGGCGTGGGCGAGGCATTGCTTCACCCGTTCGGGAGGGCGAGTAATGACAGGTCTCCACCAAGCCCCATTCGGTACACGTACCCGCCTCTCCCAACTCAGTCAGGACGTCTCACCCGAATCAATTGGTAGCGCTCAGAACTGTTGGGACGGAGCGGCTCTTAGCCCTCACCTAC
>CAZDOZ010000244.1:0-2202 GCA_964507175.1 uncultured Anaerolineae bacterium
TCCTTTGTGGAGAACGCGAGGATGAAACCAGAAAAGTTGGATGAGCTTTGCATCAACACCATACGCTTCCTGGCAGTAGATGCCATCGAGAAAGCAAAATCTGGACACCCAGGCATGGTTCTGGGGGCAGCCCCTGCCGCCTACGTGCTCTGGGACCGCTTTCTGCGCCATAATCCGTCAAACCCATCCTGGCCCGACCGAGACCGGTTCGTCCTCTCGGCAGGACACGCATCGATGCTTCTGTACTCGCTCCTTTACCTGACCGGGTACAAGATGACCTTGGAGGATATCAAATCCTTCCGGCAATGGGGTAGCGTCACGCCGGGTCACCCAGAGCGCGACATGACGCGTGGCATTGAGACGACCACCGGACCGCTTGGACAAGGGTTCGCCACAGCCGTTGGCATGGCGATGGCGGAAGCACATCTGGCAGCGCGGTACAACTGCCGCGGCCACGAGATCGTCCGCCACCATACCTACGTCCTCGCCAGTGATGGAGACATGATGGAAGGGATTTCCCACGAGGCAGCATCCCTGGCGGGGCACCTGAAACTCGGCAGGCTGATAGTCCTGTACGACAGCAATCACGTCAGCATCGAGGGTTCCACTTCTCTGGCTTTCACGGAGGACGTGGCGGCGAGGTTTCGCGCTTACGGCTGGCATGTCCTGAACGTGGACGACGGGAACGATCTGGAGGCTATCGAGGGGGCAATCGCCAAGGCCAGAGAGAGGGAGGACGCGCCATCCCTCATCCTCATCCGATCTCACATCGGCTACGGAAGCCCAAAGCAAGATTCGGCTTCGGCCCACGGAGCGCCACTTGGGTCGGGTGCGGCGCGCGCCACGAAAGAACGATTTGGCTGGCCCCTGGAACCAGAGTTTTACGTGCCGGACGAGGCACTGGCCCACATGCGCCGGGCGCTGGCCCGCGGTGCGGCGTGGGAGCAGGAATGGAGGGAGGATCTGGCTGCGTGGAAATCAGAATGCCCCGACGAAGCTACCGAGTGGGAATCCGCAATGTCCAAATCGCTGCCGGAAAGATGGGATGCAGATCTGCCCCTGTTCACGCCGGACGACCCACCCCTGGCAACAAGGAAAGCATCCGGCGAAGCGATCAACGCTCTGGCGAAGCGGATTCCATTCCTGGTGGGTGGCTCCGCCGATCTGGCCCCTTCGACCAAAACATACATGGCTGAAATGGGAGATTTCGAGCATGGTTCCTACGATGGCCGAAATTTCCATTTCGGCGTCCGAGAGCATGCGATGGGCGCTGCGCTCAACGGCATCGCGGAACACGGGGGGCTCCGAGTTTTCGGTGGTACTTTCCTGGTTTTCAGCGATTACATGCGCCCTGCGATCCGGCTTGCCGCCATGATGCGCCTGCCGGTGATCTATGTCTTCACCCACGACAGCATCGGCATTGGAGAGGACGGCCCAACCCATCAACCGGTGGAACAGATACCATCACTGCGGGCAATCCCTGGCCTGATCGTCATGCGCCCTGCGGACGCCCGCGAGACTGTGGAAGCGTGGCGGTGGGCCATGAAATGGGAAAGCGGCCCTGTGGCGCTGGTGCTTACTCGGCAGTCGATCCCCATCCTGAGCGTCGACGAGAAAGTAATAGAAGAAGGGATACGGCGTGGGGCGTACGTGCTCTCCGATGCTTCCGGCAGCCCCGATGTGATATTGATAGCCACCGGTTCCGAGGTAAGCCTGGCGCTACGGGCAAAAGATGCTCTGGCGAAAGAGAAAATCGCCACGCGTGTGGTATCTATGCCGAGCTGGGAGCTTTTCGCCGCACAGCCGAAGGAATATCGAGAGAAAATCCTTCCCAGCAGAGTTCGAGCGCGGATCGCCATCGAGGCAGCGGCTCCGATTGGTTGGGAGCGCTGGGTAGGCGATGCGGGCCGCGTAATCGGACTGGACCGGTTTGGCGCTTCCGCGCCAGGAAAAATCGCTATGGAACGCCTCGGGTTCAACGTGGAGAACGTGTTGAAAGCGGTGCACTCCGTCCTTAGCGATGTCAGCCTTTAGCCCGTTGAGAGAACGTTCGGAAACTGCACGCAGGAGGTGGGACAGCGTTCCTACGGCATCTCGACCGCTCGTCATTCTGAACCAAGGCGAGCAGAGGGATCCGAGGTGAAGGGCCTTGCAATGCCCAGAAGTAAGGCGAGCCGTCTGGCTCGCCTGGTCGAGCTAACA
>CAZDOZ010000245.1:0-2189 GCA_964507175.1 uncultured Anaerolineae bacterium
CGAAGAACTCCCACGTGCTCAGGTAGTCCATCTCGCCAATGTGCTGGCTCAGGAACGCGTACTTGCCATCCAGCAGGCAAAATGTATTCTTCATCTGACTCCCAACCGCCAGCACTGTTTCGGGCGATTCAGAGTTCAACATAACCGGATATGGCACATAGCCGCGGGAGCGCCTGATGGGGAAAGCGCCGGCTTTGCTCGGCATCCACACACTGTCATCTATCCGGTTATGAATGGGACGGTTGTGCCAGAGATAGCCGTCCACGATAGAATCGAGCTTTTCACGCGCCTCCTGGTTGGTGCGGGCGATAGGCTCATCCTGCCGGTTGCCGCTGGTCATCACCAGCGGACGGCCCACATCTCGCAGCAAGATGTGATGCAACGGTGTATATGGAAGCATCACACCGATGGTGCGCTGCCCTGGAGCCACACTCGGAGCGATGCCGTTGTCAGGGCGAGGCGTCAGGAGCATGATTGGCGCTGCGGGAGACGTAAGCAACGACTCTTCCTCCGGCGAAAGCTCGCAACAGAGACGTACTGCTTCCACGTCCTGCATCATTATCGCCAGCGGCTTGTGCGGGCGCATTTTCCGTTCCCGCAATTTCAGCACAGCATTCTCGTTGGTGGCATCGCAGGCAAGGTGAAACCCACCTAGCCCCTTGATTGCCAGGATTGCCCCCTCTCGCAACAGCGCCGCTGTCCTGGCGATGTCATCAATGGCGTTTCCTGGCACTTCCGATTGCCACCCCGACTTCACCTCCAGCCATACCTTTGGACCACATTCCGGACAGGCATTGGGTTGGGCGTGAAACCGGCGGTTCAACGGATTCTCGTACTCCTCCCGGCAATCGTCGCACATGGGAAAAATCGCCATGGTGGTATTCGGACGGTCATAGGGGAGCGATTTGATGATGCTGAACCGCGGCCCGCAGTTAGTGCAATTGATGAACGGATACCGATATCGTCGGTCGCTGGGATCGAAGAGCTCCCGCAGACAATCCTTGCAGGTGGCGACATCCGGCGAGACCAGCGTAAAGCCGCTTTCGTCCTTGCTTTCGACGATTACGAAATCGTCCGGAAGGTCGTGGCCGTCCGGGGGAAGTGTCTCTCGACTGATGTTCGTTATCCGCGCCAAAGGGGGCGCTTCCGCACCAAGGGAAGCCGCAAACTCATCCAGCGAATAGGCATCGCCCAGGGCGCGGATATCCACGCCCTGGCTGCTATTGCGGACCCAGCCTCGCAGGCCATACCGCTTTGCCAGCCTGTATACGAACGGCCGGAACCCGACCCCCTGCACAATCCCATCTATATGGATGTGTTCATAACGAGCAGATTTTATGTCCAATTTTCACCACAATCAGCGATCCCGCCGATACGGGCGCAGCGCGGCGCCCGTACCCTACCCCAGGAACGAATCCACACATCCCGTCAACCACTGGATATATGCGTCCAAGCCCTCGCCTGTCTTGGCGGATACCGGGAAGAATGCCAATCCAGGATTAAGCACCTCTACCCCCTTGCGAAAATAATCCATGTCAAAATCGAAGTACGGCAGCAAGTCGATCTTGTTCAGAAGAACAGCTTTCACGCCGCGGTACATTTTGGGGTACTTGTACGGCTTGTCGTCCCCCTCGGGCACGCTGGCAATGAGTACGTCTAAATGAGAACCAAGCTTGAAGCTGGCAGGACAGATCAAGTTACCCACGTTCTCGATGATGAGAAGGTCAATCTCGCTCAGGTTCAGTTTTGGGAGGGCCCCGGATAGCATCACAGCGTCCAGATGGCAGGTTCCGCCGGTGTTGATTTGCACCGCGGGGATACCATTGGAGGCCATCCGGTCGGCGTCAATGGTGGTTGCAACATCCCCGTCCACACCGGCCATTCTGTAATGGCCCTGTAAAGCCTGAACGGTGCGCAGGATGACGCTTGTTTTCCCAGCGCCAGGGGATGCCATGAAGTTAACGGCAAACGTCCTGGTGGAATCGAAGATCCCTTGGTTGGTCTGGGCTATCCGGTCATTAGCGCCTAGAATATTCTCAACGACAGGTATAGTTCTTGTACTCATGACTCTCCTCTGTTTTCTCGCGTTACGCGTTGATGCGCCGACGCATTATCCACAGCACAAGATGACTTCACTCTACCTCTATGCTCTCAAAACGTGCTTCGTCCCCACTCACTATAGAGACACG
>CAZDOZ010000246.1:0-2081 GCA_964507175.1 uncultured Anaerolineae bacterium
ATTCGTTGATTCGTTCTTGGAGCATAGCATGTTCAAAAAAGTGCTGGTCGCCAACCGCGGCGAAATAGCCGTCCGAATACTGATGGCATGCGAGGAACGTGGCCTTGCCACCGCCACCGTTTTCTCCGACGCGGACAGAACCGCCCTTCACGTCCGTTACGCCGACGAAGCGTATTACATCGGCCCGGCAAAACCCACCGAGAGCTATCTCCGTATGGACAAGATCATAGATGTGGCAAAGCGGTGCGGCGCCGACGCCATCCACCCCGGATACGGCTTCCTGGCGGAGAACGCCGATTTTGCCCAGGCAGTGATAGATGCCGGGCTGACTTTCATCGGCCCACCGCCGGAGGCGATCCGGCTCCTGGGGAACAAAGTAGCGGCGCGTCGGACGATGAAAAAGGCTGGCGTGCCGGTGGTTCCGGGCACCGATGTAGACGTAAGCGATGCCGAGGCGATAGCCGAAGCGAGGAACCTGGGGTTCCCTGTGATGATCAAGGCGGCGGCTGGAGGAGGTGGCAAGGGCATGCGCCTGGTCTCCGATCCAGCGGAATTGCCGCGGGCGCTGGCTGCAGCCCGCCGGGAGGCAAAAGGCGCTTTTGGCGATGACACCATCTACCTGGAAAAAGTCATCCCCAATGCCCGTCACATCGAAGTTCAGCTCCTGGCGGACAATTACGGAAACGTTGTCTCCCTTGGAGAGCGGGAGTGCTCCATCCAACGACGGCACCAGAAAATGATCGAGGAATCACCGTCCCCGGTGGTGACCCAGGAGATGCGGGAGCAGATGGGCGCAGTGGCAGTCAGGGCAGCCAAAGCCGCAGGATACACCAACGCAGGCACAGTAGAGTTCCTGGTCGATCCGGATATGAATTTCTACTTCCTGGAGGTGAACACCAGGCTTCAAGTAGAGCACCCTGTTACGGAAGTGGTGACCGGGGTAGATATCGTGAAAGAGCAGCTGGCGATAGCGGCGGGGCGAAGGCTCCGGTGGAAGCAGGAGGACATCCAGCTACGGGGATGGGCAATCGAGGTCCGGATCACCTCAGAAGACCCATATAACAATTTCCTGCCAGCAGGCGGGCGGATCACTCACCTGAGCAGGCCCACTGGCCCCGGAGTCCGGATAGAGAGCGGAATATACGAGGGATTTGTAGTCTCCCTTTACTACGACCCGCTCCTGGCGAAAATGATCGTGTGGGGGGAGACGCGGGCCGAAGCGATACTGAGAATGCGGCGGGCCCTGCGCGAGTTCAGGATCAGCGGCATAAAGACCACGATCCCGTTCCACCAGAGGATAATGGACAGTGCGCGGTTCCAAGCAGGACACTTCGACACCACGTTCCTGGAGAATGGCGGATTCTCCATGGGGAGTGTGGGAAACCCTGAAAAAGAAAAAGTGGCGGCTCTGGCGTCGGCACTCCTGGCCGATCGGGAAAGCAAGGAGCGTGTTACGTTCAGGAAAATGGAGGGGCCGGCAGGCAGAATGTCCCTCTGGAAGCAGTCAGCGTTGCTGGGAGGGCTCAGACGATGAAGTACGTTTCCACGGTGAACGACAGGGAATACGTCATCGAGATCGAAGGGGATACCGCCATCCTGAACAACGGCGAAAAAATGGATGTGAGCCTGGGGCGGGTCGGCGAGGGAAACATCTACTCCCTCCTGGTGAACGGAAAGTCATATGAAATCCTGGCAGAGGAAACCCTCGGCGGCTATATCATCATGCTGGATGGTGTCCAGATGGACGTTGCCGTCACGGACGAACGGGCTTTGCGACTTTCCAAAGGCTCCAAAGCGCCGGAGCGGACCAGCAAGGAGGTCCGGATAACCTCGCCGATTCCCGGGATGATCGTTAAAGTCCTGGTGGCGGAGGAGGATAGGGTAGATGAGAACCAGCCTCTGGCAATACTGGAGGCGATGAAAATGGAGAATGAGATCCGCGCCCCACGCAAAGGAGTTGTGAAGAAAGTGAATATCTCCCCCGGCAACCAGGTGGCCCAGGGGGCGTTGCTGCTGGTGATCGAGTAATGCTCATCGCAGGCCAAAATATGCGACCACAAGAGTCCGCCTCTACTTTTCGA
>CAZDOZ010000247.1:0-2067 GCA_964507175.1 uncultured Anaerolineae bacterium
TCCTCAAGGTAAAGGGCTCTGATTGGCAAATCAGCCTGTTTGTCCAAAGTCCAATTCCTTGATCTCAGAGAGAAAATCGCTTCCATCCCCAGAACGTTGTCCCTGGTGGAGCCAGTAACCTGCTTCTGGCTCTGGCCTCCCTCACTCCACTACTTTCAGATGCAGCTCCTGCAACTGCTTCTCGGATATCGGCGAAGGCGCCTGTGCCATCAGGTCCACCCCCTGAGCCGTCTTGGGGAACGCGATCACCTCCCGGATGCTTTTCTCCGACAGAAGGATGGACACCCAACGGTCTATCCCCAGTGCGATTCCGCCGTGGGGTGGCGCCCCATAAGTGAACGCTTCTAGCATGTGCCCGAACCGGGCCTGTGCTTCCTCGTCGGAAATCCCCAGCACCCGGAACATGGCCGACTGGTGCTCAGGCGTGTGAATCCTGATGCTGCCACCACCGACCTCCCAGCCGTTGCAGACCACATCGTATGCCTTCGCACGTGCCGCTCCAGGGTCCGTCTCCAGCAGGTCCCAGTCATCGTCCACCGCCGACGTGAAAGGATGGTGCATCGCCTTCCAGCGATTTTCCTCCTTGCTCCACTCGAACAGGGGAAAATCCACGACCCAAGCCAGCGCCAGGATATCGTCATCCATCAGCCCCATCTCACGGCCCAGCTTGAGCCGCAGGTTGCCCAGGGCCATCGCCACTACATCCGGTTTGTCTGCCAGCATCAGCAGCAAATCCCCTTCCTCCACGTCCGCTCGCCGAAACATGGCATCGAATTCTGCCGGAGCGATGTGTCGTGAAGCTGAAGATCGAACTTTCGGGAAGCCATCGTCGGTCTGTCCCGGCTGGCGCGCCGCCCATACGAGCCCTTTCGCCCCGTACTGGGTGACGAAAGCGCTCAGTTCGTCAAGGCGCTTCCGGCTGTACCCGGCGGCACCCGGTACCCGTATCCCCTTGATCTGGCCGCCCGCGGCAAGGATGCTGCTGAAGACCCGGAAGCTGCTCTCATGCAGCAGGTCGGAGAAATCCACCAGTTCCATGCCAAACCGTAGGTCCGGCTTGTCGCTGCCATATCTGGCCATCGCGTCCTGGTATTTCAGCCGTGGGAAAGGCTTCTTCCAGACTTTCTTTTCCGTCAGGGTCTCCACCTGTTCTATCAGCATTTCCTCGATTAGCTCGAGGATATCGTTCGGCTCCACGAACGACATCTCCAGGTCGAGCTGGGTGAATTCCGGCTGCCGGTCGGCGCGCAGGTCCTCGTCCCGGAAGCAGCGGGCGATTTGGAAATATTTCTCGTACCCGGCCACCATCAGGAGCTGCTTCAACTGCTGCGGCGACTGGGGAAGGGCGTAGAACTTCCCCGGGTGAAGCCTGCTGGGGACGACGAAATCCCTTGCCCCCTCCGGAGTGCTCTTGATCAGGATCGGGGTCTCGATCTCCAGGAAACCGCGGTCGTCCAGGAATTTGCGCATCGCCATAACCGACCGATGGCGCAGAATCACATTCCGCTGCATCCGCTGGTGCCGGAGGTCCAGGTATCGGTACCGGAGGCGCAGCGCCTCGTCCACCGGTTTCTCCTCGTTTATCGCAAAAGGGGGCGTCCTGGAAGCGCTCAGCACCACGACTCTATCGACGTCGACCTCGATGTCGCCGGTGAGGAGGTCAGGGTTCTCCAGCCCTTCTGGTCTTGCCCGGACAGTGCCGAACGTTTGGATGACATATTCTGGACGGATATTGCTGGCGACCCGGTGTGCTTCCGGCGCGGTGGCGGAATCCACGACCACCTGCACTATTCCCTCGCGATCCCGCAAATCGAGGAATATCACGCCGCCGTGATCCCTCCGGCGGTGTACCCAGCCGGCCAGCGTAACTTTCTCACCTGCGTTCTGCAAGCGCAGCTCTCCGCAAGAATGTGTCTTCAGCATTGCATACCTCCCCTTGCCACGTTTTTCTTCTCGCTCTGTGGGGCTTGACCCGCATTATAAACCTCTCACAATGGAGGCGGCAAATCGGCCCCTGGGCAGGGATCTCGAAGCAAATCCTGGGGGCCCCACGAGCTCCCAGGAGCC
>CAZDOZ010000248.1:0-2046 GCA_964507175.1 uncultured Anaerolineae bacterium
CAACGCCTTGACGTGGGAGGAGAAATTCGCTATGGATGTGTGGTACGTGGATAACTGGAGTTTGTGGCTGGATTTGAAGATTATTGCGATGACGGCGTGGAAGATCCTCAAACGAGAGGGCATCAGCCAGCCAGGCCAGGCGACGATGGAGGAGTTTTATGGCGACCAGCAATAGTAAAGCGGTTAACGTGTTGTTCACCAGTGTCGGCCGCCGGGTGGAACTGATCCGCGCTTTCCGGCAAGCCTACGAGGCACTCAACATCGGTGGTAAGATCGTGGCGACAGATATTGATCCGCTGGCGCCGGCCTTACAGGTTGTGGATGTGCCTTATGTTGTGCCGCGTCTTACCGATCCGGCGTACATACCGACCTTGGTTAAAATCTGTCACCAGGAGAAGATCGACCTTGTCTTTCCCCTGATCGATCCGGATATCCCTGTCCTGGCAGCGCATCGGGAAGCCATCGAGGTCACTGGAGCACGCGTTGCCGTCGTGTCAACCAAGGCCGTAGAAATTACTGCCGATAAGTGGCGAACGACGGCCTTCTTTCAGGGTTTGGGATTGCCCACTCCGCAATCATGGCTACCCGAACAGGTTTCGGGCAACGAACCGGATTTTCCGGTGTTTATCAAGCCTCGTCGGGGCAGCGCCGCCAAATATACGTTCAAGGTGCATGATGCCGACGAGTTGCGTTTTTTCACAAAATACGTCCCCGACCCCATCATTCAGGAATACCTGCCCGGCCCCGAGATCACCAACGACGTGTTCTGCGATGTGGACGGCGAGGTCCTGGCCGTTGTTTCCCGCCGGCGTATCGAGGTGCGCTGGGGCGAGGTGGCCAAGGGGGTGACAATCTATGACCCACGTATTACAGAAGCCTGTGTGAAAATCGCCAAAGCTTTGCCTGCCGTTGGCCCAATTACCGTGCAATGCATGATGAAGGACGGCATCCCTCATTTCACCGAAATCAACGCTCGGTTAGGCGGTGGTGTACCTCTGGGAATAGCTGCGGGTGCTGATTATCCACGTTGCCTACTGGCGCGTGCTGCTGGCATACCTGTTGAGATACCGCCGCTTGGCACGTATCGCACTGGTCTTTACCTGACCCGTTTCGACGATTCTTTCTTCCTAACTGAAACAGACTATGAGCGAATGGCGAGCAATCATCTTCGATCTTGACGACACATTATATCCCGAACGTGAGTACGTACTCAGCGGTTTTCGGGCAGTAGCTAGGTGGGCAGAGCAACACTTGGATATCCCAGAAAACCAGGGGTTCACTGAGTTATACGACCTTTACATGGCAGGAGTGCGAGGAGATACGTTTGATCGCTGGCTTGCTAAGCACGCCATTTCATCTGAAAATGTAATGCAAAGCCTAGTGCACGTGTACCGAAGCCATCAGCCAACGATTCACTGTTGTCCCGGAGTGCCTGAATTGTTACGTAGCCTTCACCAGCATTTCCGCTTGGGGCTCGTGAGCGATGGCTATCTGGAAGTTCAACAACGCAAGCTTGCAGCGCTGGAGATAATCGAGCATTTCGATGCTATTGTCTTTTCAGATAAATGGGGCCGAGAATCGTGGAAACCCAGTACCCGGCCCTTCGAAGAGATATTGGCAAAACTGAGAGTGCCGCCTTCGGCTGCGGTCTATGTTGCGGACAACCCGGTCAAAGACTTTCTAGGCGCTCAAAAAGTAGGCATGGGCACGGTTTGGGTGCATCGTACCGATGGGGAGTATGCGCATCTGCGGCCACCCAGCAGCGCCCACGCTCCGGACTATGAAGTCAAATCCTTGACCGAACTGGAGCGGCTTTTGTTTGCAGATAGGGGAATGTCATGAACCATAGTCGAATTTACCTTTCCCCCCCTCACATGTCGGGGCTGGAGCAGCAGCTTGTGCAGGAGGCCTTTGATAGCAACTGGATCGCCCCTTTGGGCCCACACGTGGACGCGTTTGAACGGGAATTTGCCGAGGTTGTTGGTGCGAAACACGCCCTTGCCTTAAGTTCAGGAACCGCCGCCGTTCACCTGGCCCTCATACATC
>CAZDOZ010000249.1:0-1991 GCA_964507175.1 uncultured Anaerolineae bacterium
TCCAGCCCCAGCGACGAAAGAGTCTCATCCGTGGGCACGCCGGTCTCCGGATTCCACCCGTACTCGGCGTAAGCGCCCCGCAGGAGTGCCTCCACATCCGGCACATGCCCCTCGGTGCCCCCTGGCAGCGGCTTCATCAGCACCTCCGGCAATCGGTCGTTCTCCCTGGTGACACCACGCTGGAGGTTGATCATCCGCTTGAGGGTCATCAGACGCTTCCCCAGCACCAAAAGGTCTTCTGCCTCCAGGCCCCAGTTGGTGACGGCGTTGACTGCGCGCAGGATCAACGGGACGCCGGGGTTCATGAACTGGCAGATGGTGAGGGCGTTGTACAGGTTCCGCCATGCCTGATGGCGTGCTGCAATCCTCCCTTTTTCCTCTGATGTGTCGAACCGGTCGCCGGGGATGATGCCAATTTCCGACGCCAGCACCTGTCCCATGTCCACGCCGTACATGTCCCCTTCCATATGGCATGCCCCACGTGGTGACAGCGCGTAGCTTACCGCCATGCCAGCGAACGCCCGCGGGTCGTGCATCGGCACCTCCAGCCGATTGACCGTTACCGCCATCTCCGGCACTCCGAATCGTTCTGCTAACGACGCGCTTCCCTCCGCCAGAACCGCGCCGAACCCCTCATGCCGGGCGATCATCCCTATCAGCTTGTGGACGATCTTCGCGTCGCCATAGCGGATTTCCAGGCCGTCCGTGTCCGCGGCGGTCAGGATACCACGCTCGAACAACTCCATCGCCAGCCCGATGGTGACACCAACACTGATGGTGTCCATGCCGTACAGGTTGCAGAGGTGTCCGGCGTAGATCACCGCCTCCATGTCGTCTATCATCAGCAAGGAACCAAGGGAACCGAGGGTTTCGTATTCCGGGCCGTCCACTTTCTCAAGGCCATACCCCGGTGCCCTGGTCTCCCGGCCGCAGGCGATGGGGCAGCGATAGCAGGCGGCGATCCGGTTCTGGTAGCCCTCGACCATCAGCACGCCGGAGAGACTGCTTCCCCCGTCCCATTCACCCTGCTTGTAGTACCGGATCGGCATGTCCCCATAAAGCAATGCCAGATCCACGTAGCTGGCAGTACCTGCCATCCGGAGGGATTGGCTCGCCATGTCTTCTTTGAGAAAAGCGTTGATGTCCCGCAGCACCTGCTTGAATCCATCGGGATCGGCCACTGGGACTTTCGCCCTGCCTCGGACGGCGACGGCTTTCAGGTTTTTCGACCCCATGACAGCACCCATACCTGTGCGGGCGGCGGCGCGGCCGTGGTCGTTCATCACCGCGGCCATCTTGACCATGTGTTCTCCCGCCGGGCCGATGCATGCAACGCGAGCTTTCGGCTCGCGGAGCTTCTCACGTATCCTTTCCTGGGTGGCGTAGGAATCCAGCCCCCACATGTCAGATGCATCGTGGATCTGCGGCTCCCCACTGACGATGGAGAGCCATACCGGTTTCTCCGCTCGGCCGGTGATGACAATCCCATCGTATCCGGCAAATTTCAGCTCCGGCCCGAAGAACCCGCCACCGTTGGATTCCCCCCAGATGCCGGTTAACGGGGAAAGGGCACCAATGCTGTAACGTCCCGCGGACGCCATTGGCGTGCCGACCATGGGGCCGGTCATGAAGATCATCGGGGCGTGGGGGTCCAGGGGGTCGCCATCCAGGTCGGCCAGGTCGTACAGGTAGCGTGCGGCCAGCCCGCTCCCCCCGACGAAAGCGCGGGCGTAATCCTCATTCAGCGGTTCGTCCGCCAGACTGCCGGTGCTCAGGTCTACGCGAAGGATTTTTCCCATGTAACCACTCATTCTCGTGCCTCCATGTTTCGTGAGGGGCGACTATGGCACATCTGGGGCGAACTGCAGTTCGCCCCTAGGGCGCCCCGCCGGGTCGGGCTAACGGCCCGACCTACATTCAGACAGCGCTGCGTCCGAAACGCTACTGAGAGACGTCCTGGCGACAGGGCCGTTCGTCCAACGCAAGGCCGC
>CAZDOZ010000250.1:0-1893 GCA_964507175.1 uncultured Anaerolineae bacterium
AGTGATCAAAGAGTACCGGAATCGAGGCGTGGACGCCCTCATGTACTATGAGATGGCGAAGGCCGCTCTCAGGCGTGGCTATACCAAGACCGAGATGTCCTGGACATTGGAGACGAACGCTGTGGTCAATAATACCCTTCGGAACCTGGGTGGTGAGGTATACCGCATCTACCGGATCTACCAGATGCCGGTGTGAAGTATGGGCGGTGGATAGGAATGAGGAAGATCACAATCTCATTGGCGCAGATGAACGTGATGCTGGCGCGGCCGGATGAAAATCTTGCTAACGGTGCCGAGCTCGTTGTCGAAGCCGCCCGTCGGGGCAGTGATGTGATCTTGCTGCCAGAACTGTGGCTCAACGGTTATCCCCTCCGGGACTCAATCACCACTGCAGAGCCTCTCTCCGGGGTACACTTGGAGCACCTGAGGGTGCTGGCCGCCAGGCACAGGATAGCCATCATTGGCTCTTTCCTGGAGCAGCACAGGGACAGAGTCTATAACTCAGCTCCTGTGATCTCACCAGGAGGAAAGATCATAGGGGTGTACCGGAAGACGTACCTCTTCAGCTACATGCATGAGGATGACTACCTGAGCAGGGGCGATGAGCTATCAACTTTTTCCTTCCCGTGGGGAAAGGCCGCAGTAGCGATATGCTACGACATCCGTTTTCCTGAGCTTTTCCGGGCATATGCCGATGCTGGTGTTGAAATTGTCTTTGTCGTCGCCGAGTGGCCACACCCCAGGATGCCTCACTGGTCTCTCCTGCTCCAGGCGCGGGCGGTAGAAAACCTGTACTACGTTGTCGGGTGCAACAGGGTGGGGTGCGAGGGGGAGACGGTTTACGGTGGGACGTCGGCGGCCTACGACCCCTGGGGAGGACCCATCGTGAAAGGCGGCGAGGAGCCGCTCCTCTTGACATTCTCCGTTGACCTGGACAGGGTGTCGGAGATACGGAGGCGATTCCCTGCCCTGAAGGATCGCAGGCAGGGACCGGTGGGGTGCGGATGACGCTTTCGATTTTGATTGGGATAATTCTGGGACTGATAGCCGGATTTCCGGTCCTGTTTGGCGTGGGATACTTCACCCGTGGGTGGAATCGGGCGTTGGGGCAACGCATCCCTTTCGCGTACGGGCGAGGTATCCCTTACAGGAACTCCCGCTTACACGCCAACGCCCACGGGATACCTCGCCCCCGGCGTGTGTCGATATTTGTGGCGGCCGCAGCGATCGGTGGAATCTCATTCTGCGGTGTCGGCGGCCTGGGGAGATGGCAAAACTGGTGGCTGATGGCATGGGGCGAGATTTTTCTTCTGTTCGCCCTGGTGGATTTGGGAAGCCGTCGCGTACCGAACCCGCTGGTGCTGGCATGCGGCATCGCCGCGTTGACACTCTCCCTGGCCGGGTTCGGCCCTCGACCGCTGAATGCACTCATGGGCGGAACAGTAGGGTTTGTGATTTTCTTTGTGTTGGCGCTGGTACAGAGAGGCGCGATGGGAATGGGAGACGTGAAATTTGCCGGATTGGTCGGCCTGCTGACCGGTTACCCAGGTGTCCTGGCAGCGTTGGCCGTCGGGATAATCGCCGGAGGGCTGGGAGCGCTGGTACTGTTGCTGATGCGTCATGTGGGGCGAAAGAGCTACATCCCTTATGTGCCATTCCTGGCCGCAGGAGCGTGGCTTCTCATGCTCTACGCAGCACACGGGATGGCATAAACCGTCGCCCAACATTCTTGTTTACAAGTTACTACTCAGCCTCCCCGCAATAGAACGCTGATGACGCTGATAGGCGCTGATTCCCGCTGATCCTTTCTGATTTATTTGCCTTATCTGCAGGTATGGGACTTTTGACAATCGGGCTGACCTGCTGGGCTGAGTTTTTCGCCTTGAAGGCAGG
>CAZDOZ010000251.1:0-1858 GCA_964507175.1 uncultured Anaerolineae bacterium
CAGCGTTAATCTGCGTCATCAGCGTTTTATTTTCGGAGCAAATAGACGATCCATTCTCCTGCGTCGCTCAACGGCAGGCCTGCCCATGCGGGATAAACGTGGCACAGCTCCATTCCAACGGATCGCGCCATTTTCCGGATATCTCCGAGCGTGTACACCTGATCCGCCAGGGTATATTCTCGCATGCCCCCGGTTTCCAGATTCACGATGTAGTAACGCTCCAATGAGGCATGCTGTTTCTCATCCCAATGGCGCTCCCCCAGATGGAGGTAAGGGAAATCGCCCCAGAGGCCACCCTGGTCGGTGAACCACCAACTGCTATCGCTACGATCGACTTTTTCAGGATCGAGTAGTTCTAACAGAAGCACCCCGCTGGAGCGCAACGCTGATGATATCTCATCCAACACGTCTAGAGCCTCATCCCTGGGCATTGCAGCGAACTGCCCATAAAGGAAAATCGCAGCGTCCATGCTTTGAGGAGCAATGCCAATGCGGTGAAAATCCGCCAGGAAGAAATGACACCGTTCCGCAGGTGAAAGACCCCGGGCGTATGCGAGTGCCGCAGGCGATATATCCAGGCCAAACACGTCGACACCGTGCCCCGCCAGCCCGAACGCATGGAGACCCGGACCACATCCCACATCCAACAGCCGCGACCCTGGAGAAAGGCCCAGCCAGTTCCGTATGGCACCGTTCTGCAGGGCGATCTCACGCGCTGGTCTGGAAGCGGCCCCATGGCTTCCATCGAGATGAAGTTCCAGCATCCTCTGGCTGAACTCCGGATCGCCCCAGGGGAAACTGACCCCATCCACGAAAGGGATCGGGGGCTGGCGACGACGATACACCTGCCACAGCGCTTGCAGCAAGCTCTTTCCAGCGTCGGGGTCCGCCCTACCTCTGCTGCCAGCCATCCAGCTTGTCGATCCATTCGTCAAGACCGGCACACCTTTTCGCCAGTCTGACCGATTCGGTGTATATCTTCTCGATGTACTGATAAAGGTCAGGATCTATGAATATCTCCAAATCCTTGACACCTTCATCGTTCCACCATTCGTCCAGATTTTGGAGCAGTTCTTTTCCCCCCGTGGAAACGGATTTCAGCTCCTGAGACAGGCCTTCCAAATCCTGACTTTCCATTCACACCTCCTTGAGAATGCAAGTTCTGTCACTGTATCTCCGCTTATCCCTGCTTCTAAAATAGCACATCCCGGATGCTCCTGAAACGCTGATAGAAGCTGATTTCTGCAGATTCCTGAAAAGTCACTGGCGTCGATCTGTAAGATCCGCGCAATCGGTGTCCTTGATTTTCGTCATTTACGGTGCGCAGCCGCTCGTGGGGATTGTTACGCAAATGCGCCCTGCCTTCACGGCAGGGCGCCTACCCGAACAGATTAGTGGAGATGGCGGGAATCGAACCCGCGTCCGGAAAGTTCGGCCTCGGACGTCTACAAGCTTAGTCGCCGTTTTGGTTCTCGCCCTTCGGCCCCCGGCGACCGGGTCCGATACGGGCAAAGCCGATAAGTCTTGAGCCACCCTATCGGCGTCGGGCGACAGCACCCTGCAGTTTGTGACGGCACTCCCGGAAGCTGCAGGAAGCCCCCCGAGGTACCGAGGCCGCCCTCAGGCGACCATTCTACCTGCCTCGATTACGCAGCCAGCGCAGCGGGCTGAGCCGCGAAGCGAGGGAAGGTAAAAGCATTTGTCTTGGCACTTATAGTGTTTGCCCCTGTTTTACGAGGTAGGGCACCTCGGCTTGCAATCCTCAGCCTCAACGCTCCCCGTCGAAGCCTGTCATCCCCAAACCACATTCCCATTATAAATCACAATGGGAGAATTTGTCAACCGCATACCCGCGGGG
>CAZDOZ010000252.1:0-1855 GCA_964507175.1 uncultured Anaerolineae bacterium
CGCAAAGGTTACCATTCAGCCTTCTTCTTCTGGTAAAAGTGGCTGCCATTTTCGGAGCATCAAAGAGAACTATGTCTTTCAAGATAGAAATAAGAGCAATAGCATTTGCGTACCAGGAAGGGGAGCCTGTGTTCGAGGGGTTTTCCTGGCGTGCATCTCCGGGAGAAGCATGGGCCATCATAGGCCCATCAGGATGCGGCAAGAGCACACTGCTTTACCTGTTGGCCGGCCTGCAGTTCCCACAGTCCGGGGAAATCCTGGTGGATGGTGAAACACTGCGCCGACCGCGGCCCCGCACAGGAGTCATTCTGCAGGATCATGGCCTGCTCCCCTGGGCCACCGTGTACGACAACGCCTCCCTGGGATTGCGGATACGCAATTTCTACGGCCCGGACGGAAAGCACGCGCCGGAGGATGAGCCGACCCCCGCCCGCCCCACCGAGGTGGAGTACTGGCTGAGACGCCTGGGGATTTACGAGGTGAAAGACCACTACCCCTCGCAGATATCAGGCGGTCAGCGCCAGCGCGCTGCTATCGCCCGTACCCTGGTGATGCACCCGGACCTCCTGCTGATGGACGAGCCGTTTTCCTCTCTCGACGCCCTGACGCGGGACTCGCTCCAGAATTTGGTCTTGCAGCTACGCAGAGAGACAGGCATAAGCACTGTGCTTGTAACCCACAGCATCGAGGAAGCTGCCTTACTTGGCAATCGGATTCTGGTACTGGGGAATTCTCCTATCCGAGAGGCAGTCATCGTGGAAAATCCTGGCGCCGGAGCGCCAGAATACCGTGGCACCGAGGAGTTCATGACCGTTTGCAATCGGCTCCGCGATCTCCTGGAAGGGGCCAGCAATGCGTAAGAAGGACACTTTTCTAGCACTGGTGACCATCTTCCTGATCTGGTGGGCCGTCGCGTGGGCAGCTCATGTGGAGATACTCCCCGGTCCAGTGGATGTGCTAAAAGTATTCGTGCTCCGGTTCCCTCACGAGATCGGCAGACATTTCCTGGTGAGCGCATGGCGCGTGACAGCGAGCATACTCCTGGCGGTGTTCACAGGGGTCCCTCTTGGAATGGCCATGGGACAAATGCCGACCCTGGATAGGCTCTTCTCCCCTTTCGTTTACATCCTGTACCCGATACCAAAAATCGTATTCCTGCCGATTTTCATATTGTTGCTCGGGATCGGGAACCTCTCCAAGGTAGCGATCATCTCCCTGATCCTTTTCTTTCAAGTGTTGGTCGTGGTGCGGGACGAAGCAAGCTCCCTTCGGCGGGAACTGATACTATCGGTGAGATCCCTGGGTGCCGGCCGCAGAGCGATCTTCCGGTATGTGTACCTGCCGGCATGCCTGCCGGCGGCGCTGACTGCCCTTCGGGTGAGCATAGGGACAGCCATTGCCGTGCTCTTCTTCGCCGAATCTTTCGCCACGACCTCCGGGCTGGGGTATTACATCATCGTGGAAACATGGGGGAAGCTGGATTATGTGGGGATGTACGCGGGCGTGCTGGCGATGAGCCTCCTGGGTCTCGTATTCTATTTCATTGTGGACATGCTAGAACGCCGCCTGTGCCCCTGGCTACCCCACGAAGGATAACACATCCGGGGTGGAGGTTGCAGGTTACCAGATGCAGATAGGCACGAAAAAACATCGAAAGGCCAGGATAGGTAGGCGAAAGTAGTGTCTTCGCCTACCTTTGCTATCCTTTTGTCCTCATCCATCCACAGAGGATGAGACACGCATCGCCCCTTTTCGTCGATTGGAACCAACTGCCGGGTCTCATAAATTCGTACCCGGGAACTGGCTGACCGGCGTACACTCACCTTGTCATCCCGGGCGTCATACCCCATCCGTC
>CAZDOZ010000253.1:0-1836 GCA_964507175.1 uncultured Anaerolineae bacterium
AAGTCCCGGCCGCTCGTCATATCAGATGAGGAACTGGAGAACATGATAGCAATAAGCCAACAGTCGGACTACGCAGCAAGAATGAATCCTCCCGATGGGCACGCAGCCTTCGTGGTTTGTGGCGCGTTGGCGCCAGAAGTGAAAGAAATCGTACGGCGGCGCGGGTGGGACGTCGATCTGTACCCGCTTTCGCCGGACCTGCACCTGACCCCACGGAGAATCGTGGAGGAAGTGGAAGTAAAACTCCGGGAGCTCCAGGGGAAATATGCCCACATCCTCGTGGTTTATGGTGATTGCGGCACTGGAGGCCTGCTGGATCAGATGCTGGAGCGGTACGGCGTGGAGCGGGTGAGCGGGGCCCACTGCTACGAGATGTATGCAGGTGAGCTGTTCCATCGTTTGATGGAAGACGAACCAGGCACGTACTTCCTGACAGATTTCATGGTGCGAACGTTTCCGCGCCTGGAGCGCCAGATGGGCCTGGACGATCGCCCGGATTTGCGCGATATCTATTTCCGGAACTACCGCCGGGTGGTGTACCTGGCCCAGACGGAAGACGAAACGCTTCGGCGGAGAGCGGAGCAGATAGCGTCGAAACTAGGTCTGCCGCTGGAGGTTTATTTCGTCGGCACCGAAGAACTGGAGCGGAGAATCGAAGAGGTGTTTTGAGTGGCGGCGGCTAAGCCGCTTCCACTCAAAACTTCCCTCACCAAGCAAGATGCAGCCATTCGTGCCCCGCATATCCGCAGGATCCGTCAGAACCAGGGACGATACAGAAACACGTGCATGCCCAAGCGCTTACCGCCGGAGTGCCCGGAGGTGGCGAGCAGTGATCTGGCCTCGATGCAGGGCAGTGGCCACCAGCGTCCCGCTCATACCCAGCGTGGCCAGGGCCTGTAGGTCTTCCAAATCTCTAACACCACCCCCCGCGATAAGCAATATGGACGGGAAGCGCTGGCGAGCGGCCTCCAGGAGTGCCCAATCCGGCCCATTCCCCGTGCCCACCCGATCCAGGGTCAGCAAGATGATCTCAGACCACCCTTCTTGGACCAACCAGGCCAGGGCATCTAAGGGGGACTGGCCCGACAGATCTGCAGCCTGTGAGAGCACGTGCCCTTTTGCCATATCCAGGCTAAAGATAAGGCGTGTGGCAGGAATGGCCCTCCTGATATCCCTCAATGCTTCGGTGCTCGGCAGAGTCTCCGAACCTATGATGACTTTGCTGGCCCCCAGGTCCAGCGTCTGTTGTGCCAAGGGCACATCGGCAATAGCAGCATCCACCCAGAGCTCTCCCTGGATTTGGGCGGAAAGCTGCCTGAGGATGGTCGACTGGCTACCTTGCCCCCGGATGGCGTCCAGGTCGGCCACGTAGAATTCACTGCATCCTGTCTCCTTTTGCAGAGCTGTGGCTACAGCAAGCGGCTCTGCGGTAGATACCAGGCGGCTTTGAATGGGGCGGTAGTGTTCCCGTTCGCCCCGTATCGCCTGTACGACTTGCCCTCCCATCAAATCCAATACCGGGATGATGCGCATGGTTTCATTTCCTCCTGTCCCTCCTGCAGATTTCTAGCCATCTGACATCTTAGCGGAATCGGGGGTTGGCCTTATACGATCAGTCCTGGTAAAATTGCTGTAGCAGATGAAAGCTTTGCTGAGGGGGTGACCGGCATCGACCAACCGTTTTTATTATATGTTGGTGGACTGTGCTGCGCAAGCAAAGCCATCCGAGGGAAAACGAAGTGGTTCATGCGGGCCCTACAGGCCCTCAGGAACTAACCTGCCCTTCGGAAAGCCTTCGTCAAACCCAGGCAAGCCACAGCACAAGCCCTGTGGAAT
>CAZDOZ010000254.1:0-1813 GCA_964507175.1 uncultured Anaerolineae bacterium
CATAGGAGGAACTAATGAACCATCTCAGTCATAGGGCTGCTGCAGAGCGACAGATGCACTCCAAGCACCTACACGAAGTGGATTTCGACAAAGCGCCTTTCACGGTGCTGTGGGAGGTCACGCGGGCGTGCGCGCTGGCGTGCAGGCATTGCCGTGCCAAGGCACAGCCAAAGCCAGACCCGCGCCAGCTTACCACGGAGGAGAGCCTCCGGCTCATAGACCAGATCGCCGAGTTCGGCAGTCCGATCCTGGTCTTCACCGGCGGCGACCCGATGATGCGCCGCGATCTGGAACAGCTCATTCGGTACGCCAGCCAGGAGAAAGGGCTACGTACCTCGCTGACGCCGAGCTCCACGGCACTGGTCACGAAGAAACGGCTCAAGGGCGTCATGGACGCGGGCATCAAGCGCGTTGCCCTGAGCCTGGACGGACCCAACGCCGAAATACACGATAGCTTCAGGGGGTTCTCCGGCTCCTTCCAGCGCACCATGGAAATCCTGCAGGATGCCCAGGACGTGGGGCTTTCTGTTCAGGTGAACACTGCTGTTACCAAATTTGATCTGGACTACCTGGGGGAAATGGTGCCATTCCTGGAGAAATACGGCGCCGTGCAGTGGTCGCTTTTCTTCCTGGTGCCGGTTGGGCGGGCGCGGATCGAGGACATGATCTCGCCGCAGGAGCACGAGCGGGTCTACAACTGGCTCTACGACCTATCCAAGAATGCTCCATTCGACATCAAGGCCACCAACGCGCAGGCGTACAGGCGGGTGTCGATCCAGCGGGCGCGGGCGGAGACGCAGGCGAAGGACGTGGCGATCCAGGGCGCCGGGTACCAGTACGCCGACGGCCTCAACAGGCCGGTGAAGGGTGTGAACGACGGCAAGGGCGTGGTGTTCATCAGCCATGTAGGCGAAGTGTATCCGACAGGATTTTTCCCGCTGAGCGCCGGGAACGTTCGGGAGCGGTCCGTCGTTGACATCTACCGGAATTCGCGGCTTTTCCGGGACCTGCGGGACGAGAGCAAGTTGAAAGGGAAATGCGCAGTGTGCGAGTTCAGGGATATTTGCGGCGGCAACCGCAGCCGTGCCTATGCGCTGACCGGAGACCCGCTGGAATCGGAGCCCACGTGCGTCTGGGTTCCGCCAAAGTACCGCGAGATGGTAGAGCGCGGCGAGGCTGAGCCCGTGGACGAGTACTTCCTGCACAGGATCAAGCCTGAGTTCCGCACGCCGGAGCTGGAGGAGGCGTTGAGAAAATTGCAGTAGGGCGAGGGGAGGCTATGAAACCGAGAGCCGATAGCCGGTAGCCGACAGCCGTTAGCACAAGCACACGAACGTTGTAATCGCTATCGGCCACCGGCTAATGGCTGGCAGTAAAGCGTCTCTGCGTCAAATGCCTTTCGCTGATTCGTCGATTCACTGATTCGCTTGTCTGGGAGTGTAGATTGGACGAGACTGACAGGAAAATTCTGGACGAGATGCAGGTGGCATTCCCGATGGAGCGGAGGCCGTGGGAAGTGCTTGGAAAGCGGCTCGGCATGCCCGGCGGCGAGGTGCTGGAGCGCGTCCGGAGGCTGAAAGAGGAGGGCATCATCAGGCAGATATCGCCGATCTTCGATACGCGGGCGCTGGGGTATCACTCAAGCCTGGTAGCGGCGCGGGTGAAGCCTGAACAGATTGAAGAGGCTGCGGAGGTTGTGAACCAACATCCTGGGGTAAGCCATAACTACGAGCGGAATCACCGGTTCAACCTGTGGTTTACGATTGCCGTGCCGCCTGAAAAGTCGCTGGAAGAGGAGGTGGCTGCGCTGGCG
>CAZDOZ010000255.1:0-1811 GCA_964507175.1 uncultured Anaerolineae bacterium
CATGCTGCGCCCGTACCGATCACTCCGCCGGAGAGATGCTGTCCGAACTCATGTCCAAAGTTCAGCACACACGACCTTGATTTTTACGTCCCAACGATGTATGATGTCATAAAGATGGTGTGGATCGATTTGGCGTAACTGCTTAGCTTTGAACAAATCGAACGCAGATGCCGCAGATTTCACGTAGATACCCGCAGATAAGGCAAATAAATCAGGAAAGATCAGCGAGAATCAGCGTCATCACCGTTCTACTGCTGGAAAGGCTGAATAGTAACGATCTGGCGAGAGAAGGACAGTGACATGAAACGGACAAGGGTGCGATGGTGGGTTTTGCTCCTAACGCTCTTGGCATTGCTGTGGGGTACGTTTGCCCAGGCTGAGCCGGGGGATCACGTCGACCTGCTGGTTTTCAAGGGTGCCGTAACCCCCGTGCTGGACCGTTACCTCTCTCAGGGAATATCAACCGCCTCAAGCGATGGGGCAAAAGTGCTCATCCTCAAGTTCGATACCCCAGGAGGGTCTGTGGACATAACACAGGGTATCGTACAGAAAATCCTGGCCTCGCCAGTGCCCATAGTCGTGTACGTAGCGCCGCCCGGTGCTCATGCCGCTTCTGCCGGAACATTCATCACCCTGGCGGCCCATGTTGCTGTGATGGCACCCGGAACGACCATCGGTGCGGCCAGCCCGGTGTCCAACATGGGAGCGGACCTGGGAAAGACAATGCAGAAAAAAGTAACCAATGTCCTTGCCAAAGACCTGGTAAATCTGGCGAAGAGACGCGGGGAGAAAGCGGCCAGGTGGGCCGAAGAGGCTGTGAGAGAGGCAAAAGCTGCGACGGCGGAGGAGGCGCTTGAGATGGGGGTGGTGGACGCGGTGGCATACGATGTGCCGGACTTGCTGGACAAGATAGACGGACTTGAGGTGACCGTGAACGGCGTCAAGAGGACTTTGCATACCAAGGGCCTGCCAATCCGAGAAATTCCTATGAACCAGATGGATCGGTTTCTCAATGCTATCGCCAATCCAGCCATAGCAGCTATCCTGTTGACCCTGGGTGTCAACGGGTTGCTCTTCGAACTGGCAAGCCCTGGAGCGTACCTCCCGGGGATCATCGGGGTCATTTCCCTGCTTCTGGCGTTTTACTCCCTGGGAGCCCTCAGCGCCAACTACGTGGGGCTCATCTTCATTGCTCTGGCGTTCATCCTGTTCGTGGTTGATTTGAAAGCGCCAACCCACGGGGTCCTCACCATAGGAGGCATAGTATCATTTGTGTTCGGTGCAATGGTGCTTTTCAACACGCCTTACATGACTGTGCCATGGGCGACGATTATCACCCTGGCGCTTGGCACAGCTTCTTTCTTCGTTTTCGCTATAGCTAAAGTGGTGCAGTCGTATAAATGGAAGCCTGTCACTGGACGGGAGGGTCTGATCGGATCCATAGGAGAAGCCCGCACTGACCTCGATCCTAAAGGCATGGTCTTCGTTCAGGGGGAGACATGGCGGGCAGAGGCGGAGTCTCCGCCGCTACACAAGGGGGATCTGGTGGTCGTTACCTCGGTGAACGGGTTGAAAATCAAGGTCAGGAAAGCAACGGATGCCTCCCCTGGGGTTCAGGCATGAGTCCGGACATGGTGAGTAGCGGTGCATCGTGAGCAAGGCAAGGCTCGTCCGGTACGGGTGCAGCATGCTGCGCCCGTACCGATTCACTTCAGCGGAGAGATGATGTCCGAACTCATGTCCAAAGTTCGGATACCTCCCAGTAGCCTGTTCTACCAAACTCTGTTATAATAAATACGACGTTTCAGAGA
>CAZDOZ010000256.1:0-1754 GCA_964507175.1 uncultured Anaerolineae bacterium
CAAGCTCATCGCACTATTTTTGAGCGCCACCCATCCTATCCGAGAGGTGGCACGCCGCCGCACCTGTTCACGGGTAGGCGAAGGCACTAGACTGGTTCAAAGGTCTGAAGATTGGACAACGTATATCCCATGGAACACCAAAGCAACCTCCTGACAAGGGAATTCTACGCCCGCCCGACCATGGAAGTAGCGCGTGATCTGCTGGGGCGCATCCTGGTCAGGGTTTATCACGGGAAACGGCTCAGCGGGCGCATCGTGGAGACAGAGGCATACCTGGGGGCGAACGATCCGGCGTCCCACGCGTATCGGGGGCTGTCGCCAAGAAACCGAGTCATGTTCGGGCCGCCGGGTTTCGCCTATGTTTATTTCATCTATGGGATGCACTATTGTCTGAACATCGTCACGGAATCCAATGGAGTGGCAGGTGCTGTCCTGATCCGTGCCCTCGAGCCCCTGGAAGGGATCGAGATTATGCAGGAACTGCGGGGTGGGCGGCCTGTGGAAGAGCTGACCAATGGTCCCGCCAAGCTGGCTCAGGCGCTAGCGCTGGACATCTCGTGGAATGGTACAGACCTGTGCGCCAGTCCTGACCTCTTTCTGGAGGAAGGGACGCCGGTCCCGGATGAGATGGTGATGACTGCTCCGAGAATCGGCCTGTCGCAGGGAGCCACCAAAGATGCACCGTGGCGTTTCGTGGTGACAGGCAATCCTTTTGTCTCGCATCCTCCATGGAAAGAAAGGAAGCGAATCAAAGGCCTGTGACTGTCCCTGGAGCTCTTCCGACGCGTCTGAAGCCTGTACGACTCATCGCTTGGGGTTGATGGACACCGGAGGTGCTTCAGTGAGAATCCTGGAGGCCTCCACGGGCCTCCAGGATTTGCTTCGAAATCCCAAAAGGGGCGTCTTAGCCTAGAAACTCGAGGACCGCCCGGTTGAAGGCCTCCGGGGAATCTGCACTGACGGCGTGACCTCCTCCCTGAATGACCACCTGACGTGCGCCTGGTATCCGCTCCACCAACGGCTGCTGGTTCTCTGGGGGTATGTTCGTGTCCTCGCTGCCGGTGATCACCAGAGTTGGAACCTGCAGAGTGGGCAGGAGATCCTCTACATCGAACTGACCTAACGCCATCATGGCGCCCCTGTACGCCCGTGGGTTCGCCTGGGCGACCTGGCGGATCAGGTCCTGGCGCAGGCTTTCCTGCTCCGGTTTCGGGAAGATCCGCCTGGCGACTATCCCGGCCTGGGCACGAATGCCAAACGTGTAGGCCATGATCAAGCGGATGACAAAATAGAGACGTCCAATCACCCCCTTGGGGTGAAGTTTGGCAAAAGTACTGACCAGCACGAGCTTGCGCACCATGTCTGGCCTGCTCAGAGCCAGTTGCAAAGCGATCGTCCCCCCCATGGATATCCCTACCACATGGGCTGGGCTGGTGCCCAGCTTTTCCAGCAGCGCTGCCATGTCCTCGGCAAAGACAGCGATGGTCAGTTTGCCGCCAGGGTATGACGACTGGCCAAACCCCCTGGCAGACGGGGCAATAGGGCGCATCCCTGCATCGATCAACGGAGGAAACTGGAGCTCCCACGATCCGCCAGTCGCCCCAAGCCCATGGAGCAGCAATACTGCCGGACTCCCAGAAGGGTTCGGATCCAGGTAATGAAGCCTTACGCCAGTTGGAAGGTCTGCAAATGGCATTACTACTTAGCCTCCCCAGCAATAAAACGCTGATGACGCTGATACTCGCTGATCTTTT
>CAZDOZ010000257.1:0-1700 GCA_964507175.1 uncultured Anaerolineae bacterium
GAGCGGGCAAAATAAGCGCCAGGGCAATCAGGCCTGCATCAGACCCGGAAAGCATCTCGGCTGTCCCGATCACGTTTGCTCTGTGCCACCCCGCCATTCCACTGAAAAACCTCTCCCATCCACCCGGACCAGAGGGACATCACCTGCCGAATCATGGACGACCCGGACCCCCATCTCCAGACAGGTAAGACGGAAAATCTCGGCTGCTTCGTTGTCGTCGGCTATTTCCACGGAATCGTACCCCGAACGCCGGATTTCTGCAAGGGCATCCCTGGCGGACCGGCGTAGCTGCCTGTACATTTGCAGCGACGCCTCCATGTACTCCGATGTCAGGCGCGCCTTCAGTGCCAGACCCTGGGGCGTGACGAAATACTTCAGCTTCCGCCGCTGCAGGTGGGTTACCTTCACGTATCCCTTGCGGATCAGGCGCTTGATGTACCAGTTCACACTGCCGACGGCCACACCCAACTGGGCAGCCAGGCTGGCCTGCGTGACATCTGGATTCTCCTCCAGAGCTTCCAGAATGCGAAGCTGCTTTTCCGCTTTCATCTATCGCTTTCCCCGCAAATCCGGTAATCCTCAGGACATGCTCTTCTTCACGTACTCTGCTACCGCCAGTATAGTCTCGTTCAGGTTGTGCTGGGCTTCCCAGCCGGTCAAATGGAACAGCTTAGTCGTGTCAGGAGCCCTCCGCCTCATGTCCTCGAACCCCTCTTCGTAGGCTTCGTCATATGGGATGAAGACGATCTCCGAGGGGCTGTCGAGCAGCTCTTTCACCCGATGGGCAAGCCCGAGGATAGTCACTTCCTCGGGACTGCCGATGTTGAATACCTTCCCTACGGCGCGAGGTTCGTCGGCCAACAGCAAGACCGCCCGCACCGTGTCGGCAACATGGGTAAAGCAACGGGACTGTTGACCGTCTCCGTAAACGGTTATTGGGTCGCCCCTTAGTGCCTGACCGACAAAGCGAGGCACCACCATGCCGTACTGGCCGGTCTGGCGTGGTCCTACAGTGTTGAAGAAACGCATTATGACCGTGGGTAAGTGCTTTTCTTTCCAGTACGCCAGCGCCAGGAACTCGTCCACAGCTTTCGAGGTGGCATAACACCACCTGCTCCTGGTCGTCGGCCCCATGATCCGGTCGTCGTCCTCACTGAACGGTATCTTGTTGCTTTTCCCATATACCTCGGAAGTCGAGGCGATCATCACCTTTGGCCGATACCGGTTTGCCATCTGGAGCACTGCCCTGGTGCCCATTATGTTGGTCTCTATGGTGTGGACTGGGCTTTTGACGATCAGCTCGACACCCACAGCAGCCGCCAGGTGGAAGATGATGTCGCACTCGCTCACCAGCCGATCCATCACCGTTTCGTTGGTGATACTCTCTATGGCGAAATGGAATCGTGGGTGGTCGGTCAGGTGGGCTATGTTCTCGAACCGTCCTGTGGAGAGATCGTCGATGATGGTGACCTCATCACCGCGCTCAAGGAGCGCCTCAGCAAGGTGGCTTCCGATGAAGCCGGCGCCTCCGGTAATCAATGCTTTCATGTTGTCCTCTCATTCGTGAAATTCTGCAGGTTACTATTCAGCCTCCCCAACAGTAGAACGCTGATGACGCTGATACACGCTGGTTCTCGCTGATCTTTTTTGATCTGAGAGCGTTCGGAAACTCTTTCTGCTCTGAGTCGGCTACCCCAGGG
>CAZDOZ010000258.1:0-1644 GCA_964507175.1 uncultured Anaerolineae bacterium
GCTTTGAGCATCGAACGGAGGTGGGCGCCGACAGTGCTTCCTGTCGAGCTTTTTCGCGACCTTCCGGGCGCACAGGTGTTCTTATGTTTCAGCGCTTTGGTGCTGCCCATAAATCACAGAGGAGGGGGAAATGCCCGAAGAGAACCCCAAGATCAAATATCTCAGGCGCCTGAGGGAGCAGGCAAAGCTCGGAGGCGGCGAGAGAAGGGTAAAAGTCCAGCACGAGAAGGGGAAGCTGACAGCCAGAGAGCGGCTGGATCTTCTGCTGGACAAAGGGAGTTTTCGCGAACTGGATATGTTTGTCACCCACCGCTCCCACGACTTCGGGCTGGAGAAGAACCGCCCCTTGGGTGATGGAGTAGTGACCGGATATGGCACCATCGATGGCAGGCCGGTCCTCGTTTACTCCCAGGATTTCACTGTCTTCGGGGGGTCGCTGTCCGAAGCACACGCTGAAAAGATCATCAAGGTGATGGAGATGGCGATGAAAAACGGGACCCCTATCATTGGGATAAACGACTCCGGCGGCGCCAGGATCCAGGAAGGCGTAGTCTCTCTGGGAGGATATGCTGACATATTCCTGAGGAACGTGCTTGCTTCCGGAGTGATTCCTCAGATATCCCTCATCATGGGGCCTTGCGCCGGGGGCGCGGTCTATTCACCCGCCATAACCGATTTCATAGTGATGGTGAAAGACACCAGCTACATGTTTATCACCGGGCCGGAAGTGGTGAAAGCTGTCACCCACGAGGATGTCACTTTCGACGAGCTGGGTGGTGCCTGGGTTCATGCAACCAGGAGCGGCGTGGCCCATTTCGCGGTGGATACCGAAGAAGACGCCATCTACACCGTCCAGAAGCTCCTCTCCTACATCCCGCAGAACAACCTGGAAGAGCCGCCTTTTGTTGCCCCCAAGGACGACCCGATGCGCATGGACGGGGAGCTGGACGACATCGTGCCGGACAACCCCAACAAGCCGTACGATATGAAAGAGGTAATCCAGCACATAGTGGACGACGGCGAATTCTTCGAAGTCATGCCTCATTGGGCCCAGAATATCATCATTGGATTCACCAGGCTTGGCGGGCATTCCGTCGGCGTAGTAGCCCAGCAGCCAGCGGTGCTGGCAGGGGTACTGGACATCAATGCATCGGTGAAAGCAGCACGGTTCATCCGATTCTGCGATGCGTTCAACATCCCGCTGGTAGTCTTCGAGGACGTGCCGGGCTACATGCCGGGCGTCGCCCAGGAACACGGCGGCATCATCCGGCATGGGGCAAAGATCCTGTACGCTTTCGCCGAAGCCACAGTGCCGAAGATCACGGTGATCACCAGAAAATCCTACGGCGGCGCCTACTGCGTGACGAACTCCCGCCACATTCGAGCCGACCTGGTGTTCGCATGGCCTACAGCAGAGATAGCCGTCATGGGCCCGGATGGAGCGGTCAAAATCATCTACAAACGGCAGCTAGCCGCGGCGGAGGATCCGGACACACTGAAGCAAAAACTGGTGGAAGAGTATCGGGAGAAGCTTGCCAACCCATACGTGGCCGCGTCCAGGGGGTTCGTGGACGACGTCATCGAGCCACACACCACCAGGCCCAGGCTGATAAACGCCCTGGAGATGCTGCGCAACAAGCGGGA
>CAZDOZ010000259.1:0-1638 GCA_964507175.1 uncultured Anaerolineae bacterium
CCTGCCTTCAAGGCGAAAAACTCAGCCCAGCAGGGCAGCCCGATTGTCAAAAGTCGAAAATTTAGAAAGGAGATGAGAGATGGCTAACAAACAACCGATCATGGACGATTTTGCCCAGATCAAAGTAGTCGGCGTCGGAGGAGGCGGCTCCAACGCCGTGGATCGTATGATCGCCGAAGGGATTCAGGGCGTGGAGTTCATCGCCGTGAACACAGACGCCCAAGCGCTTGTGCTTTCCAAAGCGCCTACCAAGCTGAGGATTGGCGACAAGCTGACCAAAGGGCTGGGATCCGGCGGAGATCCGGAGGTCGGCCGGAAAGCGGCTGAGGAATCCCAAGAGGATATCCGCAAGGTCATAGATGGTGCTGACATGGTCTTCGTGACCGCTGGCATCGGAGGCGGGACCGGCACCGGTGCCTCTCCGGCAATTGCCACCCTGGCCAGAGAGGCCGGCGCTTTGACCATCGGTGTGGTCACCAAGCCGTTCTCCTTCGAAGGGAAACGCCGGATGCAGGTCGCAGAGGATGGCCTCAAAGTGCTCCAGGAGACAGTGGACACTCTGATCTCCATACCCAATGACAGGCTTCTCCAGATCACCGATAAAAAGGTTAGCCTTCAGGATGCATTCAGGCTGGCAGACGACGTGCTTCGTCAGGGCATCCAGGGGATCTCGGAACTAATCACCATCCCCGGCCTCATCAACGTGGACTTCGCCGACGTGCGGGCCATAATGAAAGAAGGCGGTGCTGCCCTGATGTCCATCGGCGAGGCCAACGGCGAGAATCGCGCCAGGGAGGCCGCGGAGAAAGCAATCCACAGCCAGCTCCTGGACATCAGCATCGATGGAGCGAAAGGGATATTGTTCAACATCACCGGGGGGCCTGATATGGGGATGCATGAAGTCAACGAAGCTGCGGAGATTATCCACAGGACGGCGGATCCGGAGGCCAACATTATATTCGGCGCGGTCATAGACCCGCAGATGAGCGACACGCTTCGGATCACCCTGATTGCCACCGGATTTACTGTGGAGAAGAAAGTAACGGCGTCCAGCGGCCGCACGATACCACTGCGGGACACCCACGAACCAGTGGACGACATCAATATCCCAGCGTTTCTGAGGAAGGCCAGAGGCTTATAGCCAAGGTAAAGCTAGTGAAAGCCATCTCTCCTGCGCCCGGCATCTACCACCCGCGGGGCGGCTCCAATGCAGGTGTTCTCGTCCATGGCCGGAATGCACTTCTCGTGAACACCGGGTTGGACAAAGATGCCGGACGCAAAATCGTGAAATTCCTGGCCAGCGAGTGGCTTTCCGTTACCGCCATCCTCATCACCCACGCCCATGCCGACCATTTCGGCGGTACCGCACTCGTGCGCAGGCGGACCGGCGCGCCAGTCCACGCACCCCGGCTCACAGCGGCGATCGTGGAAAACCCCACACTGGAATCGACGTACCTCTCTGCGGCCGCCGACCCAATTCCCGAACTGCGCCATAAGTTCACCCTTGCCCCACACCAAAAAACTGATGCTGCTCGAACAAGCTTGGGCTACACGAAATCCATGGGCCCCTCACCCTGAACCCGACTTTCCCCCACGTTTCCACCTTGCAGGATGGAGCAATCCTACAACATGCCCATA
>CAZDOZ010000260.1:0-1606 GCA_964507175.1 uncultured Anaerolineae bacterium
GCTTTGGCAGGCTTTGCGGTGAGGGAGTAGGAGAGTCGAAATCTCATTCATCACGCACGTTTACAGGAGGAACTTATGCTAACGGAGGCCGAATCAAAAGGGAGATTGCTTCCAATTTCGTTCGAGAACACCCCCTGGTGGGGTCTCATCCTCGGTCTAATCATCTTGCTCGCGATCATCGTGACATTGCTTTCGCCCGTGTACCAGGATACGGTGAGGTTCCTGCTCTCCGGCGTCAAGATCACGCTATTGCTGACGGTGGTTGCCTACTCACTGGCCCTGGTCCTTGGGCTTTTGGCAGGACTCGGCCGGGTGTCCAAGAATCCAATTCTTTACACTCTCGGCACTCTTTATGTGGAGATAATCCGCGGCATTCCATTGCTGGTGTTGCTCCTCTACATTGGCTACGTGGTGGCTCCACCTTTGCACATCAGGAACCTGATCACCAGAGGCGTGCTCGGCCTGGGCATAGGTTATGGCGCTTACCTGGCCGAGGTCTTCCGGGCTGGCATCGAATCCATTGGCAAAGGACAGATGGAAGCCGCCAGGTCTTTGGGCATGAGCTACACGCAGGCCATGCGTTACATCATTCTGCCGCAGGCATTCAGGGTGATTTTGCCCCCCTTGGGCAACAACCTGGTCGCAATGCTGAAGGATACGTCCCTGGTGTCGGTGCTATCCATCCGAGATCTGACCTACCTGGGTAGGCTCAACGTCTCCAGGACGTTCCGGACGTTCGCGACCTGGAACATGGTGGCTTTGATGTACTTGATTATGACCATCGGGCTGTCTCTTCTGGTGAGATGGACCGAAAAGAAGACCTCCTTTGAAAGGAGATAGAAAAATGAAAGACAAGATACTTGGGCCTGAGGTTATCACTGTCGAGCACCTTGTCAAGAGGTTTGGCAGCGTTGTGGCTGTGGATGACGTTAGTTTCACAGTCCATCAGGGTGAGGTGTTGGTCGTCATTGGTCCCAGTGGTTCTGGCAAGAGCACGACTTTGCGTTGCCTGAACTACCTCGAGCGCCCCGATCGCGGTCGCATTGTCATTGATGGTATAGAGCTCTCCCACGAGAAGACCAATATCGATGCCGTGCGCGCGGAAGTCGGCATGGTTTTCCAGCAATTCAACCTCTTCCCGCACCTGACCGCCCTGGAGAATGTGACCCTGGCGCAGCGGATCGTGAGGAAGCGGAGCGGGGAAGAAGCGAAGAAAATCGCCACGGAACTTCTGGCGAAAGTCGGGATTCCGGACAAAGCAGATTCCTATCCTGCCCAGCTTTCCGGTGGGCAGCAGCAGCGCGTCGCTATCGCCCGCGCTCTCGCAATGCAGCCGAAAATCATGCTATTCGACGAGCCTACTTCCGCCCTCGACCCGGAGATGATCAAGGAAGTGCTGGATGTGATGCTGGAGCTGGCAGAGGAAGGGATGACGATGGTGGTGGTCTCCCACGAGATGGGCTTCGTGAGAGCGGCTGCCGACCGGATCCTCTTCATGGATGCTGGGAAGATCGTGGAGGAAACCACTCCGGAGTGGCTGTTCACGGCGCCGAAAGAGGAACGCACCAAGGAGTTCCTGAGCAAGATACTGCACTGAGGCAGAGAC
>CAZDOZ010000261.1:0-1594 GCA_964507175.1 uncultured Anaerolineae bacterium
CCTCGGAAGCCCGAGGAGGAGACAGGGCAAGAAGGCAAACCTTTGTAATTGAGGAAGCGATAGGGGCGATGCGTAAGCCTGGTCAGCAGCTGGAATATATCCCATATCCGGACAAAGACGCCCTGGCGGGAACGCTGGTGGCATTCGCCAACAGTGACGGGGGCACTATCGTGCTCGGCGTGACGCCGGAAGGGGAGGTCACCGGGGCTTTCTCCTCGGAGGATGCAGAGAATGTCCTGCGGGAGGCTGTGGTTTCCTGTAGCCCTCCTGTGACCCTCGGCGACATCCACGTGGAGGAGGTGTCGGACGGGCTGGAAGCGTACGTGCTCCAGGTCCCCCGGAGCCAGGAACTTCACTCCCTGGCGGATGGGCGCGTTCTGGTACGCTCTGGCAATCGGAATCATCCCCTGGGGGGGCAGGACATCCGACACCTGGCAGCGACCAAGAGCACTGGCAGCTTCGAACAGGAAACGGTGGCCGGGGCCAGCATTGACGATCTGGACGACGAAGTTATCGCCGAATACATGGAGAAGCGGGAAGAACGGACCGGACGGCCATGGAAAGGCACGAAAGAGGCACTCCTGCGGGCCATCGGCGCCCTGGACATGAGAGGGAAGCCAACCGTAGCCGGGATTCTCCTGTTCGGCGGGAACTCCCATTTCTTTCTTCCTCAAAGCGGTCTGGTTTTTGTCCATTTCTTGGGCAAAGAGCCGCGCGGGCCGGGTGGCCTTCCGGGATACACCCGCAGGGAGGAGATCAATGGTCCGCTGGCACGGATCATCGACCGGGCATGGCAGGTGATCTGGGAGGACATGACGAAAGAAGCTGTGGTCAGAGGGCTGGTACGAGAGGAACGCACCGAGTACCCGAAAGTTGCCGTGCGGGAGGCGCTGGTGAATGCAGTATGCCACAGGGATTATCGCATCGCCGGGCGGAAAATCGAGGTGCGGATGTTCAGCGATCGCCTGGAGATCGTCAGCCCCGGTGGGCTCCCTGGCTACATCACCCTGGACAACATTCTGGAAGAACACTACTCCCGGAACCCGCGCATCGTCAACGGCCTGATGCAATGGGGCTACATCGAGGAACTGGGTCTTGGGATGGACAGGATATTCGAATCGTTGGCGAAGAACGGCCAGCCGCCGCCCAAACTTGACTCCACTCCGTACCGATTCATGCTGGTCATGCAGAACGTCCGCAAGCCTGTGCTGATGCCGGAGTGGGAGGAGAACATGAACGAGCGCCAGTTGCGGGCGCTTCAGTACCTGCAGGAGCACGGCAGGATAACGAACCGTGAGTACCACAAGCTCTGCCCACATGTCTCTACCGAGACTTTGCGCCTGGACCTGGTGGACCTGGTGGAGCGAGGCGTGCTGCTGAAAATCGGCGAGAAAAAAGGCACGTATTACATTCTGAAGTAGTGGGGAGCTACTGTCATGTGACGGCGCGTCATTTTGCGCTGTTAGCCGATAGCCATCTGCAGAAAGCCATGCGCCGGAGATGCCTTGCTGCCGGCTAACGGCTGACTGCTAACGGCTGGTAGCCTTTCCCTTGGTGCCCTGCCTCTTCAGAATGAGGATGCTTAGAAATGTTT